>NZ_SSXE01000059.1 GCF_021699195.1 Nonomuraea sp. MG754425 | reverse complement strand
ATGGGGCTGGGGCATGTCATCACGTTCACATACTCCAGCCCTCGCACACCGGGAAACCGAAAGATCACCCAACGTGATCTAGCCATGTAGTACTAGACGTCAGTGCGGGCCGGGTGGGCCGGCGCGGGTGCCCCGTGCCGGCCCGGCGGCTCACTTCGACAGGTACAGGGTCTTCCAGGTGCCCGCGTACAGGCAGGTGAGCGACGGCTTGGCGGCCTTGCGCTCGGAGCAGACCTTCAGCTCGACCTGGTAGACGTCGCGGTACTTGAACGAGAAGCTCTTCGGCTTGCGGTTGGAGCAGTGGCGCACCGGGTGCTCACGGAACGGCAGGTTGCTGCCCGACCGGTACGTGACGCGGAAGACGGCCCAGCCGCACGCGGGGCCACGGGTGTTGTCCGACAGCTTGCCGGACACGCGCACGAGGTCGGCCGTCGGCAGGTCGCCGTGGTCCTCGCCGGTCGCGGTCAGGGTGCCGCTGGCCTGGGCGGCCTTGCCAGGGGCGCTGTACGGGCCCCAGGCGCGGGCGCTGCCGGCGGTGGCCTGCGCGGCCGGCGCGAGGGCGGAAAGAGTGGCGGTGGCGGTGACGGTGATGGCGAGACCGGTGAGCATACGGGGGAGCGTCATCGGGAAGGCCGTCCTTTCAGGTGGGCTGGCCACATTCTTCGATGAGCCGATTTCAAATGACTTGCCGGAAATAACCCGCCACTTGCAAGCACTTTCAAGCGCCTGATCCGCGTCTCCGCCCGTCATCTGTGACGCTCGACAGCACGCAAGGTAATGCTATAGTCACGTTCAGCTATGAAAAGTATGGGCGGAATGCCGCGTCACGTGGCGTGCGTGATGGACGGAAACGGGCGGTGGGCCGCGCAGCGATCCCTACCTCGCACCGCGGGACACGAGGCGGCGGAGACCGCCGTCATCGACGTCATCGAGGCGGCGCGTTCCGCCGGCGTCACCTGGTTGAGCCTCTACGCCTTCTCCACCGAGAACTGGCGCAGACCGGCGGGCGAGGTCGACATCCTGATGCGGCTCGTGCGCCGGGCCATCCGCAAGCACGCGCCGGCGTTGCACGCCCGCGGCGTACGGTGCAGGTTCCTGGGCATGTCCGATCCGCGCATCCCGTCGCGCCTGGTCCAGGACATTACCGACCTGATGACGCTCACCAGCGACAACCGGCAGATGACGCTCACGGTCGCCTTCGACCACGGCGGACGCCGCGACATCGTGCAAGCGGCCCGGTCGCTGATCCGCACCGCCACCCCCGCCGAGCAGGTGACCGAGGCCACCTTCGCCCAGCACCTGCCCTATCCCGACACACCGGACGTCGACCTGGTCATCCGCACCTCCGGTGAGCAGCGCATCTCCAACTTCATGCTCTGGCAGGTGGCCTACGCCGAGTGGGTCTTCCCCCAGGTGCTGTGGCCCGACTTCCGCGCGACCCACCTCTGGGAATGCCTTGACGCCTACCGGCGGCGGCAGCGCCGCTTCGGCGACGTCCGCCGGCCGACCACCACCACGGGAGAGGAATCCTGATGACCCCGACCGCCGCAGAGGAGACCCTCGACGTCTTCGGGCCCGACTCGATGCTGCGCAGCCTCGTCAACGAGGCACGATGGGGGCTCGCGGTGGCCCGCGCCACGGTGCTGGAGGCCGCCTACCCGCAGATCGGCGCGGCGTTGATCGGGAACTCGACGTTCGTGACCTATCCGTGGCGGCGGCTGCGCAACACGTTGACCAGCACGCAGCGGCTGCTCGACCCGGACCAGCACGTACGGAACCGGGAGGCGACCCGCCTCAACCGCCTGCACGCCCGCATCGCCGGCAGCGACCCGCAGGGCCGCCGCTACGACGCGGCGGACGCCGAAGCGCGCGCCTGGGTGGTGGCGACCCTGTTCGAGTCGTCGGTGACGATGTACCGGCTGGGCGGCGAGTCGCTCGACCGGACCGCGACCGACCGGCTCTACGCCGAGTTCCGCACGGTGCTCGCCCTGCTGGAGGGCAACAGCGATCACCTCCCCCCGACGGTGCGGGAGTTCTGGCCCTACTTCGACGACATCGTGCACCATCGCCTGGAGAACACCGAGGCGGTGCGCGTCATCCTCTTCCGGCTCTTCGCCAACGTGCCCGCGCCGCCGCTGCTGCGCAACAGCCCCGCGGTGTGGGCCGCGAGCCGGGCCGTGGCGGGCCCGATGGCCGCCGCGATCACCATCGCGTCGCTGCCCGAGCCCCTGTGCCGGCGTCTCGCGCTCCCCGACGTCCCGGGGGCGCGGGCGCTCATGCACGGCGCCTACCTGGGTGCCGCGTGGGCCTCCCGGCTGCTGCCGAACGACTGGGTGAGCGTCGAGTCGTTCATGAGCCTGCTGGATCCCGACCACTCCCGCGAGGCCGGCCCGTGGCAGGGCGTACGCCGCAAGGCGGGCCAGGCCGCGGCCCTGTTCAGGCTCGTCACCCCGGCCCCCGACGAGGACGACCCGGTCACCTACTCGGCCGACCGGTTCTTCGCCGAGGTCCTCGACCAGACCGGCGACGGTCACATCGCCTGGCCCGACCTGGCGGCGATGGCGAGAGAGATCGCCACCCGGCTCGACCTCGACGAACCGGACGAGGAGCGGCTCTTCAACGCCTACGCCGCCTGGTGGCGGGAACTGCAGGCCGGCCTCGACTCCGACGGCGACGGGCGGGTCACCCGCCAGGAGTACGCCGCCGCGTCCACCTCGCTGCCCAGCGCCGGGCTGATCAAGGTCGCCGACGTCCTGTTCGATGTCACCGACGTCGACGACGACCAGGCGATCGACGCCCAGGAGTACCAGAAGCTGTTTCGCAGGGCCTTCCACCGCGACCTGACCGGCACGGCCGACACCTACTCACGCAGCGCGTTCGTCAGGCAGTTCCTGTCGTTCATGTCCGGGCAGCAGCACTCGACCGCCTACAGCTCCCTGCTGACCTGAGAGCCGTTCGCGGGCGGCGTCATCGGGATGATCGCACGGCGCGCCGGGAGGCGCGGGCACGTTCCCGGGCGGGCGCCTCGCCCAGCCAGTGGGTCAGGGCCTGGCGTATCTCGTCCGGGGCGGGGTCCTGGGCCGCCCAGGCGACATAGCCGTCCGGCCTGATCAGCAGTGTGGGGCGCTGACCGGCCGCGGGGGAGGCCGCGACCACCTGCCCCGCCCACGGGGCGGCGATCGTGGCGACCTCGCGGCCCACCAGGACGAACGTGCCCTCGCGCAGCGCCTCGTACAGGCGGGCCGGTTCGCCCGCCAGGCGCAGGTCCGGCGCCCGGCGTCCCGTGAGCGGATGGGCGCCCCGTGGGGCGCGGTAGGCGATCCCGATGCCGGAGATGCCGCGCGCCGCGCCGGCCTCCACCACGCGCAGCCGGTGCGCGACGGCGGCCACAATCAGCCGCAACGCGCGCACCAGCGGCGACCTGACGATGACGGCCGTCAGGAGGGCGTGACTGACGCGTACCACCATCCGCCCCACCGGGCGGCGCTCGGCGTCGTAGCTGTCCAGCAGGTCGTCACCGGCCCGGCCGTGCAGGACGGCCGTCAGCTTCCAGCCGAGGTTGGCGGCGTCCTGCAGGCCGGTGTTCATGCCCATGCCGCCTGCCGGGGAGTGCACGTGCGCGGCGTCGCCGGCGAGGAAGACCCGTCCGCGCCGGTAGCGGGGCACCTGCCGTTCGTCGCTGTGGAAGCGGGACAACCAGCGCGCGTCGTGCATCCCGAAGTCGTCGCCGGTGGTGCGCCGGGTGATGTCCCGGACGTCCTCCAAGGTGACGGGCGCGTCGTCGGGCTCCTGCCGGGTCCGGTCCCAGGCGATGATCCGATACCAGCCGTCCCCGAAGGGGGCGATGAACGTGAAACCATGCTCGTTCGTGGCGAAGTTCAGCAGCTCGGGCGGCTCGCGGTCGAACCGGACGTCGGCCAGCATGACGGAGCTGACCACCGGCTTGCCGGGAAAAGGCAGGCCCAGGCTCCGCCGGACGGTGCTGTCCGCGCCGTCGGCGCCGACCACGTAGCGGGCGCGCAGGGTGGACGTGGTTCCGTCCGGATAGCGGACGTCCACGTCCACGCCGTCCGGGTCCTGCCGGATCCCGGTGGCCTGGACGCCGCGCAGCAGCGTGGCGCCCGCTTCCTCGGCCCGGCCGAACAGGACCCGCTCGACCTCGTACTGGGGAGTGATCAGCAGGAACGGGAAACGGGTCCGGAGCCTGGAGAAGTCGATGCTGATCCGGCCCAGCGGGCGCAGCGTCCGGACCCGGGTGCCGATGGCGAGCAGGTCGTCGGCCAGGTCCCGGGCGTCGAGCTGTTCCAGGGTCCGGGCGTGCAGGCCGAAGGCCCGGCTCAGGCCGGAGGCGCGCTCGCGCCGTTCCACGACAGTGACGCCGGTTCCGGAGCCGGCCAGGTCGCCTGCGAGCAGGAGCCCGGTCGGGCCGGCCCCGACCACCAGAACGTCCACGACCGGTGTCCCGCGTCCGCCCGAAGGGCCTCGGGGCGCCGGGTCCTTTTTGTCCATATTCCCAGTATCACCCCTGCTCCACGGCGCCCTCCGGCGGGTCCGGGAACCACGCGCCCCGGCCGGATCCGGGCCCGCCCGTGCGCTCAGCCCAGCGACATGGTGCGGACTCCCAAGGTGCCCGGCTGCCCGGCTGACGCCTCGGCGGCTCAGCCGGCGAACGCCGTGGCGGGCCTGCCGACGACACCCGGCCGGTCGAGGACGAACACCGACCCGGCGGGGTCGTCGTCGGGCAGGTCGAGCCCCTCGCGGGCCGAGGTGACGTACAGGCGGTCGAGGCGGGCCCCGCCGAACGCGCAGGAGGACGGCTGGTGCACGGGCATCGGGATCTCGCCGAGCAGGTCCCCGTCAGGGGAGATCCTGGCCAGGCGGTCGCCGCCCCAGATCGCGACCCACAGGCAGCCCGCCGCGTCGACGGTGAGGCCGTCCGGCATGCCGGTGCGGGCGGGGACCCGGAACAGCGTGCGTCGCCGGCTGATCGAGGTGGAGCCGGGTTCGGTGTCGAAGGCCGAGATCTCGCCGGCGATGCTGTCGGCGAGGTAGAAGGTGCGCCCGTCGGGGCTCCAGTCGAGCCCGTTGGGCAGGGCCAGGTCGTCGAGGACGACGCGGCTCGTCCAGTCCGGCATGAGCACGTGCAGCGCGCCCTTGCCGGGCCGGAAGTCCATCGAGGTGCTGCCGGCCCAGAACCGTCCGTGCCGGTCGCACTTGGCGTCGTTCATGCGTTCGCCGTCGGGCAGGATCGCGCGCCGGACGGTCATCGTCCCGTCGGACCCGACGCTCGCGAAGCCTTCGGCGGTCGCGGCCACGAAGCCGCCGCCGCGTCGTGGCGCCGCGGCGCCGAGGAGGGTCGGCAACTCGACGCTGGTGGTGTGACCGGTGGCCGGGTCGCTGGTGTGCAGGCGGCCGGCGGGGATGTCGACCCAGTGCAGGCGGCCGGCGTCCCAGACCGGTCCTTCGCCCACCCGGGCCCTGCCGGGCACCGCGACCTCGGCCGTCATCCGGACTCCTCGCTCATCGTCGGCCGCCCCGGGGCGAGGTGGCCGTGGCGGACGTTCATCCCGGCAGGGTGACGGCGGCGTTGGCCAGCAGCCCGCCGTCCACGGGCAGCGCGATGCCGGTGATGAAGCTGGCGCGGTCGCCGGCCAGGAAGGCGATGGCCTCGGCGACCTCGTCCGGCCGCGCCACCCGGCCCAGCGGGTGCATGCGTCCCCACGACTCGACCAGGTCCCGCGTGCCCTGGTCGGTGCCGTCGGAGAAGGCGCGGGCCGAGGCGCGCAACATCGGGGTGTCCACGGAGGCGGGGCAGACGGTGTTGGCCCTGATCCCGTTCTTCGCCTCGTCGATCGCGATGGACCTGGCCAGCGCGTTGAGCGCGCCCTTGCTGGTGGTGTAGGCGGCGACGGAGCTCTGGGTGACGAAGGCCTGGACGGAGGAGACGATCACGATCGAGCCGGCTCCGCGGGCGCGCAGGTGCGGCAGCGCGTGCTTGGCGGCGTGGAAGGCGCCGGTCACGTTGACGGCGAGCACCTCGTTCCACTCCTCGGCGCCGGTCTCCGCCGCCGTGCCGTAGCGCTGGATCCCGGCGGCGGCCACGACGATGTCGAGCCCGCCGTGCCGGGCGGCCACGTCGTCGACGAGTCGCGCGGTGGCGCTCTCGTCGGTGACGTCGAGTTCGGCCTGTTCGACGCCCGGCAGCGGGGCCTCGGCCTCGCGTGTCGGCGGGACGCCCGCGGCCACGACCGTCGCGCCGCGCTCGGACAGCAGCCGGGCCGTCGCCCGTCCGATGCCGCTGTGCCCACCGGTGACGATGGCGATCTTGCCGTCGAACTCCGCCACGATTCACTCCCTCGATGTCGTTCACGAGCGGCGCGGGAGGTCCGCCGCGGCGGACGTGCCGGGACGGGCCGCCGGCCGCTTACGCGGGATCACTCTAAAACAACGTTGTCTCAAGCCGCTAGTCTGAACTCCCCGCAGCTTGACGGCCGCGGCGGCGCGGTCGCCTGGCGATCGCGTCAGGCGGTTTCGTCAGGTGATTTCGTTGCGCAGTGAGGAGCAGAGCTCGTGACGGCTGAGTGGATCCGGTGGCCCGCCAACGTCGTGGCCCGGTTCGGCGGCGAACCGGTGGCCTTCGGCGGCGACTACAACCCCGAGCAGTGGGACGAGCACGTCTGGCACGAGGACGTGCGGCTGATGCGCGAGGCCGGGGTCAACCTCGTCACGGTCGGCGTCTTCTCCTGGTCGACGTTGCAACCGGAGCCCGGCCGCTGGAACTTCGGCTGGCTGGATCGTGTGCTCGACCTCCTGCACGCCCACGACATCGCCGTGGATCTCGCCACGGCCACTGCCTCGCCGCCGCCGTGGCTCACCACCCGCTTCCCCGAGGTGCTGCCCGTCGATCGGCACGGCCGGACGATGGCGCAGGGCGGCCGCCAGGCCTGGTCGCCGTCGTCGCTGGTCTACCGCGAGCACTCGCTGGAGCTGGTGGAGAGGATGGCCGGACGCTATGGCGAGCACCCCGCCCTCGCGCTGTGGCACGTCTCCAACGAGCTGGGCGGCCACAACTCGCGGTGCTACGGCGAGCAGAGCGCCGCGGCCTTCCGTGCGTGGCTGCGGGAGCGCTACCACGACTCGCTCGACGAGCTGAACGCCGCCTGGACGACCGCCGCGTGGAGCCAGACCTACTCCGCGTGGACGGAGATCCAGCCGCCGCGGCTCACGTTCACCGACTCCAACCCCACCCAGGAACTGGACTTCGACCGGTTCAGCTCCGACCGGCTGCGCGAGCAGCTCCGCGCCGAGATCGCCGTGCTCCGGCGGGTCACCCCGGACATTCCGATCACCACGAACATGGTGCTCTTCGACGCCGGCAAGAACATGGACTACAGCTCCTGGACCGCCGACCTGGATCTCGTCGCGAGCGACCACTACCTGCGGCCGACGCCTGACGCGCACGTCGAGCTGTCGTTCTCGGCCGACCGCGCGCGCGGCCTGGCGCGCGGCGGTCCGTGGCTGCTCATGGAGACGGCCACCGGCGCCACGAGCTGGCGATCCGTCAACCCCGCCAAGCGCCCCGGTCAACTCCGGCGGGACGTGTTCGCGCACGTCGCCCGCGGATCCGACGGGATCTGCTTCTTCCAGTGGCGGGCCGCGCGGGCGGGCGCCGAGCGTTTCCACTCGGCGATGCTGCCGCACGCCGGAGCCGGCAGCCGGAAGTTCCGGGAGGTGGCGGCGCTCGGCGCGGAACTGGCCTCCTGCTCCGAGGTGCTCGGGACGCGGGTCGCCGCCGACTGCGCGCTGCTGTTCTCCGAGGAGTCGTGGTGGGCGGCCGAGCGGGCGTCGCATCCGCACAACGGCCTGTCGTACGCGGAGACGGCGCTCGGCTGGCACCGGACCCTGTGGGAGGCGGGCGTCACCGTCGACGTCGTGCCGCCGTCGGCCGACCTGTCTGGTTACCGGCTGATCGTCGTGCCCATGCTCTACCTGATCTCCGACCGGGACGCCGCCGCCGTCGCCGCCGCGGCGGAGGCCGGGGCGACGGTGCTCGTCAGCTACTTCTCCGGCATCGTCGACCCGCTCGACCGGGTACGGCTCGGCGGCTACCCCGGGGCGTTCCGCGACCTGCTGGGCGTGCGGGTGGAGGAGTTCGCGCCCCTGGCGGAGGCGGACTCGGTGGAGATCGACGGCGTCACGGGGCCCGCCCGGGTCTCGACCTGGCACGAGGAGATCGAGCTGACGGACGCGGTGGCCGAGGCCCGCTACCTCGACGGCGACTTCGCGGGCGCGCCGGCGGTCACGCGCGCGGCCCGGGGCGCGGGCGAAGCCTGGTACGTGGGCGTCGAGCTGCCCGCCGACGCCCGCGCGCGGCTGCTGGACGCGGTCGCGAAGCGCCCCTCGGCCGGCCGTCCGGCGGACGGGCTGGAGGTCGTGACCCGCCGCTCGGCCGGCCACGCGTACCTCTTCCTCATCAACCACGGCGACACCGAGGTCACCGTCCAGGGGTCGGGGACCGACCTGCTGGACGGGTCCGTCCACGAAGGGAAGATCACGGTGCCCGCGGGCGGCGTGCGGGTCGTCGGATCGGCTCGCTGAACGGAGGACGGGCCCGGCCGGGGGACACGGCCGGGCCCGGCGGACCACGATCGGGCGGTTTCGGTCGCCGGACGGGAGAGACCTGATGCTGCGCAACCCCACGATGAAGGACGTCGCGCACGAGGCGGGAGTCAGCCTGAAGACGGTCTCGCGGCACGTCAACGGGGAGACGAACATCGATCCGGGCCTCGCGGAGCGCATCAGCGCGGCGATCGCGAAGCTCGGCTACCGCCGCAACCTGTCCGCGGCGAGCATCCGGCCCGGCCGGACGGGCAAGACCATCGGCCTGGTCATCAGCGACCTCGCCAACCCCTACTACTCCACGCTGGCCCGCGCCATCGAGAGCGTGGCGGACGCCGCCGGCTACCTCGTCACGATCGCCAGCTCGGAAGAGGACGGGCGGCGGCATGACCGCCTGGTCGATCGGCTCCTGGAACAGCGGGTGGACGGCCTGATCGTGGTTCCGCCGCGGCGGGCCACGCGCGACTGGTCCGAGGTGGCCGCGCCGATCCCGCCGCTGGTCGTGCTCGACCGGCCCGTGCCGTACGGCGGCGCCGACGCCGTGCTCGCCGACAACGCGGGCGGGGCGCGGGCGGCGACCCTCGCGCTCGTCGCCGGCGGAGCCCGGCGCATCGCCTTCGTCGGCGACTCGCCCGACATCTACACGATGCGCGAGCGGCACGCCGGGTATGCCGCGGCGCTCGCCGAGGCCGGGCCGGCCGCCGGCGCGCCGCTCACGATCACCACGGCGCACACCCGGGAGCAGGCGGAACGCGAGGTCGGCGGCGTGCTCCGCGACGGTCGTGCCGACGCCCTGTTCACCGCCAACAACCGCGCGACGATCGGCGCGCTGCTCGCCTTCCGGACCGCGGGCCGGCGGGTGCCCCTGGTCGGCTTCGACGACTTCGAGACGGCGCTGCTCGGCGACCCGCCCGTGTCGGTGGTGAGCCAGGACGTCGAGCTGATGGGGCGCACCGCCGCCGGGCTCGTGCTCGGCCGCCTGAACGGCGACACCTCGGCGTTCGCCACCCGCGTGCTCCCCACGCGGCTCATCCTCCGGGGCTCCGAGCGCCCGCCGGCCGGTCGCGGCAGCGCCGGTTAAAGGCGGGCCGGTTAAAGGCGGGCCGGTCAGAGGCGGGCCGGTCAGAGGTGGGCCGGGAGCTGACCGCCGGCCGCGGGCGCGTGGTCGCCGCCCGGCTCGTCGAGGGCCAGGCCGTTGAGCACACCCTGCAGGTAGCCGATCGCATGCGCCCGGCCCCGGCTGCAGTACGCCTCCGACGAGGTGTCGCCCCAGGTGTCCACGTCTCCGATCATGGCCGGTACGTGGTCGTCGATGAGGAATCCGGTGAACCCGGCGCCGGCGAGCCGGCGGATCACGCGTGCCGGGTTGTAGTTGCCCTCACCGAGGAAACATTCGCTGAAGCGTGGCACGGTGCCGCGCACGTCCCGGAAGTGCACGTAGAAGACGGCCGGTCCGAGCAGGTCGATGACCTCGTTGACGCTCTGCTCGCCGGCCATCTCCGACACCGTGCCGAGGCAGAGGTTCAGCCCCCACGACGGGCTGCTCCCGGCCTGCTCGCGGGCCCGTCCGATGGCGGCCGGGGAGGTGAAGATCCGGGCGACGCCGCCCAGCGGCTCGTCGACGGGGGGATCGTCCGGGTGCAGGGCGAGCCGCACGCCGACCTCCTCCGCGACGGGGAGGACGGCGTCGAGGAAGTACTGGTGGTTGGCCCACATCTGGTCGGCCGTGATCGGCTCGTCCACGGGCTGGTCCGGGGTGAGCCGGTAGCCGGCCAGCGCGTTGCCGCGGTGCGCGTCGTCGAGGTCGAAGGCGGTGACCGTGGCGCCGCCACGGCCTCGCGCGGCCATGTCGGTGCGCCAGACGTAGGTGGCCAGGAAGTTGTAGCCGAGCAGGTCGATGCCGACGGCGGCGAGGTTGCGGAGGGTTCGCCGGTAGTGGTCGATCTGCTCGTCCCTGCCGGGCAGGCCGCGCTGGATCTTCCAGAAGTGGGCCAGCGGGACGTTCTCCAGCCCGTCGATCGACAGGCCGTCGGCGTCGCAGCGCTCCCGCAGGGCCCGCAGTTCGGCCAGGCTCCAGTGGCCGTCGGTGCCGGGCAGCAGGTCGGGGGTGTGCAGTTGCACGCCGGTGAGGCCGAGTTGGCGGGCGAACGTCGCGACGCGGGAGTCGTACCTGTCGATGTGGCCCATGGAGATCCGGATGGTCATGCCGGCCGGCCCAGCGCGTCGCGGGACACGTCGATGATGCTCATGGTCGTCCGTTCAGGGTAGGGAGCGCCGGCGCGCTCATTCCGTGAAGTAGTCGGGGTGCTTGGCGCGCAGCGACGGGCCGAGTTCGAGGGCGCGCCTGGCATGCCGGCTGATCAGGTCGCGGCCGGTTTGCAGGTCGGCGGCCTCCAGCGCGTCGACGATCTTCGTGTGTTCGTCGATCAGCTCGCGCACCGCGGCCAGGTCGGGCTGGGCGAGCCGCCGTAGCCGGTCGAGTTGCAGCTTCATCCGCTGCACCGCCTGCCAGGCGCGCGGGTAGCCGCTGAGCGAGAAGATCTCGCTGTGCAGCGCCTCGTCGGCGGCGAAGAAGGCGTCGTAGTCCTCGGTGCGGTAGCTGTGCTCCTGCCGTTCGAGCAGGTCGCGCAAGACGGTGACGTCGGGGGCCGGGCGGGCGCACACCACCTCGAAGGCCGCGACCTCCAGACTTTCGCGGACGAAGCGCGCCTCCTCCACATCGCGCATGCTGATCAGCCCGACCCGGGTGCCGACCTGCGGCACGACCCGGACGAGGCCCGCGTCGACGAGGCGCGCGAGGGCTTCCCGCACCGGTGTGCGGCTGACGTGCAGCCGCTCGGCGAGGTCCGTCTCGGACAGGGAGGCTCCTGGGGCGAGTCGCAGTTCGCGGATCGCGGAGACCAACTCGTCGTAGACGCGATCGGAGGTGCGTGTCGTCGTACGGTCTCGGGCGACCGGTGACAACCTCGGATCGCGCCCGGCGGGCGTGGGCTCGGGGACGAGCGCTCGATGGGAACTCACGAAATTGATCGTTGCATGTCAGAAGCTTGTATGCAAGTATCCAGCCATTAACCTGATCGTCGTAAAGGGGAAACAAAGCTCCCCTCGGCACACGATCAGCCGCCGGACCCCGTAGCAGGCGCTGAGGGCTCTCTCAACGGCCGTGCATGCCGCCGGTGATCATCCGAACAGACCCTGAACAACAGTTGAGAGGACGTCATGCTCAACCGAAACGCGCGACTCACCGCGGCCGCCGCCATCGCCGCCACCGGCCTCGCGCTGACCGGGTGCGCCGCCACCACCGGGGAGAGCGGCAGCGGCCCGGCGAACATCACCTTCTGGGGCTGGGCCGCGGGCTATGAGCGGTCCGTCGCGCTGTGGAACGAGTCCCACCCCGGCATCCAGGTGAAGTACGAGGCCATCGCCAACGGCGGCGCCGGCGGCTACGACAAGATGCTCACCGCCGCGAAGGCGGGCACGGCCCCGTGCCTCGCGCAGATCGGCTACGAGACGTTCTCCAGCTTCCTCGCCGCCGGGCTGCTCCAGGACGTCACCGAGCACGCCGAGGCGCGGCGCGCCGAGTTCCCCGACTGGGTGTGGGGCAACGTCGGCATCGACGGCAAGACCTTCGGCGTGCCGGTCGACACCGCGCCGATGGGCCTGTTCTACCGGGCCGACCTGTTCAAGGACGCGAAGATCGAGGTCCCGAAGACGTGGGAGGAGTTCAGGACGGCCGCCGCCGCCGTGAAGGCCGCCGACCCGAAGTCCCGGATCATGAACCTGCCCACCGACCCGTACCTGTACGCCGGATTCGCCTGGCAGGGCGACGCCCCCTGGTTCGGGGTCAACGGCGACTCCTGGACGGTGACGATGGACAGCGCCGCCAACAGCAAGGTCGCCGGCTACTGGCAGGGGCTCTTCGACGAGGGTCTCGTCACGTCCCATCCGGCCTTCGACGCGGCGCTCTACACCGCGTGGAACAGCGGCGAGGTGTGGGCCGAGGTCGGGCCGGTCTGGTCGGCGTCGCTGATCCGGGACAACGCCGCGGGATCCGCGGGCAAGTGGGCCGTCGCGCCCATGCCCCGCTGGGACAGCGCGGACTCCGTCGGCAACTCGGGCGGTTCGGCCACGGCCGTCATGAAGGGCTGCGCGCACCCCGAGGAGGCCACCGAGTTCGCCCTGTGGATGTCGACCGACGACACGTCCGTGTCGAACCTGATCAAGTCCGCGGCGATCCTGCCGGCCTCCAAGTCCGGGCTCGCCAGCACGGCGCTCGACACCCCGGAGAGCTACTACGGCGGCCAGCCCATCTACCAGCTCTTCCGCGCCGAGTCGGCCAAGGTGAACCCGAACTGGCGGTGGGGCCCGGTGATGTCCACCACGGCCTCGGCCCTCGGCGACGGCCTCGGCAAGGTGCCCACCGGGAGCGCCACCTTCCAGGACGCCCTGACCAGCACCCAGACGGGCACGGTCACCGCGCTGCAGGCCCAGGGCTTCTCCGTCAGCAAGTAGCCCCGCGCATCCCCGTGTACTCCGACAGATGAGGTCATCGTGTCCCCCGTGACGAGACAGCGGCCGGGCCGCGTCCGCGAGCTTCGGCGGGCCGCGCCGTTCGTGCTGCCGTTCCTCCTGCTCTTCGTCGTCGTCTACCTGGTGCCGACCGGGTACTCCGTGGTCCAGAGCTTCTTCGCGGTCAAACGCTCGGGCCTGGGCCTCGGCGGCGCCGAGACCGTCTTCGCGGGGCTCGGCAACTACGCGCGCGTCCTCCAGGACGGGGACTTCCTCGCGTCCCTGGGCAGGGTGGGTTTCATCGGCGTCATCCAGGTGCCCGTGATGCTGGGCATCGCGCTCCTGCTGGCCCTGCTCCTGGACTCGTCCGTGTCGAGGGGACGCAGGTTCTTCAGGATCGCGTACTTCGTGCCCTACGGGCTGCCCGGCGTGATCGCCGCCCTGGTGTGGTCGTTCCTGTACGCGCCCACCCTGAGCCCCATCGCCGGACTCTTCGCCTCGATCGGCGTGGACGTCAGCTTCGTCACCGACGGAGCCCTGCCGTTCTCGATCGCGAACATCCTGACGTGGGCCTGGACCGGCTACAACACGATCCTGATCTACGCGGCGCTGCAGGCCATCCCCGAGGAGACGATGGAGGCCGCCGCCCTGGACGGCTGCTCCGGCTGGAAGGCCGCGCTGCTCATCAAGGTCCCGCTGATCCGGCCGGCCCTGCTGCTCACCCTCGTCTTCTCCATCATCGGCACCTCCCAGCTCTACAACGAGCCGGTGACCATGAAGTCCGTGGCGCCGAACCTGCCGTCCACCTACACCCCGATCATGGCCGCGGTGCGTTCGCTGTCGGCCAACGACTTCAACTACGCGGCCGCGCAGTCCGTGGTGATCGGCGCCGTGATCTGCGTGCTGTCCGTCCTCGTCTTCCGCGCCTCGGCCAGGAGCGTCACCTGATGACCGCCGCACTGCAGTCGCCCCCGCGAACCGAACCCGCCGCCAGGGCCCCGCGCCGTCGCCGGCGGCCCCGGGCGCATCCGCTCACGAGCGTGAGCCCCGTCTCACGCGCGTTCGTGCTGGCCGTCATGACCCTCTTCGCCGTCTACTTCCTGCTCCCGGTGTGGTGGCTGGTCGTCTCCGCCACCAAGGGCGGCGGGGAGATCTTCTCGGGCGACGGCTTCTGGTTCGGGGAGGGCTTCGCCCTCGTGGAGAACGTCCAGACCCTGTTCCGGGCGCAGGACGGCATCTACGCGCGCTGGCTGCTCAACTCGCTGCTGTACGCGGTGGGCGGCGGGGTCGTCTCCACGATCCTGGCGTCCATGTGCGGGTACGCGCTGGCCAAGTTCCCCTTCCCGGGGCGCGAGGCGGTCTTCGGCACCGTGCTGGCCGCGGTGCTCCTGCCCGCGCCCGTGCTGGCCATCCCGCTCTACCTCGTGTTCAGCTTCACCGGCACCGTCAACACGTTCTGGGCCGTCTTCATCCCGAGCATCGTCAGCCCCTTCGGCGTGTACCTCAGCAGGATCTACGCCGCGTCCTCGATCCCGGACGCCCTGCTGGAGGCCGGCCGGATCGACGGGGCCGGGGAGCTGCGCATCTTCGCGATGGGCGCGCGGCTCATGGCGCCCGCGATGGTGACGATCTTCCTGTTCCAGTTCGTCGCCATCTGGACGAACTTCCTCCTGCCCTCGCTCATGCTCGCCGACACCTCACTCCAGCCGGTGACGGTCGGCCTCGTCGGCTGGCGCGAACTGCAGGGCTATCCCATCGGATACAGCACCGTCGTCACAGGCGCGCTCGTCTCGGTCGTGCCCGTGGTCGCCATGTTCCTGTCGTTGCAGTCGTTCTGGAGCAAGGGCCTCGCGACGGGGGCTGTCAAGTAGCCGACCCGCGCACCAGCGAAAGGGTGACCCATGACCATCCTGGCCCGGGCACTGGCCTCCTTATGCACCGCGGCGCTGCTCGTCGTACCGCACGGAGCCGTCGCCGCAGCCGCAGACCCCCCGCAGACCAACCTTCTCGCCGCCGACATGGACACCGGATTCGACGCCGGCGCTAGCTCGCTGACCGTGGCCAACGCCGCGTCCGGCGGCACGCAGCGGATCGTGAGCGTGGACGGGAACAACGCCGTCGAACTCCGCGACGCGGCCCAGGGCACGAACCTGTCGAGCTACTTCTACCGGCGCTGGTCCGCCGGAGCGCTGAAGGAGCGCGTCAACGCCGTCTACAGCCGGCCGGTCGGCAGCCCCGCCCAGCAGTTCGCGCTGCGCTACCAGCTCAGGCGGAGCGCGGCCAGTGACAAGCCGGTCGCGAAGGACATCTACTCGCAGATCCAGTTCGGCAACTTCGACGACAAGCTGGTGCCCCGATTCCCGGTCCCGGCCGTGAGCGTCACGACCACCCCCGCCTACACCGGAACCTCCGGGAGCCTGTCGCAGATCGACGAGACCGTCATCGCGCAGTACCGCTTCACCATCGTGCCCAACGGCGGGCAGCGGATCATCTCGACCGTCGAGCTCGGCTTCTCCGTGCGCGTCGACACCGGCGGCACCGACGAGGCGATCGTCATCGACGACCTCGGGATCTACGAGCTGGGCAGCGTCTCCGACGCGGGCCCCCCGACCGCGCCGGGCGAACTCACCCGCGGGTCCGTGTCCGCCGCCGCCGTCTCGCTCGGCTGGCGGGCCGCCACCGACGACGTCGGCGTGACCGCGTACGACGTCTACCGGGACGGCTACCTGGCCGTGTCCGTCGGCGGGAGCGCCACCACCGCCGTGGTGACCGGGCTGATGCCCGCGACGGGTTACGAGTTCACCGTGCGGGCGAAGGACGCCAGCGGCAACGTCAGCCCGCCGAGCCCGCCGCTCACCGTCACGACCGGCCCGTACGTGCCCGAGTCGCCCGCCCCGTTCCCCGGCACCCACGAGAGCCGGGCGGGCTGGTTGTGGGGCAAGACCAAGGCCATGAAGGAGGAGAGCGGCCCCGTCAACGTGGCGCAGTACGCGGCGCAACTCGCCGACCGGGAGAACGTCACGGCGAACCTCGCCAAACTCGACACGCTCTATCAGAGCTACGACTACGAGCAGTACAAGACCATGGCGAAGATGTACGCCTACCTCATGGCCGGCGACCGGTTCAGCGCCGGCACGCTGGCGCACGTGCGCGACTACTTCGCCTCGTACGCCTACCAGAAGCTCGCGCAGACCGAGAACCTGCGGATGAGCAACTACGCCACCGGCTACCTCGTCGGGCAATACTTCCCTGACCTCGCCGACCTGAACGGCAACTCCGGGGAACGGCTGAAGAGCATCAACAAGGCCAACATCCTCGAGATGGTGGACGCGGGCGTGCGGCGGGGGTGGGCCGAGTACCAGAGCCCCGAGTACACCTTCATGACGTACTTCTGCCTCAACGCCATCCACCAGTGGGCCGACGACGCCGACCTGCGCCGGCGGGTGCGGATGGCGATGGACGTCATGTGGTTCGAATGGGCGAACGACTGGATCGACGGGTACCTGATCTCGTCGGAGAGCCGGGCCAAGGGCGACGCGCACGCGGCCAACGACCTGACGTGGCGGGCCGCCGACCACTCGGCGATCGCCTGGACGTACTTCGGCGGCCACCGTGCGCAACAGGGCGTCGGCGAGTCGGACAATCCGGCGCCGGCCGCGTACCGTCCGAACCTCGAATACGCCGGCCTCGCCGCCTGGAAGGGGATGACGTACGAGCCGCCCGCGCTCGCCGTACGGATCGGCAAGATGACCGACAAGTCGTACACGTCGTACAAGACGAACCTGCAGAACTCCAGCGGGCGCGCGATGGACATCTACCGCACCACCTACGTGCGGCCGACCTGGGGACTCGGCACGGAGGTCCAGTACCGCCGGGTCGACAACTGGATCGAGGACCTGCCCGTCGTGCTCCGCTGGCACTCCGACGCCGCCAACCCGCTCTTCCGGCTGTCGGCCGACCAGGGCACCGCCCCCATCGGCACCTACAACCAGCCCGCCAACCAGCGGGTGATGCAGCACGGCCCGACGGCGGTGGGCGTCTACAAGTCGTCGGGAGACCAGAGCTCCAACTACCTCAACGCGCTCTTCCCCACCTCCGGCTCGATCCGCGAACGGCGTGCGGCCGACGGATGGACGGTCGCCGACGCCGGGTCCATGTACTTCGCGTACAAGCTGGTCAAGCCAGGAAAGTGGTATCGCCAGACGCCGAACGACCCGGCGAACAAGGTGAAGACGACGGCGGGGACCCACCCGACCGCCGGGCTCAGCCACAGCTACGACATCCTGCGCAGCCAGGCCGACACGAACGGCTGGGCGCTGGAGACGGCGGACGCGTCCGCCTACGCCGACCTCGACGCGTTCGCCGACGCCCTGGTCAGCACCACGCGCATGGACGTCAGCCATCTGGAGGACGCCAACCCCCGGCTCGTCTACCACAGCCTGAGCGGCGACGAGCTCGACATCACCTTCGACGCCGCCTCCCAGCCGCCCGGCGGCGCCCACCGCGTCAACGGCACGGCGATCGACTACGACTCGTTCAAGCTGTTCGACACCCCCTGGCTGCGGCAGGACAAGCTGGGCGCCACCTTCACCGCCTCGGTGGACGGCACCTCCGTCGTCTACGACTTCGACAAGTGGACGGTGACCGACGAGACCGACGGAGCCGCCGCCATCCCGGCCGCCGCCGCGCTCACGTCGGACAACGGGTGGGACACCGGCCTGCTCGACGGCTCGTACACGATCTCGATGAACCTCTGGTCCGGGCAGAACGCCGTGCGCTTCCGCCTGCTGGAGAACGGCAGGCCGATCGGCGACACGGCGCTGACGATGAACACGCCCGGCGCGCAAAGCGCCGGGGTGCGGATCTCCGGACGGCCGAACGGCTCGTACGCGTACACCGGCGAGCTGATCAACTCCAAGGGCGTCCGCACCCTTGAGCCGCTCGTGGTCACAGTGCGGGACGCCGCCCCCGGGAGGCCGTCACTCAGCGACGACAACCACGACCACGACGGCACCTTCACCGTCCGCGCCGACCTGTGGTGGGGCACCAACGCCACGCGCTACCGCTTCTTCGAGAACGGCGTGCAGGTGGGCCAGGGCGACCTCACCGCCGCGACACCCAAGGCCCAGCGGGCCGTCCTCGACGTGACGGGCAAGGCGGCGGGGACGTACGCGTACGTGGTGGAGTTCACCAACGCCCTCGGCACGACCAGGAGCGAACCGCTCTCGGTGACCGTCCGCTGACCGGGCTTCCGTGATCGGGGCGGACGGCCATCCGGCCACGCTCTCATCCGCGCCGGCGGGCGCGAATGAGAGCGAAAGCCCCGATCCCCGAAGTCAGGAGGACGAGCGCAAGAGCGGCGAGCCCTGGCAGGCCGAGCGCATAGCCGACGACGGTGACCACAGTCCAGGCCGTCACGCCGCCAACGCAGAGTGCGAGCAGGGCGATCACCACGACCACGGGCGAGGGCCGCTGTTTGCCACGCGTCATGTTGTTCAGAATGGGCCGGTCACCTCGGCGCGTCACCGTGAGGGGACGGGTCAGTGATCGGCTGTTGCGATGAGGCGTCGTAGTGCGGCGTGGCCGGGTGGGCCCCACGTGGCCTTGCCGCCAGGACGGCCGTGGACGCCGGCTTCGCCGACGAGGATGCCGACGAGGGCTCGGTTCACGGCCCAGCCGCGGGCGCGGCGCAGGGTGGCGGCGTCCGGGGCCGGCCGGTAGGAGCCGAAGAAGCGGTCGGCGGCGCCGTCCGGCAGCAGGTTCCAGGCGGCGGACAGGTCGACGGCCGGGTCTCCGGCGAACAGGACGCCGAAGTCGATCACGCCGCAGATGGTGCCGTCCGCCGTGAGGACGTTGGCCGGGTGCAGGTCGCCGTGCAGCCACAGCGCCGGGCCGGTCCAGCGGGGCGCGGCGGCGGCGTCCGCCCAGATCGCGCGGACGGCGTCCGGGTCGGGGATCAGCCCCATCCCGGTGGCCTCGGCGAGCTGCTTGCCGAACCAGTCGGAGGTGCCGGCCAGCGGCCCGCCGCGGCCCTGGCCGAGGGTGTCGACCCCTTCGGGGGCGGGCTGGTGCAGCGCGGTCAGGAAGGCGGCCAGGGTGTCGGCCGCCTCCGCGCCGCGGGTGACGGGGGCGCGGTCGGCGGCTTCGCCCGGCACCCAGGTGGTGACGATCCAGGGTCGCGGAAACCGCTCGGACGGCTCGCCGAGACGCTGCGGGACGGGCACCGGCAGCGGCAGCCGCGGGGCCAGGACGGGCACCCAGGCGTGCTCCTTGAGCAGCAGCGCGTCCGCGGACTCCGTCGCCCAGGGCAACCGGACGGCGAGGTCGTCGCCCAGCCGCCAGAGCTGGTTGTCCCAGCCCCGCGCGCCGAGCCGCACCGGACGATCGGCCAGGTCGGGATGCTGCTCGCGCAGCAGTTCCCGGACCAGTTCCGCGGTGACCTCGATCTCGGTGTGCGTCATGCGCAGCAACGATAGCCGGACTGCGGTCCCGCCCGTGGCCTTCCCGGCCCACGTGGTCGTCGGCACCTGTCCGAGCCGGACGACCTCGTCCGGGGAAGTAGGGTGATCATCGTTGCCCGCGACGGTGAAGGAGCCGCTGATGACCGACGACCCGACGATGGCCCGGATCGGCCAGGGCGTGGAGTTACATCACCAGCAGGGTCAGCGTGCGGCCGCGCGCGACCTGTTCGCGCAGATCTGGGACGACATCGGGGGCGAGCAGGGCGAGCCGCTGCACGTGTGCGTCCTGGCCCACTCGATGGCCGATGTGCAGGACGACGTGCACGAGGAGCTGATGTGGGACCTGCGCGCGCTCGCCGCCGCCGGTCGGGTCACCGATGACCGGGTGGCGCAGGCCGGGATGACGTTCCCGGCGGCCGGCCTGTATCCGTCGCTGCACCTGAACCTGAGCGAGTGCTACCGCAAGCTGGGCGATCTCGACCGCGCCCGCGAGCACCTCCGGCAGGGGCGGGCCGACATCGGCGTGCTGGGCGACGACGGGTACGGGCGGCTCATCCGGGGAGGGCTGGAGCGGCTGGCCGAACAACTGGGTGAGACCGTCTGATCCGAACCAGCCCTACCCGTCACCCCGCCGGACGCTCCTCGTCGAGGACGGCGTCGAGTTCCACCTCGACGAGCCAGGCCGGGTCGATGAATCGGGAGACCTCGACGAAGGTGCACGCGGGGCGGATCGCCGCGAACCGCTCTCCGTGGGCCTGCGCGGCCTCCTTCCACCGTGTCACGTCCGTGAGCATCATGCGGGTCCGTACGACGTCCTCCAGCGAGGCCCCCGCCGCCTTCAGCGCGGTTTCCGCGATGTCCAGGCACCTGACGGTCTGGGCGTAGACGTCGCCTTGGCCGACGGTCGTGCCGTCGTCGCCGATGGGCGCGGTGCCGGCGACCACGACGTGCGCTCCTTTGCGGACGGCCCGCGAGAACCCGATCTGCGGTTCGAGCGGCGACCCGGAACCGATTGTCTGCCTCATGCCTTTCATCGCGCCATGTTCTCACTCGCGGCGCGCATGCCGGCCGGCGGCTGGGGGCGAACCAGGGGACCCGCCGCACGGTCCGGGGCGCGACGCCCGGTGGAGCAGCCGGTGACCCGCGATCGCGCAGGTGGATGCGCTGACTCCGGGCGTTCCGGGGCCCGGGGCCTACCGTGGAAGTTTACGGCCGGGCATCCGCTACAGCGGTTGTTGTAGCCGAGAATCTACCCAGCGCCGAATGTCCCCCCGTTCGCTCCCCGGCTAATTTCTGATCATCGCCTGGGTGTGAGGAGCGGGGTCGCGATGCTGATGGTGCTCGGTGGCAGGGGCAAGGGCCGATTAGGGCGTGCGTTGGCGGGAGTCATGGTGTTCCTCGCCGTGCCGGCCTGCCTGAGCGTCGACGACGCTCGTGCGGCGGCGTCCGCGTACGCCGATCCACCGGCTGATCCGCCCGCCGGCGACGCGGTCACCGAGGCCGACGCCTCGACGCTGGCGCGGTCGTCGGGACGGCCGGTGGAGGTGCTGTCGCAGCGGGGCGAGCACCGCACGGTCAGTGCCCTGCCCAACGGCCGGTTCGAGGTGACCGAGCACCTGCGACCGGTGCGTACCCGCCGGGACGGGCGATGGGTGGGCATCGACACCACGTTGCGGCGAGACGGCTCCGGCCTCGTCCCGGCCGCGATCGCCGTCGAGCTGCGGTTGTCGGGCGGCGGGCAGGAGCCGCTGGTCCGGCTGTCCCGGGCCGGCCGCGAGCTGTCGATGTCGTGGCCGGGCCCGCTGCCCGAGCCGGTCGTCGAGGGCGACACCGCCGTCTACCAGGGCGTGCTCGGGACGGACGTGGACCTGCGGGTACGGGCGCTGCCGGACGGCTTCGCGCACACCCTCGTGGTCAAGACGGCGGCGGCGGCCAGGGACCCGCGACTGTCCAGGCTGGCCTTCACCCTGGACACCACACAGTTGACGGTGGGCCAGGACGCCGCCGGCGTGTTACAGGCCACGGACGGCGCCACCGGCGAGCCCGTGTTCGAGGCGCCGTCCCCCGTCATGTGGGACTCCTCGCCGCCCGCCGCGGACGGGCGGGCGCACGCCACGACCGTTCGCGCGCAGGACCTGAGCAAGGGCCCGGCCGAGGGATCCCGTACCGCGAAGGTGCGGGTCGGCCTGGGCGGGCGGCAGTTGGCGCTGACCCCCGACCACGGGCTGCTGACGTCGCCGGACACCACGTTCCCCGTCTACATCGATCCGGTGTGGCAGACCAGCGCGGCCTACTACTGGGGCATGGTGTCCTCGGGCTACCCGGACGAGAACTACCCGAAGTTCAACGGCAACTCCACCGAGGGCATGGGCCGCTGCGAGGTGGCCAAGGACGGCCGGTGCGTGAAGAACCAGACCAAGCGGCTCTTCTACCGGATGAAGCTGCCTTCCATCAAGGGCAGGTACATCGAGTCGGCCGAGTTCGTGGCCTACGAGACCGCGGCCTACGACTGTGACAACGCCACCTCGGTGCAGCTCTGGCGGGCCGGCTCGCTGAGCTCGGGGGCGACCTGGAACAACACCAAGGACGCCTGGCTGGAGCATCTCACCTCACGCGACGTGGCCTACTGCTCCCGGGCGCCGGTCGAGTTCGGCGGGGCCAAGCTGCGCGCCCACGTGCAGAGCGCGGTGGACAAGGGGTACTCGACCATCACCTTCGGACTGAAGGCGTACAGCGAGAGTTCGATGGCCTGGTGGAAGCGGTTCGCCGACGACGCCTACCTGCGCATCCAGTACAACCGGCCGCCGTACCAGCCCAACACCGGGTCGATGTTCGCCAGCCCCGGCACCAAGTGCGTGACCGGGGCGGAGGCTCAGTGGGTCAACGACCTGTCCACCCTGTACGCCTACCTGTGGGACCCGGACACCGAGGACGCCAAGAAGGTGCAGGGCCAGTTCACCCTGCACTGGGCCGACAAGGCCGACGGATCGGACTGGGGCGCCAAGTGGACCTCGGCGCTGACGCCCGCGCTGACCTCGGGCAGCAGGCACCAGATAAAGCTGCCGTCCTCCATCCCGAAGCAGAAGCTCATCGGATGGGGCGTAAGGGCCTGGGACGGCGTGCAGTGGGGTCCGTGGAGCTACGACGGCGCGCAGACCGGCTGCTACTTCTTCTACGACCCGTCGGTGCCGGCCGCGCCCGCGGTGTCCTCCTCCGAGTACCCGAACGACCAGAGCTGGCACGGCGGCGTCGGCGACGCGGGCACCTTCACCGTCAGCGACCCGGCCAACGCGGCGGCCCGCTACGAGCTGCGGCTGAACGGCGCCGAGCTCACCACCGTCGCCACCACCGGCGGCGCCGCCCGCCAGGTCGCGGTGGCGCCCGGCCGTTCCGGCCCCAACCTGCTGACCGTCCAGGCGTTCACCCAGGCCGGCCAGAACAGCGCACCGACCACCTACGAGTTCTGGGCCAGGGCGGGCGCGGACGCGGCGGCCCGCTTCACGCTGAACGAGGCCGCGGGCGCGACGCTCGTGACCGCCCAGAGCCCCGGCACGGCCGCCCACGTGCGCGGCGGTGCGGCGCTGGGCGGCGCGGGCCAGGTGGGCACGGCGCTCACTCTCGACGGGACCAGCGGGTACGCCGAGACGAATCTGCCGGTGCTGCGCACCGGGGAGAGCTTCACCGTCTCCGCCTGGGTCAGACCGTCGGCTCTGGGGATGGTCAACGCGCTGGCACAGGACGGCGCGCACCAGAGCGGATTCCAGCTCGGCGCCAACCCGTCCGGGCAGCCGGAGTTCAAGATGCCGAGCACCGACACGGCCGGGGACGGCGGCGGCCTCTGGCATTCCGCCAGAGGCGGCGACCCCCTGCCGCTGGACGCGTGGACCCACCTCACCGGCGTCTACGACCAGCCCGCCGGTCAGCTAAGCCTCTACGTGAACGGCCGGCTCGCCGGGACGGTGAGCGGGGTGAGCGCGTGGCAGGCCGCCGGCGCCCTGCAGATCGGCCGCAGCAAGTACAACGACGCCCAGGTCAACCAGTGGCCGGGCGGCATCGACGAGGTCCGGTTGTTCCAGCGGGCGCTGTCGGAGCAGGAGGCCCGGCAGCTCGCGACGGGCGGCGAGGCGTCGGGGGCGGTCGCGTACTGGCCGATGGACGAGGAGGCCGGAGCGGGCCGCGTGCACGGCTCCGCCACCGCCGTCCAGGCCGCGCTGTCGGGCGGCGCGACGCTCGGGCAGGCCGGGCAGGACGGCACGGCCCTGCGGCTGGACGGGGCCACCGGCCACGCCGCCACGGCCGGTCCCGTCGTGGACACCGCCAGGAGCTTCGCGGTCTCGGCGTGGGTCCGGCTGGAGACGGGCCAACTCGACCGGCACTACTCGGTCATCGCCCAGGACGGCCTGCGCAAGAGCGGCTTCTACCTCAAGTACGAGGGCGCCATCAAGAAGTGGGTGTTCGCCAAGTCCAGGACCGACACCGACGAGAGCGGCTGGTACCAGGCGGTCTCCAAGGCGACCCCGGTCGCGAACTCCTGGACGCACCTGGTCGGCGTCTACGACGCGGTCACCCGCAAGCTGCGGATCTACGTCAACGGCGAGCAGGGCACCGACAGCGGCCCGGTGGACGCGGTGTGGCACGCCGGCGGCGGCCTGCAGATCGGCCGCAGCAAGTGGCTGGGCGCCTACGTGGACCAGTGGCCCGGCCTGATCGACGACGTGCGCGTCTACGACCGGTCGGTGGGCGCGGTCGAGGCGGAGGAACTCGTCACCCAGCATCCGGTGGTCAAGGGACGCTGGAAGCTCAACACCGACGGCGCGGGCGAGCCCGGCGGCGCCCAGAACCTCACCCTCGTGGGTGGCGCCGTCATCGACCCGGCCGCGGGCTTCCGGTACGTCTCCAGCGCGGGGCTGCTGCTCAACGGCACCACGGCCTACGCCGAGACGGCCGCCCCGCCGGTGCGGGCCGACGACAGCTTCACCGTGGCCGGCTGGGTACGCAACATGGGCCGCCCGCAGAGCGCCAGGACCGTGTTCTCGCAGGCGGGGGCGAACGCCGACGCGCTCGCCCTGCGCTACGTGCCCGACCCGGCCGACCCCGACGCGGGGGGCTGGCAGGTGCGGATGCGCAACGCCGACTCCACCGCGGCGGCCGAACTGCGGCAGGCCGGGCACTCGGCGTTCACCGAGTGGGACTGGGACCACGTCGCGGTCGTCTACGACGCGCTGCGCGACCGGATGAGCCTGTACGTCAACGGCCAGCTCGAGGAGACCTCGCTCGGCGTCTCCCAGGAGGACCAGGTGTTCGGGTTCAACGCCGTCAACGGCGGGCTGCAGGTCGGCCGCAGCAGGTTCGGCGGCGAGTTCTGGCCCGACGCCATCGACGACGTGTGGGCCTACCAGGGCGCGCTCACCCAGGAGCAGGTCCAGATGCTGGCCGCCGGCGGAGAACTGGACACCGCCGCCGGCCCCTGATCGCCCATCGGCCGCCCGCGCCCCGCCAGGGGGCGCGGCGGTCACGCCTGTCGGCTGCCCGGCTTGTGGAGGTCGTGATGAAGGTGAACTCTCAGCTCGCGCCCCCGCGCGCTGTCACGCGGGGGTGCCCCGGATGAGGACGAGCATGGACCCCTGGCGCGCTGACCTGCGCGGCGGGATGAAGGGTGCGGTGCGGAGCGGCCGTCCGAGACGCGCACGCCGCCTGTTACGGACGCTCGCCGCGGGGACGGCCGCCGCCCTGACGGCGGCGCTCATGGTCGCGCTGTCACCGGCCGCGCCCGCCGTGGCCGCGGGACCCGGCCGCCCGAAGCTGGACAATCCCGAACGGACGATCGAGGGCCGCGCCCTCCCGGTCCGACCGCGTCGAACCCAGCCCGCGGGCGGGACGGCGCCGCCCACGCTGGTCGACCGGCCGGCGGCCGGCGTCGCGGAGGCCGACGTACCCGGGCGGGGCGCCATCCGGGCCGGGGCGCTGCCGATCTCGCTGCTGCCGCCCGCCGACGCCGGGGCCCGCGCCGGACGGATCCGCGTCCGGCTGCTCGACCAGGCGGCCGGACGCCGCGCCGGAACCGACGGCATCGCCTTCACCGTGGCCTCCGGCGACGGCGACACCACCGGCAGGGTCGGCGTCCGCCTGGACTACGGGAGGTTCGCGCAGTCCTACGGCGGCTCGTACGGCTCCCGGCTGCGCCTGTGGCGGCTGCCCGCGTGCGCGCTGACCAGCCCCGGACTGCCGCAGTGCGCGAAGGCGGCGCCCCTGCCCGCGCGCAACGACGCGGCGGCGGGCACGCTGACCGCGGAGGTGACCGCCGAGCCCGCCGGCACGCTGCTGGTGGCCGCCGCCGGGGAGTCGGGCTCCCAGGGGGACTACCGCGCGACGTCGTTGTCCGCCTCCGCCACGTGGGAGATGGGGGGCAACTCCGGCGAGTTCACCTGGTCGTACCCGATGCGGGTGCCGCCCGTGCCCGGCGAGTTGCAGCCCGAGGTGGCCGTCACGTACTCCTCCGGCAGCGTGGACGGGCGCACGGGCAACACCAACGCGCAGCCGTCCTGGGTCGGCGAGGGGTTCGACCTGTGGCCCGGGTACATCGAGCGCCGCTACAAGTCGTGCGAGGACGACGGCGTCGCCAAGGACGAGTTCGGCAACTATCCGGGTGACCAGTGCTGGGGCTACGACAACGCGACGGTCACGTGGAACGGCAAGGGCGGCGAGCTGATCAAGGCCGCAGACGGCACCTGGCGGACCAAGTTCGACGACGGCACGGTCTTCGAGAAGCTCACCGGCGCGACCAACGGCGACGACGACGGCGAGCACTGGAAGGCCACCACGGTGGACGGCGTCCAGTACTTCTTCGGGCTCAACCGCCTGCCCGGCTGGACGTCCGGCAAGCCGGAGAGCGACTCGGCGTGGACGGCGCCGGTCTTCGGCGACGACTCCGGCGAACCATGCCACAAGTCCAGCGGGTTCTCCGCCTCCTGGTGCCAGCAGGCCCATCGGTGGAACCTGGACTACGTCGTCGGCCCCGACGGCAACGCCATGACCTACACCTACGGCAAGGAGACCAACCACTACGGCCGCAACCTCGAGATCGGCGACGAGACCCCCTACACGCGCGGCGGCTACCTCAAGTCGATCTCCTACGGGCTGCGCAAGGACAGCCTGTTCGCCGCCGCCCCCGCGCGGGTGCTGTTCGGCACGTCCGAGCGGTGCCTGCCGGACGCGTCGTTCGCCTGCGACCCCGACAAGATCGGCGACAAGCCGCAGTACTGGTGGGACGTGCCCTGGGACCTGCACTGTGACGCCGGGCAGGAGTGCAAGGACACCCACGGCGCGGTCAGTCCCACCTTCTGGTCGCGCAAGCGCCTGACGAAGGTGACCACCCAGGTCATCAAGGCCGACGGCAGCGGCTACCGGGACGTGGACTCCTGGTCGCTCGGGCACACCTGGGGGCTGGCCGACGTGGAGCGGGACCTGCTGCTGACCCAGATCCAGCACACGGGGCACGTCGGCGGCACGGCGGTGACGCTGCCGAAGGTCTCCTTCACCCACGTGCAACTGCCCAACCGGCTCGACCGGACCGGCGACGACATCCTGGCCTACATCCGCTACCGCCTCGGCGCGATCTACGACGAGTCCGGCGGGCAACTCGACATCGCCTACGCGGACGGTGACTGCTCGCTGTCGAACCTGCCGACCCCCGAGACCAACACCCGGCGCTGCTTCCCCGTCATCTGGAAACCACCGGGTCACGAGGACGAGATCACCGACTGGTTCCACAAGTACGTGGTGACCTCGGTGACCAGGATCGACCGCACCGGCCTCGCGCCCGACATGAGAACCGGGTACGAGTACCTCGGCGGCGCGGCCTGGCACTTCGACGACGACGACGGCCTGACCAAGGAGAAGCACAAGACCTGGTCCCAGTGGCGCGGCTACGGTCAGGTCCGCACCCTGACCGGCACGGCGGCCCAGTCCGACACCTTCTACCTGCGCGGCATGGACGGCGACCGCAAGAACAGGGACGGCGGCACCAAGTCGGTGACGGTGCCCGACGGCGAGGGCGGCACGTACACCGACCACGACGCGCTGTCGGGCTTCGAGCTGAAGACCGTCGAGTACACCGGTCAGGGCGGCACGGTGCACGCCAAGACCGTGCACACCCCGTGGCGGGTCAGGACCGCGACCCGCACCCGATCGTGGGGCACCACCACGGCCGAGATCGTCGCCCCCGCCACCGAACGCACGTGGACGGCCGCCGACGGCGGCGGCTGGACCGAGACCAGGACGGAGACCGAGCATGAGGGATCCGGACCCGGCATCGGCCGGGTGACCCGCGTCAACGACCTCGGCGACGTCACCACCCCCGCCGACGACCGGTGCACCCGCACCACCTACGCCGACAACGCCGCCGCGCACCTGGTGTCGCTGACCGCGCGGGTGGAGACCGTCGCGGTCGCCTGCACGGCGAGCGCCGACCGCGCCACGCAGGTCATCGCCGACATCCGGACGTACTACGACAACGGCGCTCTCGCCGCCGCGCCGAGCCGGGGCGACCCCACCAAGGTCGAGGAGATCGCCTCCCACGACGGGACGACGGCCACGTACGTCACCGAGAAGCAGGTGAGCTACGACGTCTACGGCCGCGCCGTCACGGCGACGAACGCGCTCGGGCAGGTCAGCACCACCGCCTACGCCGACACACGCGGCCTGGCCACGAAGGTGACGACCACCGGCCCGCCCGCCCGGCCGGGCGACGCCACCACGGCGCTGGTCACCGTCGAGGAGCTCGAACCCGCCTGGGGGCAGTCGATCGCGGAGATCGACGCCAACGGGCTGCGTACCGACCTGGTCTACGACGGGCTGGGCCGGTTACGCCAGGTGTGGTTGCCGAACCGCGCCAAGGGCGGCGACCTTCACCCCAACTACGAGTTCGACTACCGGGTCGCCGACCAGCAGATCGTCGCGATCACCACCACGACGCTCACCGCCACCGGCGGCCGGCGGATCGCCGGGGTCGAACTGCTCGACGGCTGGCTGCGCACCCGGCAGACCCAGAAGCCGGGCCCCACCGGGCGGCTGATCACCGACACCGTCTACGACGACCGCGGCCTCGTCGTCAGGACCAACGACGCCTACCCCGCGTCGGGAGCCCCCGAGCCGGCGCTGTTCGGCGTCCTCACCCCCGGCGACATCGAGTCCCAGACCCGGACCGAGTACGACGGACTGGGCCGGAAGACCCTCGAACGGCTGATGGCCGGCAACGGTTCCCAGCCGGAACAGGAGAAGTGGCGTACCACCTACAGCTACGGCGGCGGCAACCGCACCTCCGTCACGCCGCCGCAGGGCGGCATCCCCACCGCGGAGTTCACCGATGCGCGCGACCAGGTGATCGAGCGCCGCCAGTACAAGGCCGCCGGGCAGTACGACGCCACCCGCTACACCTACACCCCGACCGGCGACCCGGCCTCCGTGACCGACCCCTCGGGCAACACCTGGACCAACACGTACGACCTGCGCGGGCGCAAGACCAAGACGATCGATCCGGACAAGGGCCCGACCTCGTACACCTACGACGACCTCGACAGGGAGATCTCGGTCACGGACGCCCGCGGCAGGAAGACCGTCACCGGCTACGACGGGCTCGGCCGCAAGACCGGCACGCGCGAGGGTTCGGCCACCGGCGCCGCGCTCACCTCGTTCACCTACGACACCGCGCCCTTCGGCAAGGGCAAGCTCGCCACCGCCACCCGCCACCACGCGGGCGCGGACTACACCAGCCAGATCCGCCACTACGACCAAATCGGCCGCGCCGACGTGACCGCCGTCACGATCCCCTCGGCCCAGGGCGCTCTGGCGGGCACCTACGTCTTCTCCACCTCCTACAACCTGGACGGCACCGTCCAGGGGGAGGGACTGCCCGCGGCCGGCGGCCTGGCGGCGGAGAACCTCGTCCACACCTACGACGACTTCCTGCGGCCGGTCCGCCTGACCGGCAACCTCGGCACCTATGTGGGCGCCACCGACTACACGCCCACCGGCAAGCTCATGATGCTCGAGTTCGGCGCGGTCACGGGCAAGCGCGCCTGGCAGACCTTCACCCACGAGTGGGCCACCCAGCGGCTCGCGACCACCCGTACGCTGCGGGAGAACGTCGACGGCAGCGATCGGGACGTCACCTACCGCTACGACGACGCCGGGAACATCCGCTCCATCGCCGACGCCTCGCGCGACGGGGTGGACACCCAGTGCTTCTCCGACGACGCGCTGCGCCGGCTCACCGAGGCGTGGACCCAGAGCACCGCCACCTGCGACGAGACTCCGCCGGCCACGGTGGCCGGCGGCCCCGCCCCCTACCGGCAGAGCTTCGCCTACGACACCGCGGGCAACCGCGTCTCCGAGACGCGCCACGGCGTCGCCGGGCAGGCCGACACCGTCCGGACCTACACCTACAGCCCCGCGGGCCAGGGCAACCGGCTGACCAAGGTCGTCCAGAGCGGCGGAGCCGGCAGCCGTACCGACACCTACGCCTACGACGCCACCGGCAACACCGTCACGCACGATGCCGGCGGCACGAGCCGGACCTTCGACTGGGACGCCCAGGGCCAGCTCTCGAAGATCGCCGAGAGCGGCGCGGCGGCCGAGTTCGTCCATGACGCCGACGGGAACCGCCTGATCAGAAAGGACGCGACCGGGGCCACCCTCTACCTGCCGGGCACCGAGGTGCGCCTGAGCGCCGGGACGACGACCGCCACCCGCTACTACGCCCACGCCGGCCGGACCGTCGCGCTGCGCTCCGCGACCGGCCTCACCTATCTGACGGAGGACCACCAGGGCACCGCCCAGATCGCCATCGACGCCGAGACGCAGCAGAGCCGGGCCCGCAGGCTGACTCCCTTCGGCGCCGAGCGGGGCGCTCCGGTCGTCTGGCCGGGGGAGAAGGGCTTCGTCGGCGGCACGAAGGACCCTGCCGGGCTCGTCCAGCTCGGAGTGCGCGAATACGACCCGGACACCGGCAGGTTCGTCTCCGTCGACCCGGTCCTGGACCTGGCCGACCCGCAGCAGATGAACGGCTACACCTACGCCAACGGCAGCCCGGTCACCAACTCCGACCCCGACGGCAAGCTGTGCCGGAGGATCAACGGGGACATGGAATGCTCCAACGGCGACGGAGTCATCCGCGTCCCCACCAAGAACGGCTACAAGGTCGTCGGGCCGTCCGGGCCGCCGTGCTACCTCGTTCCCCGAGCCTGTGGCTGGTCGCCGAACTACCGCTACCGGGCCGGGCCGGCCCCCCGATCGAGCATGCGGCCCGCACCGTGGCCGTTCCCGCCGGTGCAGCCCTATGACACGCCGAACCCCACCTTCCTGGGAGACCTGCTGGGCCTGTCGAACGTGAACAACCCCTTGGCCCTCGCCTCGCTCGGCAGCGCCGAGGTCGGCGAACTGCTCAAGCTGGTCGGGCTGGGCGGTCTCGCGGTGGAGAACAAGATCCTGGACGGGCTCGGGCTGTCCAAGCAGCAGGTGGAGGCCCTGAGAAAGTCGTTCTCGACGGGTTCCCGGGTGGAGCCGAAGAAGAATCTGGCGTGGAAGGCGGCCAAGGGCGGGCGTGGCGTCGGCAAGTTCGCGAAGATGGCCGGGGCCGCCGGAAAGTGGGTGAGCGGCGCCAGCATCGCGGCCTCGGCGGCCGACGGCGGCCTCACGCAGTACATGCAGGACAGAGACCGCGGAGATCTGTCCGGGCGGGACAAGACGGCCCGGGTCCTGACCCGAGGGTTGGTGGCGGGATTCGGCGCCTACGTGGGATCCAAGCTGGGCGGCATGGCCGGAGCGGCGTGCGGTCCGGGCGCACCCGTGTGCGGCAGCGTGGGCTCGGTGGCCGGTGGAGCCGTCGGCGGCTGGCTCGGCAGCGCCGCGGGCGGCTGGGCGGCGCGCAAGCTCTTCGGAGGCTGACCGTCAGACGTCCGCGTCGGGCGACGGACTGTGTGGGCGGCATGCCGCCCGCACAGTCCGGCCATACCGCGGCGCACCAGGGTCGGTCGCGCGGCAATCCGGCAGAATGCCGTTCGGTCCGGGGCCCGCGCGGAAGGGGCGCGCGCGGGCCCCGGGTCCGGCGTCAGGGCCGGTCGGCGCAGAGGGTGCGCGCGGGGTGGCGGTAGACGATGGCGCGGGGGAGCACGTCAGGGGTCTTGGTCCAGTTGGGCACGTCCGCGCCGCAGACCGAGGCGTCGGTGGTGCCGTCCGACACCTTGGTGATCCGGTAGGTGGCCGACGGGTCGCAGGTCACCTTGGACGCCTTGCCGGTGGGGAAGCCGACCTCCTGGTAGAAGCAGTCGCCCTCCTTCGCGTTCAGCGTCAGGCACAGGCGGGTGAGGTGCCGGCGGGTTCCGACCAGCGCGTATCCGTTGGTGATGTCGTCGCAGCGGTCCGCCTTCTTGATCATCTTGTACGCGGCCTGCGGGGCGGCGCACCCGACGATGTGGAACTCGCTGGTCTTGCCGCCCTTTCCGCGCGCTTCGAGGCAGTCGCCGGCCCGCGCCCTGATCGGATCGTCCTCGGCGGCGCAGCCCGCGACCGTCGCGATCAGGAGCGTGCCGGCCAGTCCCATGGCGAGGCGTCGGGCGGCAGGACGGGGACGATCACTCGTGGTGCCGGTCATGGTCCGGCAGCCTAGACCAGTCTCGGCTGGCACGTGGTGAAAAATGGCGTTAAATCGTCACGCGCCGGGAATTTCGGCGTGCCAGATTCAGGGGACAGGCGGGTTCGGCCATTTCGCGTTCCCGTGCATTCCCAATTTCGCCGGAAAAGTTCATGGAAATTCATTCCATAACAATGCTGATCCTGACATCGTGCCGCTCCTGATCGGGCGAGAACAAAGAACGCCGGGGTTTTCTTGACATTTGAATGACCCGGCGCGCGAGAATTCTCGACATGGAATCAATTCCGTGCCGCCGGCGGCGTCTCGTGGTCGCCGTGAGCGGCATCCTCGCCGCCGCCGCGCTCGCCGCCTGCGGCTCCGGCGCCACGCGGGTGGCGGGCGGCGCGGACGCGGGCGTGCTCGACATGTACCTGTACCAGAAGCCGAAGACCTTCAGCCCGCTCGCGCCGGGCAACGGGCCCGACCAACTGGTCATGTCGTTCATCTTCGACTCCCTGTACGGCGCCGACGCCGCGCACACGCTGCGCCCGCGCCTGGCCGCCGCGCCGCCACGGGTGTCCGCGGACGCCAGGACCATCATCTTCACCCTGCGTCCCGGCCTGAAGTGGAGCGACGGGCAGCCCCTCACCGCCCAGGACGTGGTGTTCACCTACAACGCGCTGGCCGACCCGGCGACCGGCAGCGCGCAGACCGGCAGGTTCACCGCCGTCACCGGCGCGAAGGAGCTGACGGACGGCAGGGCCGCCACACTGGACGGCGTCACCGCGCCGGACGGCAGAACCGTGCGGATCACCACGTCCCGCCCCGCCGCGGGGCTGCCGGGGCTCATCGGCGCCCTCCCGATCCTGCCCCGGCACGTGCTCGGCGGGCAGCCGGCGAAGGGGCTCGGCGACCACGCGTTCTTCACCGCGCCGACCGTCGGCTCGGGCGCGTTCACCTTCGTCCGGTACGAGACCGACCAGTACGTCGAGCTGGCCGCCAACCCCCACCACCGGCGGCCCGTCTCGATCAGGAAGGTGTTCCTCAAACCGGTCACCTCCGACGTGGCCACCGCGCAGCTCGGCACCGGTGAGATGGACCTGGCCCAGATCTCGGCGACCGACCTGCCGGCCGTCCGCCGGTTGACGGACGTCAAGGTCGTCACGGCCAGGAGCCCCGGGTTCACCCGGATCGCGGTCAACCAGAGCCAGGAACGGTTCAAGGACGTGCGGGTCCGGCGGGCGCTGCTGATGGCGATCGACCGCCGGGGCCTGGTGGACCAGGTGCTCGGCGGGGCCGGAACCGTCGTGGACTCCAGCTTCTCCGGCGACCTGGCCCCGGCGGACGCGGGCTACGCCTACGACCCGGTCGAGGCCAAGGGCCTGCTCGCCGCAGCGGGCTGGGACCCCGCCGCGCGGGTCACGCTGGCGTGGGTGCCCGGCCAGCGCGACCGCGACACCGCCGCGACCGTGATCCAGAGCCAGCTCCAGGCCGTCGGCGTGGCCGTCGAGCTCAAGCAGGTGCAGGTGGCCGAGCTGCTGGCCTCCTACGCGGAGCGGACCTTCGACCTGGCGCTGTTCGGCGGCGGCAACTACGCGACCGAACCGTCCACGGTGGCCGCCATCGACGCCTGCGACCAGGGCTACCCGGCGGGCGGCAACGTCGGCCACTTCTGCAGCGAGGACCTGGACGAGCTGCTGGCCAGGGCCGAGACGGTCGGCGACCCGGACGCGCGCCGGGAGCTGTTCCGGCAGGCGGCCCGGGTGGAGCACGCCGAGGTGCCGCACCTGTGGCTGTACAACCCGGACACGATCTGGGCCCACCGGAGCGGGCTGACGGGCTTCGAGCCGTCCGGCATGCCGACGAACGAGATCGGGTTCTGGGATCTCGCGACGTGGAAACTCGGCGAGAGCTGAGCCGGACCACCGGGAGCGGGGGCGGGAGGAGTGCGGCATGGCGGCCTACGTCATCCGGCGCGTGCTGGTGAACGCGCCGGTGTTCCTGATGATCAGCATCGGGATCTTCGTGCTGGTGCGGCTCGCCCCCGGCGACCCGGTGCGCATGATGGTCGACCCCGAGCAGATGCGCGGCGGGGGAGCGGAGTTCATCGAGGCCAAACGCGGTGAGCTGGGCCTGGACCGGCCGGTCGCCGTGCAGTACGGCCACTGGCTGGCGGGCGCATTGCGCGGCGACCTCGGATACTCCTACGTCGGGCACCAACCCGTCGCGGAGGTGCTCGGCGAGCGGGTCGGGCCGACGCTGCAGCTCATGGGGGCCGCGCTGGCGGTCGCCCTGGTGGTGGCCGTGGTCCTCGGCGTGGCCGCCGCGGTGCGGCGCAACACCGCGCTCGACTACGGCGCGACCGTGCTCGGGCTGGCCGCGGTGTCGGTGCCGCCGTTCTTCCTGGGCGTCATCGCCATCTACGTGTTCTCCCTGAGACTCGGCCTGCTGCCGTCCGCGGGCATGCTGACGCCGGGCGACGGCGGGGCCCTCGACCGGCTCCGCCACCTGGTGCTGCCGGGGCTGATCCTGGCGTTCGTCACGGCCGGCCCGTTCACCCGGTACGTGCGCGGCGGCCTGGTGGACGAACTCGGCGCCGACTACGTGCGGACCGCCGAGGCCAAGGGCGCGTCCCCCGCCCGGGTGGTGCTGCGCCACGCGCTGCGCAACTCGCTGATCCCGCTGATCACGGTGGTGCTGTGCCAGATCCCGCAACTGCTGGCCGGCGCGGTGGTGATCGAGCAGGTCTTCGCCTGGCCCGGCATGGGACAGCTCGCGGTCAGCTCGATCGGCCAGCACGACCACCCGGTGATCGTCGGGTTCGCGCTGTACGTGGCGGTGCTGGTGCTCGGGTGCAACCTGGTCGCGGACGTCCTGTACGCCGTCGCCGACCCGAGGGTGAGCCTGCGGTGACCGTCACCGCGGGGCCGGCGGACGGGGAGCGGGCCCGGTCTCTCTCGCCGGGCGTGCGCGCGCTGCGCCGGTTCGGCCGCAACCGGCTCGCCGTCGCCGGGGCGGTGCTGCTCGCCGCGGTGCTGCTGGTGACGCTGCTGGCGCCGCTGATCGCGGCCCACCCGCCGAACGCCGTCGATCTCGGCGCGGCCCGCCGGGAACCGTCCGCGGCGCACTGGTTCGGCACCGACGCCTCCGGCCGGGACGTCTTCGCCCGCACCCTGCACGCGGGGCGGGTCTCGCTGCTGGTCGGGCTGAGCGCCGCGCTCGCCACCGTCACGGCCGGCACCCTGCTCGGGGCCGTCTCGGGGCTGTTCGGCGGCTGGCCCGACCACGTGATCATGCGGGCCGCCGACGTCGTGATGTCGTTCCCGACCGTGGTGGTGATCCTGGTGCTCGCCGGGATCGTCGGCCCCAGCACCACCGTGCTGATCGCCGCGATCGGCCTGACGCAGTGGCCGGTCGCCGCCCGGGTGGTGCGCGGCGTGACACTGTCGCTGCGTGAGCGCGAGTACGTCCAGGCCGCGCGGGCGGCCGGGGCCGGCTCCTGGTGGCTGATCCGCCGGCACGTCGTCCCCGCCGCGCTGCCGCCGGTCACCGTGACCGGGACGCTGGCCGTCGCCCAGGCGATCATGCTGGAGACCACCGCGTCCTTCCTCGGACTGGGGGTGCGCCCGCCGCAGGCGAGCTGGGGGAACATGCTGAACGACGCCCAGAACCTGACGCTGGTCCAGACGATGCCGTGGTTGTGGCTCCCGCCCGGCGTCGCGATCGTGGTGACGGTGCTCGCCGTCAACTTCGCCGGGGACGGGCTGCGTGACGCCGTCAACCCGGCACGGCAGGCGGGCGGCCGATGACAGCGCCCGACAGCCGGGACCCGCTGCTGGAGATCGCGGACCTCGTCGTCGAGTTCGCCACCGACGGCGGCCTCGTCCGGGCCGTGGACGGAGCCGGGTACACCGTCGCGCCGGGCGAGACGCTCGGCGTCGTCGGCGAGTCGGGATCGGGCAAGAGCGTCACCGCGATGGCGGCGCTCGGCCTGATCAGGCCGCCCGGCCGGATCACCTCGGGCCGGATCGTGTTCGACGGCGCCGACCTGCGCACGGCCTCCCCGCGCGAGCTGCGGCGGCTGCGCGGCGGCCGGATCGCCATGATCTTCCAGGACCCGATGACGTCGTTCAACCCGGTCCTGTCGATCGGCGCGCAGGTGGCTGAGGCGCTGCGGCTGCACCGGCCCGGCCTGTCGCGGGCCGGCGCCCGCGAGCGCGCCGCCGAACTCCTGACCCTGGTCGGGGTGCCGGACGCCAGGCGGCGGCTGCGGCAGTACCCGCACGAGTTCTCCGGCGGGATGCGGCAGCGCGCGCTGATCGCGATGGCCATCGCCAACGACCCCGACCTGCTCATCGCCGACGAGCCGACCACGGCGCTGGACGTCACCGTCCAGGCCCAGGTGCTCGACCTGATCCGGCTCACTCGGCGGGAGACCGGCGCGGCGACCGTGCTGATCACCCATGACCTGGGCGTGGTGGCCGAACTGGCCGACCGGGTGGTGGTGATGTACGCGGGCCGGGTGGTCGAGCACGGGCCCGTCGCCGAGATCTTCGGCGCGCCACGCCACCCGTACACCCGGGGGCTGCTGGCGAGCCTGCCCCGGCTGGACGACGACGCCGGCGCGCTGACACCGATCCCCGGCACGCCGCCCGCGCCGGGGGAGGCGGTGGCGGGCTGCCCGTTCGCCCCGCGCTGCGCGCTGGCGCGGGAACGGTGCCGGACCGAGCGGCCCGGACTCGCCGCGTCCGGGCCGCGCCGGGCCAGCGCCTGCCACTTCCACCCCGAGCTCGTCCAGGAGGGGACCGATGACTGAGCCCGCGGAGGTCCTGCGCGTCACCGGGCTGGCCAAGCACTATCCGGTACGGTCCGGGCCGCTGCGCCGCCGCACTGGCAGCGTCCACGCGGTGGACGGCGTGGACTTCACGCTGCGCGCGGGCCGGACGCTCGGCCTGGTCGGCGAGTCGGGCTGCGGCAAGTCCACGACCGGCCGGATGGCGGTCCGGCTGCTCGAACCCACCGCCGGGACGATCGTCGTGGCCGGCCGGGACGTGACCCACGCCCGCGGCGCGGAGTTGCGGGCCCTGCGCCGCGACGTGCAACTGGTGTTCCAGGACCCGTACGCGTCGCTGTCACCGCGGATGACCGTGCACGACATCATCGCCGAGCCGCTGCGCGTGCAGGGCCGCTACGGCGACGGCGGGCCGGCGCGGGTGGCCGAGCTGCTCGACCTGGTCCGGCTGGCCCCCTCCCACGCGGGCCGGTACGCGCACGAGTTCTCCGGCGGGCAGCGGCAGCGCATCGGCATCGCCAGGGCGCTGGCCCTCGGCCCGAAGGCGCTCGTCCTGGACGAGCCGGTCAGCGCCCTGGACGTGTCGATCCAGGCGCAGGTCGTCAACACGCTGGGCGAACTGCAGCGCGATCTCGGCGTGGCGTACCTGTTCATCTCGCACGACCTGTCGGTGGTCCGGCACGTCTCCCACGAGATCGCCGTGATGTACCTCGGGACGATCGTGGAGAGCGGCACCCGGGCGGAGATCTTCCGCCGGCCCGCGCATCCGTACACCCAGGCGCTGCTGTCGGCCGTCCCCCGTCCGGAGCCCGGCGCGCCCGGCCGGCGCGCGCGGATCACGCTGAGCGGGGACGTGCCGAGCCCGATCGACCCTCCTTCGGGCTGCCGGTTCCGCAGCCGCTGCTGGAAGGCCCGGGACGTCTGCGCGGCGCGGACGCCGTTCCTCGTGCCGCGCGACGGGGTCGGTCACCCGGTCGCCTGCCACTTCGCGGAGGTCACCGACGTCCTGGCCGGAGCCTGACCCCGGGACGGCGCGGTGGGCCCCGGAGTCAGCCCCGGCCGAGGACGCAGAACTCGTTGCCCTCCGGGTCGGCCAGCACGATCCACGACACGTCGCCCTGGCCGACGTCGGCGGGCTTGGCGCCGATGCTCTCCAGCCGGGCCGCCTCCGCCGCCTGATCGTCGACGGGGTTCGGCAGCACGTCGATGTGGACGCGCTTCCACATGGTCTTCCCGCCGGGCGTCGTGCGGAGGAACTCGAGATACGGCCCGACGCCCTCGGCGGCGCGCAGCCTGGCGTGGTCGTCGCTCACCTCGTGCACGGTCCAGCCCACCGCCTCGCCCCAGAACGCGGCCATGGCCCGCGGGTCCGCGCAGTCGACCACGAGCGCGGCGATCGGCCCGGTGTCCCGGTAGATCTCCCGGGGTTCGAGCACGCAGAACACGTTGCCCTCCGGGTCGGCCAGCACCGTCCAGGGGACGTCGCCCTGACCCACGTCGGCGGGCGTCGCGCCGAGCTCCGTCAGGCGCGCGACCAGCTCCGCCTGGTGGGCCGCGGAGGTGGTGGCGAGGTCGAGGTGCACGCGGTACCTCACCGTCGCGGGGTCGGGGACGGCGACGAAGTCGATGCAGACGGCGGTGGGGTCCGGCCAGGAGAAGCCCACGGGTTCGATGTTGGTCACGCCGGGACCCTCGCTGGAAAGCCCCCAGCCGAGCGCCTCCGCCCAGAACCGGCCGAGCGCCGAGTCGTCGCGGGCCTTGAAGTTCACCTGAACCAGTCGGAGCGCCATGGCGCTCACTCTATGCCCAGGTGATCAGCCGGGATGAATCCGTTCTGTCCGCGCGCCGCCGCCCCCGGCGGCCCTGCCGGGGGCGGCGAGGTCACGTCACGCCACGGCGGTCCCCTCAAGCTCGACCATCAGGTCGGGGATCGCCAGCCGCGTCACCCCGAGCATCGTGGTGGACGGCGCCACCCCGGCCGCGCCCAGCCTCGACGCCAGCACGCCGTAGTGCTCGAAGAGCCGGTCGACGTCGGTGGTGTAGACGTTGAGCCGGACGAGGTCCGCCAGGGACATGCCGGCCTCGCCGAGCACGGCCTCCAGGTTGTCGAGGCTCAGCGCCAGTTGCGCCGCCATGTCGCCGGCGTGCCGAGGCTTGCCGTCGCCGTCCATCGCGGTCTGCCCCGAGCAGTACAGGGTCCGGGTGTGCCCGGAGACGACCTCACCCTGGTGGTATCCCAGCGCCGCCGACCACGCCCACGGGTTGACCGCCGTTCGCTCCATCGCCACATCAGCTCCATTCGATTCGTCGACATCAGGTACGTCCATCGGCTCGGAAGCCGTCATCTCGCTGGCCGTGTCGACAAGCCTCCCGGCAAATCGCGACATCCTGTGTCGTGTATGGCCGGTAACCTTTCCGGGTGCGTGCCGACCGGCTGGTCTCCCTGGTGTTGCTGCTGCGGCAGCACGGCCGGCTGTCCGCGGTCGCGCTGGCCCGCGAGCTGGAGGTGTCCACCCGCACCGTGCTGCGCGACATCGAGGCGCTGTCCGCGGCCGGCGTCCCCGTCTACGCCGAACGCGGCCGCTACGGCGGTTTCGCGTTGCTGCCCGGGTTCCGTACCGAGCTCACCGGGCTGAACCACGACGAGGCCCTCGCCCTGCTGATCGCCGGATCGCGGCGCGGCGCGCAGTCCTTCGGTCTCGGCTCGGCGCTCGCCTCGGCGATGCTCAAGGTGGTCGACGCGCTGCCGGAGAGCTATCGGGACACCGCGGCCGGCGCGGCCGAGCGACTGCTCATCGACCCGGAGACCGACCTTCTCTCCCGCCGGCAGGTCGGCGAGGAACTACCCGACACCGTGGTGGCCGAGGTCCGGCGCGCGGTGCTCACCGGGCACAGACTGCGCATCCACTACGCGGCGGTGGACCAGAGCCCGACGTGGCGCACGGTGGACCCGATCGGCCTGGTGACCGTGCGCGACCAGGGCTACCTGCTGGCCACGCGGTCCGGCGCGGACCGTACGTACCGGCTGTCCCGGATCCTGGCCGCCGAGGAACTCGCCGAACCCGCGCAGCGGCCGGACCGGGTCGACCTGGACCGGGCCTGGCGGGAGCGCAGCGCCCGGTTCCGGGCCGGCGGCGACCAGGTCACCGTGCTCGTACGCGTGCACCCGGCGCGGCGGGAGGAGCTGGTGGGCACCGCGCTGGCCGTCCTCGCCGAGGAAGCCGGCCCGGACGGCTGGCTGCGGCTGGAGGTGACCTTCCAGGACCCGAGACACGCCCGATGGGCGCTGTGGCAGCTCGGCCTGAGCGCGGAGGCCCTGGCCCCGCCGTGGTTGCGCACCTCCCTGCGCGAGGGCGCCATTGCGATCGCGGCCCGTTACGAAGCGTCGTCCTGAGGCCCGTCGCCCGTACGATCCGGGGCCGGCGGGCGGCGGGGACGATCACCGACGGCTGACCGGCTGCGCCGCCGGTACTCGGTGGGGGTCAGCCCGACCAGCGTCCGGAACCGGCGGGCGAAGTACGTCGGGTCGTCCCAGCCGACGGCGGCGCCGACCCGGGCGGCCGGCAGGGACGAGTGCGCCAGCAGCGTCGCGGCGCGCTCGGCCCGCAGCCGGGCCAGGAAACCGAGCGGCGTCAGCCCGACATACCGGACGAACAGCCGGCCGAGGTAGGCGGGATCCAGGCTGACCGCCCGCGCGAGATCATCCAGCCGCCACGGATGGGCGGGCGCCTCCTCGAACCGGGCGACGGTGGCGGCGACCGCGGGATGGACGGCGGGCTCGACCGTCTCCCGCACGGGGTCACGGCCGTCGGCCAGGACGCCGAGCACGGTGACCAGCCGGCCCAGCACCCGGCCCGGCCGGCTCCGACCGGCCCCGAGGTCCCGTTCGAGCCGGCCGATCTCCGCGACGGCCTCCTCGGCGGCGGCCGGATCGACGGCCGTGACCGCCACGCCGTGCGTGCCGGAGGCCACCGGGTCGGTCCACAACATCCGGCGCAACATCGGCAGGTCGTACAGCGGCGCCAACTCGGCCCGCAGCGCCTGGGCGGACAGGCAGCAGTTGGCGACGGTCAGGCCGGCGCAGTCGCGGAACCCGTGCCAGGCGCCGGGACGCAGCACGACGACCTGCCCGCGCCGCAACGGGCGTTCGCCCTGGCTGGTCACGTGCCGGCCGGCACCCGTGCCGATCACGGCGATCTCGAGGAAGTCGTGCGCGTGCGGCTCGACGCCGGAGTCCAGGCGGTGGACGCCTGCCAGGACCGGGCTCCCGGCGAACAGCGCGTGCTCGTGCAGCGTGGCAGGCATGTCGGGATCGTACGACCACCCGCCGGGATCGGCCTAGCCCTGAACCGTCCGCCACGACGACCCTGGCAGGAGCGACAACCTCGGAGGTCAGTGATGACGAACGAACAGCCCGTCAGCGACGTCGGCGCGGCCGGCCGGGTGCCGGAGGAACTGGTGGCGGCCTATCGCGAGCACGGTTTCGTCCGAGTCCGCGGCGTCCTCGAACCCGACCGGGTCGAGCGCTTCCTGGCCGGCGCGGCGGCGTACCTGGCGGCGCATCGCGCGGAGAGCCTGGAGCGGCAGGGCGTCTTCAGCCAGCTCGTCAACGTCTGGCAGCGTGACCGGACGCTGCGGGAGCTCACGTTCGACCGGCGGCTCGGCCGCATCGCCGAACAGCTCGCCGGGTTCCCGCTGCGGCTCTGGCACGACCAGATGCTGGTCAAGGAGCCGCACAACAACGCCGCCACGGAGTTCCACCAGGACCGTCCGTACTGGCCGCACGCGGGTGACCGGCTGCCGCTGTCGGCGTGGATCGCGCTGGTGGACGTCCCGCCGGAGCGGGGTTGCATGACCTTCCTGCCCGGCACCCAGGACCGCACCGGCCTGCGCCCGCAGGACCTCCACCACGAGGAGGACCTGTTCGAGACGGACCCGTCGCTGCGCTGGATGCCCCGCGTCACCGTGCCGCTCCGCGCCGGCGACTGCACCTTCCACAGCGGCTACACCGGCCACATGGCCCTGCCCAACCGCACCGGCCAGGCCCGGTTCGCGCACGTCGTCATCTACATGGACGAGGCCACCCGCTACAGCGGAACCGGACACGTCGTGACCGACCCCCTCGAACTCGCCACGGGCGACCGGCTCGACGGCGACACCTTCCCCCGCCCCTGGGTCTAGCCGGGCCGCCCGGTGGGCGTATACCGCCTCCATACCGCGCTGCTATACGTTCGGCTCCTCCTCAGGCCACTCCCGCGCGTCTGCAAGGGGTGGGCTGCCCGTCGTGAAAGGAGTGCGGATGCGCCTGCGTTCCGCCGCATGTGTGCTGCTCATGGTGGCAGGGCTGGTCGGGTCGGCGAGCCCGGTGACCGCCGCCGCCCTGCCAGGTGGCAAGGCGAACCACGTCGTCTCCTTCGGGTCGTTGCAGGAGCAGTCCGGCGGGAACTGGGTACGCCTGGGCACGTACACGTTCTCGGGCACCGGCAAGGTGCGCAGCGACACCTGGGCGTGGAGCCAGAGCAAACCCGTCGCCCGCGTCGGGACCGGAACCGTTCCGGGCGGCCGATGCTCCGGCACGAGCACCACCGTGCGGGCGTGCGAGATCAAGACGGCAGGCGGGTTCCTGTCGCCCGCGCCGGAGGTCAGAACCGGGTCCTTCTCCCTGTACTCCACCGGCGGGCGCCAGTACGTCAACATCGCGTGGGACCAGAGCACGTGGCGCAGCGAGGAATGGTGGGTCGACACCGCGCCCGACACCACGTACACGCGGCTGACGTTCAAGTACTCGCCCAAGTTCACGCACGGCTACGGGTACGGGAGCAACGCCGGGCTCGCGGTCCGGCGGCCGATGCAGACGGTACGCGCGCACCAGGCGCCGCTGACCATGACGTACCACCGGGCCGTCAAAGGCTCCGTCGACTACGTCGACAGGGCCTGGGACATGAGCCGCTACATCCAGTGCACGACGACCACCTGGTGCATGGCGTTCAAGACCCAGGCGACGGACAACTGCGCGTGTGCGGCGCCGTACGACAAGGATCGCAGCCTGCAGACCTTCGTCCAGCAGATCACCAACAAGGACCGCCGGGACACCCACTGGCACTGGTGCACCTGCCTGGCGAAGGGCAGCCAGTGCTACAAGGGCAACTCCCACGTCTACCCGCTGCTGCAGATCATCGACGACCAGGGCAGGTGGCGCGGCTGGGTCGGCGTCGAGGCGTCCTTCTACCCGTACACGGACGTGGCCGACCCCCGGCGCAATGACATGCTCTCGGTGTTCCGCGTCACCGAGTGGGCGTGAGGCACGCCGGAACCCATCGGCTATCGTGATCGACTTCATGAGTCGAACGATCGGCAGGGTGATGCGCGTGCGTGAGAGTACCCCCATCGGCGGAGCGTCCGCCATGAGTCGTCGTATGCTCCTTCGAACCGGTACGGGGATGGCGGCCGGCGCCGCCGGCCTGTTCGCGGCCGGGCCGGCGGCCGCGTCCGTCCCGCCGTCGCAGCGTTTCGTGTTCGAGGGGGCCGGCGGCGATCCCGTGGTGCGGGCCACCCTGCACCAGCCCTACTGGGCCATGCAGTCCTTCGCCTTCGACCACGTCCACGGGCACATCTACTTCGTGCAGACCAAGGTCGGCAGCACGACCGGCGACCTCTGGGTGACCAGGACCGACCTGACGGGCAAGGTGCTGGGGGCGATGGCGCTGCACGGGTTCGACCACGGGTCGTCGATGGCGATCCAGCCGAACACGTCCGGATCGCCGTACGTGTGGCTCGCGGGCGACTGGCGGAGTCTGTCCCCCGGCACGGCCCCGAACAGCCACACGATCTGCCGCATCAGGTACAGCGACGGGGGCGTGCTCGACTACGCCAAGGACGCGGGGGTCTGGAGGTTCCCGATCGGCCTGTCCGACTTCCGTGACTGTCCGAGGCCGTCGATCGACCCCTACACCAACCGGCTGCTCGTCCGGTACATGGGGACGACGAGCCCGTGGCGCCTCGCGCTGTTCGACCTGTCCGCCGTCATCGACAACGGCATCAGCGACACCACTCCCATCCTCGCCAAGCGCGCCCTGCCGACCAACGCCCAGCTCGGCCTCGCCGAATCCGACCACTTCCAGGGCGTGACCTCCTACGGCCAGTACGCCTACCTCTCCTACGGCGGCCCGCCCGCGCAGCCCACGGACCCGGCCAAGCCGTCCTACCTGGTCCGGCTCGACATGAACAAGGCCGGCGGCGCGGTCGAGCAGGTGTACCGGACGAGGGCGGGCGAGTCGCTGCCCGGTCGCGAACCTCAGGGGATGGCGATCTGGCGCTCGCCGGACGGCCCGCGGCTCGCGTTCGGCTTCTCCAGCAAGGTCAGCGGCAGCCCGGTCCAGTTCCGGGCGACCGTCTTCTACAAGAGCGATCTCACGGGGTAAGCCGGGTACGGATCAGGATCCGTCCGATTCGTGATGAGATCACGCCGAGCCGATGATCACCTCACTGGTTCGCGAAAGGCCAGGCCAGCAAGGTTGTCTCCAGTCGATCTGAAGGAGACATCATGGTTGCCCCGCGACAGAGGACATGGCACGGCCCGCTCACCGGATGTGCGCTGGCCATGGCGGTGCTCGTGGTGGTGAGCGGGATCGGCCTGGTGGCCGACGAACGGACCGTGCTGGGCGAAGGAGTGTGGCTCAAGCCGCTCAAGTTCGCGGCCTCCTTCGGCCTGTACGCGATCACGCTCTCCTGGATGATCGGCCAGGTGCGGCGGTGGCGGCGGACGTTGTGGTGGCTGGGCACGGTCGCGGTGATCGGGTTCGTCCTGCCGGAGATCTCGGCCATCACCTTCCAGGCGGTGCGGGGCGTACGCAGCCATTTCAACGTCGGCACCGCGCTGGACGAGTCCGTGTTCATGCTGATGGGCGGGGCCGCCTACGTGGGCTGGGCGCTGACGCTCGCGCTGGGGATCTTCCTGACCGTGCAGCGGCGCGTGGACCGGGCGATGGCCTGGGCGATCCCGCTGGGGGTGGCCATCTCGCTGGCGGGGATGTCGGTCGGCTACCTGATGACCGCGCCGACCGTCGAGCAGGCGCACGCGCTGGCCGGTGGCCTCGAACTGGCCACGATCGGCGCGCACACGGTCGGCGCGGCCGACGGAGGGGCCGGGATGCCGCTGACGGGCTGGTCGACCGGCGCGGGCGACCTGCGGGTGGCGCACTTCGTCGGGCTGCACGCGCTGCAGGTGCTGCCGCTGGTCGCGCTCTGGGTCCGCCGCGTTCCGCAGGTGATCGTGGCGGCGCTCGGGTACGCCGGTCTCACCGGGCTGCTGCTCTGGCAGGCGCAGCGCGGCCAGGCGCTGGTCCATCCCGACGGCACGACCCTGCTCGTCGCCGGTGGGCTGGTGGCGGCGGTGGCGGTTGCCGTGGTGGCCCTGCGGCGATCGTAGGCTTCATGGGTGCAAATATGGGCAAAGGGGATTTTCCTTCTGGTGCTGGTCGCGTTCGCCGGCGTCTATGCGATTGCCGGGTCGCCCCTGGCCCTCGTGGTACTCGGCTTGCAGGTGCTGTTCGCGCGACGCCGCTCCTGGTGGCTGATCGCGCTGCAGGCCGCCGCGGCCTACGGCTCGGTGTTCGCGTTCGGCTCCTCGGTCGGCATCCTCGGCTTCGTCGCCGGGTCGCTGCTGCTGACCCGGCTGTGGCCGCTGGCGCCGGCGGTCGCGGGCAGCGCGGTGCTGCTGGGGCCGGCCGACCCGGTGATCAGCATGGTCCTGGTCACCCTGGTCATCTACGGCCTGGCCACGATGGTGGACCGGATCGAGGAGGTGACCGCGGCCCGGCTGTCGCTGGCGATGACCGCGGCGGCCGAGGAGCGGCTGCGCATCGCCGCCGAACTCAGCAAGAGCCTGGGCAGCGCGCTCGACACGATCGCGACCAGCGCCCGCGCCGGCACGCCTGACGTGGAGACGGCCCGGCGGTCGCTGAGCGCGGCCAGGGCCGCGGCGACCGGCTACCGCGCGATGTCACTTGGCCCCGAACTCACCACCGCCAAGGCCATGCTGGTCGCCGCCGGGGTCGCCACCGAGGTGCGGATGCGGCACGCGGAGCCGCTCGGCCCGGCCGGCGCGCTGCTGGCCGCCGTACTGCGCGAGGCCGTGACGGAGATCGTCCGGCGGCGCGCCGCCACCCGCTGCGTGATCGAGACCGTCACGGACGACGACACCGTACGGCTGAGCATCTCCCACGACGGCAGCCGCAGCGCCGCCGACGAGTCCCTGGCCGACCTCCCTGAGCAGGTGGCGGCGGCCGGCGGCACGCTCACCACCGGCATCGACGCCTCCGCGCATGTCGTCGTCGAGGTCACGCTGCCCGCCACCAGGCTGCCGGCCGCGCCCGCCCCCTCCACCAGGCTGTCCACGGCGCTGCTGGCGGCGGTCCTGATCGGGTTCTCGGTCAAGGGGCTGCTGCTGGCCGGGTCGTGGTGGCCGGCGCCCCTGCTGCTCGTCATCGTCGTCATCCACCTGCGCTCGATCGAGGGCCGCCGGATGCCCGCGCTGGCGGTCCTGGCCGTGCTGGCGCTCGCCCCCATCCCCGTGTTCGGGGAAGCCTGGCTCGGGACGACCGGATTCCTCGCCGGGCCGATCCTGCTCGCCCTGCGGCTCAGGGTGGCGGTGCCGCTGGTGGCCGCGCTCATGGCGGTGGTGGCGGTCGCCGGCGTGCTGATCGGCCTGCCGTACCCGCTGGCGGTGAACTACACGGTGAGCACGCTCGTGACCGGGCTGGTCGTCTACGGCCTGGTCACGCTCGCGCGGCTGGACCGGGAACTGAGCGCGGCCAGGGACGGGCTGGCCCGCTCGGTGGTGGTCGTGGAGCGGCTGCGCGCCGCGCGTGACCTGCACGACCTGCTCGGGCACACGCTGGCGGCCATCCTGCTCAAGAGTGAGCTGGCCCGGCGGCTCGAACCGGACCTCGCGCGGGCGGAACTGGACGACGTGCTGGCCATGACCGAACAGGCCATGACCGACCTGCGGACCGTCTCCGGCGAGCGCGGGACGCTGTCGCTGGCGGGCGAGGCGGACTCGGCGCGCTCGGTGCTGACGGCGGCGGGCATCGACGCCTCGGTGGAACTCGGCCACGGCACGCTCGGCGCCGAGGTGGAGACCGCGCTCGGCGTCGTGCTGCGTGAGGCGGTCACCAACGTGCTGCGGCACAGCTCCGCACGCCACTGCACGATCAGCACGTCCGAGCGGGACGGCGAGGTACGGCTGACCGTGCGCAACGACGGCGCGCAGGACAAACCGGTCCGCCCGCCTGATCCGGCCCGCCTGATCCGGCCCGCCTGATCCGGCCCGCCTGATCCGGCCCGCCTGATCCGGCCCGCCTGATCCGGCCCGCCTGATCCGGCGCGCCTAGATCCAGCCCGCCTCGGTGGCGATGCGGGCGGCGTCGGTGCGGTTGCGCGCGTTGAGCTTGGCGACGATCGTGGTGAGATAGTTGCGGACGGTGCCCGCGCTCAGGAAGAGCCGGCCGGCGATCTCGGTCGCCTCCGCGCCGCCGGCGGCCAGGCGCAGGATGTCGGCCTCGCGCGGGGTGAGCGGGTTCTCGGCCAGGTTCCACGCGGTGACCGCGAGCGAGGGGTCGAGGACGCGTTCACCCTGGACGACCTTCCTGATCGCGGCGGTGACCTCCTCCGGCGGCGCCGTCTTCAGCACGAACCCGTCCACCTGGGCGGTCAGCGCCCGGCGCAGGTGGCCCGGCTTGCCGTACCCGGTGAGCATGAGCGTGCGGCAACCCGGCACCCTGGCGCGGATCTCGGCGGCGGCGTCGAGGCCGTCGAGCGTGCCCGGCATGTCGATGTCGAGCACGGCGACGTCCGGCCGGTGCGCCGGGGCGGCGGCCACGGCCTCGTCCCCGGACTGGACCGCCACGACGACCTCCAGATCGGGTTCGAGGTTCAGCAGCGCCACCAGCGCGCCCCGGATGACGTGCTGGTCTTCGGCCAGGAGGATGCGGATCACCGGATATGTCTACCAGTTTGTCCGAATCATGATGACGTCATGCGCAGCTCATGATCGGCTCTCTGGCCCCGGAACCCGCCACTGACCAGGCTTGACGCCATGACGGAAGTAGTGCGGATGGACGCCGTGAGCAAGGTGTACGGCAAGGGCAGCGGCGCGGTGGCAGCCCTGCGCGAGGTGTCGGTGGGCATCCCCCAGGGGACGTTCGCCGCGGTGATGGGGCCCTCGGGCTCGGGCAAGAGTACGTTCCTGCACTGCGCGGCCGGGCTCGACGTGCCGACGTCCGGTTCGGTGCGGCTGGGCGGCACCGAGCTGTCGGGCATGGACGAGACCGCGCTGACCGTGCTGCGCAGGCGGCAGGTCGGCTTCGTGTTCCAGGCGTTCAACCTGGTCTCCTCGCTGACCGTGCTGGAGAACATCACGCTGCCGCTCCGCCTGGCCGGCGCGCGGGCGGACCAGGCGTGGCTGGCCGAGATCGTGCGCCGGGTGGGTCTGGAGGGGCGTACCGGCCACCGTCCGGCCCAGTTGTCCGGCGGCCAGCAGCAGCGGGTGGCGCTCGCCCGCGCGCTGGTGACCCGGCCGCAGGTGGTGTTCGGCGACGAGCCCACCGGCGCGCTCGACACGATGACCGCCCGCGACGTGCTCACGCTGCTGCGCGAGATCGTCTCCGGGCTCGGCCAGACCGTGGTCATGGTCACCCACGACCCGGTCGCCGCCTCCTACGCCGACACCGTCCTCTACCTGGCCGACGGCCGCATCGTGGACTCCATGGCCGCGCCGACCGCCGACCGGATCGCCGAGCGGATGACCCGGCTGGGAGCGTGGAAGTGATGTTCTCCTTCGCGTGGAAGACCCTCCGGCACCGCCGCGCCGCCTTCGCGGGCTCGTTCGTGGCCCTGCTGTGCGCCGCCGCGCTGGTCACGGCCTGCGGGATGCTCCTGGAGACGGGCCTGCGCGGCACCGTCGCCCCCGAGCGCTACGCCGGGACCCCGGTGATCGTCGCCGGTGACCAGTTCGTCCGGCAGACCAAGGAGAAGGGCAAGGTCAAGGCCAAGGAACTGGCGGAACACCGCTGGATCCCCGCCGCCCTCGCCGCCGAGCTCGAACGGCGGCCCGGCGTCACCGGCGTCGTCACCGAGGTCACCTTCCCCTTCGCCGGCTTCACCGCGCACGGCTGGGAGTCGGCCGCGCTGACCCCGTTCACGCTGGCCCGGGGCCGCGCGCCGCGCGCCGACGGCGAGGTGGTCGTCGACGCCGCGAACGCCGATGCGAAGATCCCCGGCCACCGCGTCGTCGGCGTCACCGCCCAGGCCCTGCCCAGCCAGCGCACGATCTTCTTCAGCCCCGGCGAGGCCCGGCGGCTGGCGGGCCATCCCGGGATGGTGTCGGCGATCGGCGTCTTCCCCGCGGTGGACGTCCGGGTCGAGGGAGCCGTGACGTACACCGGTGACGAGCGCGGCGCGGTCGAGTTCCACGACGCGGAGAGCGCCAGGATCAAGCTGATCAGCCTCGGCGGCGCGCTGGCGGGCACGTCCCTGCTGGTGGCGATCCTCGTCGTGGTGGGCACGTTCGCGCTCTCCATCCAGCAGCGCCAGCGCGAGCTGGCCATGCTGCGCGCTGTCGCCGCCACCCCCAGGCAGATCAGGAAGCTCATCGGCGGCGAGGCGCTCCTGGTCAGCGCACTGGCAGGGGTGATCGGTTCCGGAGCGGGCATCCTGCTGGGTTTCTGGCTGCGGTCCAGGTTCGTCGCCCTGGGCGCCATGCCCCCGAACCTCGGGCTGGTCGTCAGCCCGTTCCCCGCGCTGGCGGCGGTGCTCGCCACGCTGGCGGCGGCCTGGGCCGCGGCGCGGCTGTCGGCTCGGCGTACCGCGCGGATCCGGCCCGTCGAGGCGCTGGGTGAGGCCGCGCTGCCCGGCACACGGCTGCCGTGGGCGCGCCTGGCCGCCGGTGCGCTCGCCGCGGCGGGCGGCGTGGCGCTGACGATCGTGCTGTCCGGCCTGACCACCGAGGCCGCCGCGAGCCCCGTCACCATGTTCACGGCCCTGCTCTGGACGACGTCCGTGGCCCTGCTCGGCCCGCTCCTCGCACGGGCGGTGACGGCGCTGCCGGTGCGGCTGCCCGGAGCCGCCGGTTACCTGGCACGCCGGAACCTGCGCGCCGACGTCGGCCGGATGGCGTCGGTGATCACACCGCTCACCCTGCTGACGGCACTCACGTGCACGATCCTGTTCTCCCAGACCACGACCGGCCACGCCGCCCAGCGTGAGCTGGACGCCGGGATCACCGCCGACCACGTGCTCGCGCCCGGCGCGTCCGCCGCCGCCGCGCGCCGGGTGCCCGGCGTGACGGCCACCGCCGAGATCCTGCGCACCTCGGTGCGCATCGACCTGACCAAGTACGGCGCGCAGGCCGTCACCGCGCTGGACGGCCTCGCCGACCTGGGCGTGGTGTCCGGGACGCTGAAGGGCTTCGGCGACGACTCGGCCGCGGTCAGCAGCACCGCGGCCGACCGGCTCGGCGTCGCCGTCGGCGACCGGATCGACCTGGTACTCGGCGACGGCACCCCCGCCACCGTGACTGTGGCGGCCCTCTATGAGCGCGGCCTCGGCTTCGGCGACCTGACGCTTTCCCACGCTCTGGTCGCCGGCCACGTCGACGACCCGCGGCCCACCGTGCTCGTGGCCGGCGGCGAGCGCGCCGCGCTGGAGCGGGCCCTGCCCGGTGTGGCCGTGCTCGACCGCGCCCAGGTCGCCGCCGCGGGCACCGGTGGTGCGGAGGTCAACTACGTCGCGATGGGGCTGATCATCGCCTTCTGCGCCATCGCCGTGGTCAACACCCTGGCCATGTCGATCGCGGCCCGCTCCCGGGAGCTGGCCCTGCTCCGCCTGGTCGGCACCACGCGCCGCCAGCTCCTGCGGATGCTCCGCGTCGAGACGCTCACCTCCGCCGCGGTGGCCGTGGCTCTCGGCACGCTGATCTCGCTGGCCGTCCTGACCGCCTTCAGCAACGGCATGACCCGGACCCCGCTTCCCTTCGTCCCGCCGCTCACCTACGTGGCGATCGTCGCGGTCACGATCGTTCTGGCGCTGGCCGCGACGGCCATCCCGGCCCGTCTCACCCTCCGCCCCCACCCGACCGAGGCTCTTGGCGCCCGTGAGTGACGCCGCCTTCCGGCCAGTGAGGTCCGTCCTCGGCCTGCTGCCCGCCGCGGGCGGAAAATGCGGATAGGTCCCCTGTGCCCGCCCGCGTCCTCAGCCGAGGCGGTCGGCCTGGTCGAGCAGGTAGCGTCGCTCGATCTGGTTGCCGGTCAGGGTGGCCGCCTCGCGGTACAGCCGGGCCGCGCCGGCCGCGTCGCCGGTCATCCGGAGCAGGTGGGCGCGCACCGCGTGTTCCCGCCGGCGGACCAGCGGGTCCCGGTCGAGGTGGAAGCGGCGGTTGAGGTCGTCGAGCAGGGCCAGCCCCCGGAGCGGCCCGTACGCCTTGGCCACGGCCACCACCCGGCTCAGCCGTACCGGCGGGGTGGGGTTGAGCCGTTCGAGCCACAGGTAGAGTGCCGCGATCTGCGGCCAGTCGGTCTGCCGCGGCGAGGTGGCGGCGGCGTGCACGGCCGCGATCGCCGCCTGCAACTGGTACGGGCCGACCTCGCGGCGGGGCCAGACGCCGTCGATCAGCTCGGTGCCCTCGCGGATGAGGTCGCCGTCCCAGCGCGTCCGGTCCTGCTCGTCCAGGGGCACCAGTTCGTCGTGGCCGCCGGTGCGGGCGGGCCGGCGGGCCTCGGTGAGCAGCATCAACGCCAGCAGGCCGGTGACCTCGGCGTCGGCGGGCACGGACGCGTACAGCATGCGGGTCAGCCGGATGGCCTCGCCGGTCAGGTCGACGCGGGCGAGCCGGTCGCCGGCGGAGGCCGTGTAGCCCTCGTTGAAGATCAGGTACAGCACCTGCATCGCGGCGGCCATCCGGCTGTCGCGGTCGGTGTCGGCCGGCGGGGTGAACCGGGCGCCGGCGCGGGCCAACTGCTGCTTGGCGCGGCTGATGCGGGTGCCCATGGTGTTGTCCGGCATTCCGTACGCGTGCGCGATCTCGGCGGTCGTCAGGCCGCCCACGGCCCGCAGCGTGAGCGCCACCTGGGACGTGGCGCTCAGCGCGGGGTGGCAGCAGAGCAGCAGCAGGGCGAGGCTGTCGTCGGTCTCCCGCACGGAGCCCGGCCGGCGGTCCGGTTCCCGCATGGCCAGCTCGGCGAGGCCGGCCTCCTGCTCACGCCGGCGCCGGGACTGGTCGGCGCGCAGCAGGTCGACCATCCGCCGGTAGCCGATGCGGATCAGCCAGCTCCGCGGGTTGTCCGGCACGCCGTCGGACGGCCACGTGCGGCTCGCGGCGAGCAGCGCCTCCTGCACCGCGTCCTCGGCGATGTCGAAGCGGCCGAAACGCCGTACCAGCGCGCCGAGCACCTGGGGCGCCTCGACGCGCAGCAGGTGCTCGACACCGGCGGTCACGCCCGAGTACGTCTCACCGGCCGCCGGCTCGGCCTGGTCGGTCACGTCGTGAAGTCCTCGCCCATGATCGGCCGGATCTCGATCGGCTCACCCAGCACCTCGACGATCCGCGAGACGATCTCCACGGCCCGTTCCTGGCCGGCCACGTCGATGATGGCGAAGCTGGCCAGGACCTCCTTCAACTCGGCGAACGGTCCGTCGGTCGCCACCACGCCGTCGGCGGTCCTGCGGACCGTGGTGCTGACCGCGGGATGGCCGAGCCCTTCGCTGCTGACGAACTCGCCGGTGGCGATCAGTTCCCGCTCGAACTCCTGGTAGGCGGCGAACGCCGCCCGCGCCTCCTCCGACGCCGTGTCGGCGGTCGCGGCGTCCCAGGCGGCGGCAGGGGTGTAGCCGAGCAGCAGGTACTTCATGGTCATCCTCTTTTCGAACGTGCGAAGAAGCGTACGCGAGGTCAGGCGGAGCGGCGCAGGGCCAGGGCCAGGACGGTCGTCCAGGTGAAGGCGACCAGGCCGTTGACGGCGATCTGGATGCTCATGTGATCGGGCGACATGGGCAGCAGCAGGACGAGCGCGGCGACGCCGTTGCCGACGGCGGCCGGCACGGCCCGGCGGCGGGCGTACCGGACGGCCAGCAAGAGGGCGGCGACGGCCAGCGCGGTGAACGAGACGGCGGCCGCGGCCGAGTGCGTGACGCTGTGCCAGGACATCCGCGCCACCGGCCCGTCGGGGGTCCCGGCCGGAAAGCCGTGCTCCGGGTCCATGGTGAACGCGCCGGCCGCGACCATCCCGGCCCCGAACACCGCGACGAGGACGGGCACCGCCCGCCGCCCGATCCCCTCGGTGACGGTCCGCCTGACACCGCCGGCCAGGGCCAGCCCGCCCAGCCCGGCCAGCACGAACGTGGCGATCTGGATCCAGCCGAGGTCACCGGTGGCGAGCTGGCTGATCGGATGGCGGGTGATGTCGTACCCCTCGCGGGTGAGCATCTGGGTGATCGCCGAGGCGAAGAAGACCGGCCCGGCCAGCGCGCCGGCGAGCAGCAGGTGGGCGGCCGGGCGGCGGACGGCGGTGGCCGGGGTGTCGGTCGTGGTGGCGGACATGACTTCCTCCTTGAGGGACGGATTCCTGCCGCTACCTCGGTGCCGGGCCCGGGTTCTCGACACGGCCGCAGTGTGATCTGAATCACACCCGGCTCGTGTCGAAGCCCGTACGCGGGCTCCGAGGTACCGGCAAGCAGTCACCTGAGCCACAAGGAGAACGAGATGAGCGAGACCTTCCAGCCCAGCGCCGACGTGCGGGCCCTGGACCGCCTGGTCGGCACCTGGGCCGTCACCGGCGGCGCCGAGGGAACCGTCCGGTACGAGTGGATGCCCGGCGGCTTCTTCCTGCTCCAGCACGTCGAACTCACCCAGTTCGACCAGCCCATCACCGGCCTGGAGGTGATCGGCAACCTGCGCTCGTTCGGCGAGCCCGCCGGCGCGGACGTGGCGTCGCGCTTCTACGACTCGACCGGCAACACCCTCGACTACGTGTACGAGCTGACCGGTGACAAGCTGACCATCTGGGCCGGCGCGAAGGGCAGCCCCGCCTACTACGAAGGCACCTTCAGCGCCGACGGCGCCACCGTCACCGGCGCCTGGGTCTATCCCGGCGGAGGCGGCTACGAGTCCGCCATGACCCGAATCTGACGCCGAAGCGAGCCGTGGCCCGGCTGGGGGATGTGGGCCCCCGGCCGGGGCGGTTGGTCAGAAGCCGATGGTTTCGCGGAGCAGCAGGACGGTGCCGCGGCCGGGCTGGAATTCGGCGTTGAGGATGAGCAGGCGGTTGACGGCGCTGGGCCAGCCGTGGACCGCCTGGGTACGGGCGTTCTCCAGCGGCAGGCAGTGCTCCTCGACGCGGCGCAGCGCGACGCCCAGGTCGGGCACTACCTTCTGCGCCCCGACGACCCAGATCGCGCGGGCGGCCCCGCCGGCGTAGCCGGGCAACTGGCTGCCGCTGCCCGAGGCGATCACGAGGCAGCCGGTCTCGGTGACCGCGTGGACGCTGCCCACCGCGACGTCGGGGCTGGCGCGCAGCCGCCGGATCTCGTCCGCCTGGGTGGCGCGGTCCATGGCCAGGGTGCGCGGCTTGACGGCCTCGTATCGCCCGCCGGCGTTGATGTCCTCGTCGATGCCGGACAGGCGGAGGGTCTCGCTGGCGCCGGTGAACACGCTGGCCCCGTCGGGGATCAGCGCCCTGACACGGGCACGCGCGGCGGCGGCGTCGTCGAGGATCTCGACGGTGAAACCGTTCGCGGTCAGCGCGGCGGCCGCCCGCTCCAGACGCTGCCCAGGGGCCGCGTCGGTGAACGGTGTCTCCGGGATCGAGGTGGTCATGATGTCTCTGAGCTCCCTGTTCGCAGGATGATGTGCTGGTCTCACCGGTTCGACAAAGCAGCCGTCCGGAATGTGAGGCCGTCGTGTCGCCTCACATTCCGGTGCGCCGTCTTGTCGAACCGGTGAGGACCGACACGACAGAGGGAGCCGACAGCGCCATGAGATCCGAGCCGGAACAGGGCCGGCCCGACCCGGGCCTGGACGCGATCATGAGCGAGCGGCGTCACCTGATCAATCTCGCGTACCGGATGCTGGGCTCGCTGGCCGAGGCCGAGGACGCCGTGCAGGAGACCTACACCCGCTGGTACGCGATGTCCCGGCGGCAGCAGGACGCCGTCGAGGTTCCCGGCGCCTGGCTGACGACGGTCGCCAGCCGCATCTGCCTCAACCTGCTCGGCTCGGCACGGGCCCGGCGGGAGACCTACGTGGGCGAGTGGATCCCCGAGCCGCTCCCCGACGGCACCGTCGCCGACCCCGCCGACCGGGTCACCCTGGACGAGTCGGTCCACCTGGCCTTCCTGGTCGTGCTGGAATCGATGACCCCGGCCGAACGCGTCGCGTTCATCCTGCACGACGTCTTCTGTCACACCTTCGCCGAGGTGGCCGAGATCGTCGGCCGCACCCCGGCGGCCTGCCGCCAGCTCGCCTCCTCGGCCCGCCGCCGCATCCGGGCCGCGCAGCCGTCCGCGACGGTTCCGGCGGCCCGGCCCGCCGGCGTCGTCAGGGAGTTCAAGCAGGCTTGGGAGGCCAAGGACATCGACGCCCTGATCGGCCTGCTCGACCCCGACGCCACGGCGATCGCCGACGGCGGCGGCCTCGCCGTCGCCTTCCTGAGCCCCATCGAGGGCGGCGAGCGGATCGCGCGCGCCTGGGTCGAGATCGCCCGCCGCCGGCCCGGCGACATGACCTTCCTGGAACGGACGGTCAACGGCCAGCCCGGTCTGGTGGCTCAGCAGGGCGGCGTCATCGTGACGGTGTTCGCGTTCGAGGTCGCGGGCGACCGGATCAAGCACATCTGGGTGGTCCGCAACCCCGACAAACTCCGCCGCTGGACGACGGGCTGAAGACACGCCGGCTCAACCACGTCCGCTCAACCGCGCCGGTCACCGGCGAAGGGCAGCTCATCGAGGTGCAGGAAGGCGCGCAGCACGTTCCGCGTCACGGCGGAGACGTCGTTGTCGCCGCCGTTGACCAGCAGCGACCCGCACCACGCGATGCTGCCGGTGGAGAAGACCGCGCCGCCCTCGGGCTTGGGCAGCACGACCAGGTCGCACCGGACCTTGTCGCTGGTCGTCCCGTCGTAGCAGCCGTCCGGCAGCGCGACCTCGACCGGGTCCAGGCCGTAGGCGCGGGAGAAGCCGGTGGCCGTGGCCAGCACGATCGTGTCGTCGGGCGTCCCGAGGGCGGGGTCGGCGCGGTCGATCTCCACGCCGGCCGCGCCGTGCCCGTTGACCATCGACGGGAAGTCGCCGATCCGGCCGGACGACAGGTCGACGCCGTCGAAGACGAACGCCACGCGCGGATCCGCGGGGTCGGCGACGACGTCGTACGGACGGTTGACGTCGAAGCCCTGCGAGGCCATCCCGACGCCGAGCATGCGCTGCGGCGCCCTGCCGCGCAGCCGCCACAGGCCGCCCAGTTCGCCGGTCGTGGCGTGGTGCCACTCGCCCGGCTCCGGCTGCCAGGCGCGGATGCCGGCCGTGCGGCGGATCTCGATGGTGTGGCCCTCTTCGGGATCGACCGAGGTGACCCAGTAGAAGCCGTTGCCTCCCATGTACATCAGCCGGCCGCCACCCGCCAGGTACTGCTCGTAGGCGGCCATCATGGGCGTCGTCGGGTACTCGGGGTGGCTGCCGGTCAGCACGACGCGGTACGGCCGCAGCGCCGCCACGCCCTGCCGGTGGACCTCCTCGTCGGTGACGACGTCGAACCCGACGCCCTGCGCGGTCAGCCAGGCCACCAGGTGCAGGTCCGCGCTGAACTGGTGCGCCGAGGTCGGGCCGCCGGCGACCGCGGCCCAGCGGTGGTCGTGCCGGACGTTCGGCAGCGGCTTGCGCAGGGAGGTGAAGCACACGCCGCTCTGGTCGGTGTGCACGTCGTAGAGGCTGCGCAGCCCGCTCGCGAGCAGGAAGGCGTCGTGCTTGTTGCCGCCGAAGTCCGGCGGCTGCTCGATGCCCACGCCCTTCAGGTAGTCGCGGGAGCCGGCGTCGGCCATCACGTGCTCGCAACTGTAGGCGAGGTAGGCGAACGTCGGCAGGACGAGCAGCACCTTCTCGCGCCGCTCGCCGGGGGTCAGTACGAAGGGGAGGGTGTCCTCGGTGCCGTCGCCGGCGCGGACGCGCAGCCCGTACACGCCGCTGGGCAGGTGCGACGGGAGCGTCAGCACGACGTCGTCCTCCCAGCCGGCGTCGTCGAGGTCGTCGTCGTGGAAGTGCACCGCGTTGTACGCCGCCGGCGCCAGGCGCGGGTCCACGTCGTCGGCGGCCCCGGCGCGGCCGAGGCAGGCCCGCAGCGGGAAGTTCACGCTCCGGCCGTCGAAGCCGCCGCCCACGCGGTTGGCGATGCGGCGCAGGGTCGTGGACGGGCCGAAGTCCCACTCGGCGAGCACCTGCGAAGGGGCGGCCAGCAGGCGGGGTGAGTCGATCCGGCCGTTGAAGTGGTCGCGGGCGGGGGAACCCGTGGCGGCGAACGTGAGCCCGAGCGGCCGCCCGGGGTCGAGGGCCGCAGGCAGGGAGAGGTCGAGGCGTTCCCCCTGCGCGGCGGACACCCGCAGCCCGGCGACGCCGCCGGTGACGTGCAGCGTCAGCTCGTACCAGCGCCCGCGCACGACCGGACCGGCGGTGACGGCGCGGCCGGCGGCGGCCAGCTCCAGCCGGCCGTCCGCGCCGATCGCCGCTTCGGAGACGACGGCCTCGCCCTGCCGCAGGGAGACGACGCTCTGGCGGTGCCCGGCCTCCGGCAGGGTCGGCAGGAAGGCCAGGGACAGCTCCAGCGCGTCCGTCCCCGCGGGCAGCGGCGTCTCGGCGATCACGATGGACGAGCCGGCGCGCAGCGGCTGCTCCCTGCCGGGAAAGCTCCGGCCGTCGAGTTCCGAGGTGACCGGCCGGATGTCGACGCCGGGCCCCAGCGGGTGGTCGTCGCCGTTGTAGAGGCGGACGAGTTCGGCGGAGAACGCCGCGGCGGTGGTGCTGAACCTGGCCCGCAACACGTCGCCGGGCAGGAAGCTGAGCCGGTCCAGGTATCCGATGATGTTCACGATGCGCCTCGTTGTGCTGGGTCGGCCGGGAAACAGGGGCGGGGCATGAGCCGATTCAAGGGGCAGCCCGGCCCCGTACACCATCGGCCGGTCCGCTGAGTGAGATGGGCGGGCGGGCCCGGGGCGCGGGCTGAGGCTGTTACGCCTCCGTCACGGGTTCGCCCAGCGGACCAGGGCTATGGGCGGGGCCCATGGGGGCCGCATAGCGTCGCGGCACTGCGCGGGCGTCAACGACCGACTCGCGGCCGGTGGATGTCGGCACCGGCCAAGCGCATGACTTCGGGCCGGCGGCCGTCCGCACCGGCCCGGCGGAGTGTGCTTGCGGTCTTCTCCCAAGGAGGTCGATGGTGGGAACGGACCCGGACAACGAGAGCGCACCGCCTCTGCTGAGCGTGCGCGGCGTCAGCAAGAGCTTCCCCGGCGTCCGGGCGTTGCATGACGTGACCCTGACCGTCCGCGCCGGCGAGGTGCACGCGCTGACCGGCGAGAACGGGTCGGGCAAATCGACCCTGTCCAAGGTGATCGGCGGCGTGCACAAGCCGGACGCGGGTCATCTGGAGATCGACGGCGTCCGGCGGAGCCTCACGGGGCCGGCCGACGCGCTGCGGCACGGCATCGTCATGATCAGCCAGGAGCTGACGCTCGCCCCGACGCTCAGCGTGGCGGAGAACATCTACCTGGGCCGCGCGCCGCGTACGCGGTGGGGCGCCGTCGACTGGGCCGCGATGCGCCGCGCCGCGCGTACCGTGCTGGACGACCTGAGCGTGCACGTGGACGAGACCGACCGGGTCGGCGATCTCAGCGTCGAGCTCCAGCAGGAGATCGAGATCGCCCGCGCCGTCTCCTCGGACGCCCGGCTGCTCATCCTCGACGAGGCCACCAGCTCGCTGTCGGAGGCGGCCGCCGCCCGGCTGCTCGAACTGATCGCCGAGCAGAGCGCCCGGGGCATCGCCGTCCTCATGATCTCGCACCGGATGCCCGAGCTGTACGCGTGCGCCACGACGGCCACCGTGCTGCGGGACGGCTCCCTGGTCGCGACCGTGCCGCTGCCCGAGACGCCGGAGCCCGAACTGGTCCGGCTCATGGTCGGCAGGGAACTCGGCGACTACTACGGCGAGCGCGAGGTCGAGCTCGGGGAGGTCGTCCTGGAGGCGCGCGAGCTCGCCACCGACGATGGCGCGCTGCGCCCCACCTCGCTCACGGTGCGGCGGGGCGAGATCGTCGGCGTGGCCGGGCTGGTGGGGTCGGGCAAGGCCGAGCTGGGTCTGGCGCTGGCCGGAGCCGTCGCCGCCCAGGGCTCGGTGCAGGTCAACGGCGAGCGGGTCGGACTGTCCAGCCCGCGTAAGGCCCTGGCCAGCGGCATCGCCTTCGTGCCCGATGACCGCAAGCGCTCGGCCCTGCTGCCGGTGCGCAGCGTGGCGGAGAACTTCGCGGTCTCCTGGCTGGGCGGGCTGAGCCGGTTCGGGCTGCTCCGGGTCCGCGACGAGCGGCGTCAGGTGGATCGGGCCATCCGGACCTACGGCGTCGTGACCTCCTCGGCGGCCAACCGCATCTCCCACCTGTCCGGCGGCAACCAGCAGAAGGTCGTGCTGGGCCGGGTGTTCGACCTGGGCTGCGACGTCTACGTGCTGAGCGAGCCGACCCGGGGCGTGGACGTCGGGGCCAAGAGCGACATCTACCGCCTCCTGCACGGCATCGTCGAGAAGGGCGCGGCCGTCATCCTCATCTCCTCCGAACTGCCGGAGCTGCTCGGCATGTGTGACCGGATCGTCGTCTTCTTCGAGGGTGAGATCCGCGGCGAGTTCGCCGGCGAGGAGATGGAGGAGACCCGGATCGCCGAGGTCGCCGTCTCCGGCGGTCCGTCCCTGCCCGCGGCCCCGGGAACGGCATGAAACACCTCCCCGTGATGAGCTCCATGAGAGAAAGGCCGAGCCGATGTCCAACAGTGTGACGAGGGAGGTCCCCGCGCCTCCCGGCGCCACCCCCGCTTCTGCGGGTGGAGGGGCCGCACCGCGGCGGCGCAGGCTCTCCCTGGGCGGGAGCGCCGGGATCGTGGCCGGCCTGGTCATCTTGTGCGGTTATCTGGCGATCACCCAGCCGATCTTTCTGACCTGGGGAAACATCACCAACATCGTCCTGTCCAACAGTGTGATCCTGCTGCTGGCGATCGGTGCGACGTTCGTCATCATCGCGGGCGGGATCGACCTGTCGGCCGCTTCGGCCGGCACCGCGTGCGCCATGGTCCTCGGGCTCGGCCTGAGCAGCGGCCTCGGCGCGGTCACCGCGCTGCTGCTGACGCTGCTGGCGGGCCTGCTCATCGGGGTCGTCAACGGTGCGCTGATCAGTTATCTACGCATCTCCTTCCTGGTGGTGACACTCGGGACACTGTCGATCCTGGAGAGCATCGCGCTGGTGTCCAACCAGGGCACCACGATCAGCGTGTTCGAGCTGGAGGCGTTCCAGGGCGTCTACCACTTCACCCTGGACCGGATCGGCGGCGTCCCCATCCTGATGATCTTCGATGTCGTCGTGGTGGCCGCGGCGGTGCTCATCCTGCGGTACACGCCCTTCGGCCGCAGCGTCTTCGCGATCGGCTCCAACCCCGAGGCCGCCCGGCTCAACGGCATCAACGTCGCCCTGACCATGCTCGGCGTGTACGTGATCGCCGGCCTGGCCGCCGCGCTGGCCGGGATCGTGCAGGTGGGGCGGCTCACCGCCGCCTCGCCGGCCGTCGACTCGACGCTCCTGCTCACGGTGATCGCGGCCGTCCTCATCGGCGGCACCGCCTACACCGGAGGCGAGGGCGGCGTCGGCGGTACGGTGCTCGGCGTGCTGTTTCTCGGCGTCATCCAGAACGGTCTGACCCTCAGCGAGGTCTCCACGTTCTGGCGCGGCACCGTCAACGGGCTCGTTCTGATCGTCGCTGTCGCGCTCGGTGTCGCGCGCCACAGCGGGCTGTTCCGTCGTCGTAAGGGGAAAGTGTCATGAGTGTGGACGAGGCGACCTACCGGCAGGTGCTGGGCGCGGTGTGCGAGACGTTGCTGCCCGCGCTCGACGCGCCGAGCGCGGACCCGGCGGTCGTGGACTACTACGGCAGGGGCGCGCGTGAGCGGGGCCTGGACGACAGCACGCTCGCCGCGATCCCGGGCCTGGCGCACCACGTGCGGGAGGCGATCGGCGAACTGGCCGCCTTCCTGGCCGAGCGGCATTTCCCGGCGGCCACCCTGGAGCGGCGGTCGGTGCTGCTGCACCTGGCGGCGGCGCAGGACATGCGGCTGCGCCTGGCCGTACGCCAGCTCAAGAACATGGTCTTCGCCGGATTCATCGGCGCGGTGGACGAGAGCGGGACGAACCCGACCTGGCCGGTGGTCGGCTACCCCGGCCCGCCGCCCGGACCGGCCGCCGCCGCCACGGCGCTGCCGGTCGTCTCGCCCGAAGTGGGAACGTTCCAGGCGGACGTGTGCGTGGTCGGCTCAGGCGCCGGCGGGGCGATCGTCGCGGCCCGTGCCGCCCAGGCGGGCCTGTCGGTCGTCGTGCTGGAGGCCGGCCCGAGCCGGGACGAGGCCGACTTCGACCAGATCGACGCGCACGCCTCGGAGATGTTCCTGCGCGGCGGCTCCCTCTGGTCCGACAACGGGCAGATGGGCGTGCTGGCCGGGTCGGTGCTCGGCGGCGGCACGCTGATCAACAGCATGGTCTGCCTGCGCACCCCCATGGAGATCCGCGAGCAGTGGGCGGCGGAGGGGCTGGAGGGCCTGGCGGGCTCCGCGTTCGACCGGCACCTCGACACCGTGTGGCAGCGCCTCGACGTGAACACCGAGTCCACCGTGTACAACGCCAACACCCGCGCGATGATCACCGGGCTGGCGGCCTGCGGCCACTCCCACGAGCGGCTGCCCCGCAACTCCACCGCCACCGACGACCCCACACGCTGCGGTTTCTGCAACGCCGGCTGCCGGCTCGGCTGCAAGCGCTCGACCCTGCACACCTACCTCCAGGACGCCGTCGACGCGGGCGCCCAGGTCATCGTGGAGTGCCGCGCCGACCGCGTCCTCGTGGAGGAGGGCAGGGCCGCCGGTGTCGCGGCGACCCTGGCCGGGGGCGAGGAACTGGTCGTCCGGGCCCCCGTCGTGGTGGTCGCCGCCGGCGGGATCGAGTCGCCCGCGCTGCTGCTGCGCTCGGGTATCGGCGGCCCGGCCGTGGGGAAGAACCTGCGGCTGCACCCGGCCTGGATCGTCACGGGCGCCTACGACCAGCCGATCGAAGCCTGGAGCGGTCAGATCCAGTCGGCTGTCAGCTTCGACCTGACGCACTGCGAGTCCGACAACGGCTTCCTGGTGGAGAGCCTGACCCTCAACCCGCTGACCTGGGCCGGGCAGAGCCCCTTCGTCGACGCGCGCCGCCACCGCGACCGCCTGCGCGGTCTGCCGTACTTCGCGACCTGGCACGGCGTCTCGCACGACCACGGCAGCGGCGAGGTGTACCTGGACCCCGACGGCAAGGCCGGGGTGCGCTGGGCGCTGGACGACGAGATCGACCGGCGCGTGGCTCTGCGAGCCCACCTGGAACTGGCCCGGATGCACCACGCCGCGGGCGCCAACGAGATCTTCACCTTCCACTGGAGCGACCTGCGCTGGAGGCGGGGCGAGGACTTCGAGGGCTACCTGAACGCGCTGCGCGCCGCGCCCACCGACGACTACACCGCCTTCTCCGCCCATCAGATGGGCTCGTGCCGGATGGGCGCCTCGCCCGAGACCTCCGTCGCCGACGGCTGGGGTCAGTTGCACGATGTCCGAGGCGTCTGGATCGGGGACGCCTCAGCCCTGCCGTCCGCGCCGGGCGTCAACCCGATGATCACCATCATGGCCCTGGCCGAACGTACCGCCGAGGCCCTTGTCGAGACGGCCCGTTCCGGTGTCGCGGCAGGTCGCTCAGCGGCCACCTCCTAAACCCCCTGGAGAACCCCTTGCTCAACCTCAGACGCCTGCCCACGGCCGTCGCCGCGATCACTGCGGCGGGCCTGCTCACAGCGTGCTCAGGCACCTCCACCACGACCGCGGCCGACGCGGGCGGCGACGGGAACACCGTCTCGGTCGGCTACTCCACCCCCGTCGCGGCCCAGGTCAGCGCCCAGAACCTGGCACTCGGCCTGAAGAACGCCGCCGCCGGGCTGAAGTGGGACCTCGACATCCTCGACGCCAACCTCTCGGCCGACAAGCAGATCTCCGACGTGCAGACCATGCTCCAGCAGGGCAAGGCCGCCATCGGCACGTGGACGCTGGACGCCGGCGCCGCGGGGGGCGCCAACGCGCAGGCGCAGGCGGCCGGCGTGCCCGTCGTCGGGGTGAACTCCGAGGGCACCGGGATCACCGCCAGCGTCTGGTGGCAGATCAACACCTGCGACACGCCCGACGCGCCGTTCAAGCAGACCGCGCAGCTCATCGCCGAGCAGCGTCCCGGAGGCAAGGTGGTCGTGATGGGCGGGCCGCCGGTGCCGTCGATCGTCGCCAACGCCAAGTGCTTCACGGACGCGGCCAAGGCCGCGGGGCTGACCGTGCTGCCCCAGGCGGACAACACCAAGGACAACGCGGCGGGCGCCTCCGCCCTCGCCGCCGACCTGCTGACCAAGCACGGCGACGTGGACGCCTTCTGGGCCTACAACGACGCCACCGCGCTGGGCATCTCCGCCGCCGTCGGCCAGGCCGGACGCAAGGTCTCGACCAAGGGCTCGGACGGCGTCATCGTCGTCGGCGCCAACGCCGACCCGGACGCCATCGAGGCCGTCAAGCAGGGCCGGCTGACCGGCACCTGGGACGTGGACGGCGTGGCCACCGGGTGGGCCGTCGTCAAGACCATGCGCGACATCCTCGACAAGAAGCCGGCGGAGAAGACCGTCGTCAAGTCGACCTGGTACGACGGCGAGAACATCGGCTCCTACGTCGCCCCCGCCGAGCGCGAGTTCACGCTCGACGGCCTGCCCCTCGTCACCGCCGGCCAGTGAGGTGATGCCCGAATGAACCTCGAAGAGACCAAGAAACTGCTGGTGGCGGGGGAGTGGGTGCCCGCCGCCGACGGCGGCGTGGCCCAGACCTACGATCCCGCCGACGGCCAACTGCTCGCGTCGTTCGCCGAGGCGGGCCCCGCCGACGTGGACGCCGCCGTGGCCGCCGCGCGCCGGGCGTTCGACGACCCCGAGTGGCGGGCGATGAGCCCGGACGCCCGGGGCCGGCTCCTGTGGCGGATCGCCGACCTGATCGAGCGGGACGCCGCCGCCCTGGCCGAGCTGGAGACGCACGACCAGGGGCAGCCGATCAGCATGTCCTCCGGCGTCAACGTCGTCCTGTCGGCTCAGGTGTTCCGGTACTACGCGGGCTGGTGCACCAAGATCGAAGGCAGGGTGTCGTCCGTATCGGTGCCCGACACCCTGCACTACACGCGCAGGGAACCCGTCGGCGTGTGCGCGATCATCACGCCGTGGAACTTCCCGCTGGCCATCGCCGCGTGGAAGCTGGCGCCGGCGCTCGCCTGCGGGAACACCGTCATCCTCAAACCCGCCGAGCAGACGCCCCTCAGCACCCTGTGGCTGGCCCGTCTCTGCGTCGAGGCCGGGGTCCCGGCCGGCGTCGTCAACTGCCTGACCGGCGGGCCGCCCGCCGGTCAGGCGCTCGTCGCACATCCGGGCGTGGACAAGGTCTCGTTCACCGGCTCGACCGAGGTGGGCAAGCAGATCGTCGCCGGCGCCGCCGGCAACCTCAAGCGGGTGAGCCTGGAACTCGGCGGCAAGGCTCCGAGCATCATCGCCCGAGACGCCGACATCGACGCCGCCGTGGCGGGGAACCTGCAAGGGGCCCTGTTCAACACCGGTCAGGCGTGCGGGGCGTACACCCGCTTCTTCGTCGACCACAAGCGCGCCGACGAGTTCACCGAGAAGATCGCGGCCGCCGCCGCGCGACTCCCGATCGGTCCCGGCATCCGGCCGGACACCGTGCTCGGTCCGCTCGTCTCCGCCGAACAGCTCGACCGGGTCGCCCACTACGTCGACAGCGGTGTGCGGCAGGGCGCGCAGCTCGTCACCGGCGGGCGCAGGGCCACCGGCCCGGACGTGGAGCGCGGGCACTTCTTCGAACCGACCGTCTTCGCGGGCGTCCGCGACGACATGGTCATCGCCCGCGAGGAGATCTTCGGGCCGGTCCTGTCGATCTTCACCTACGAGGACGAGGACGAGGTGGTCGCCCGCGCCAACGACACGGACTACGGCCTGGCCGCGGTCGTGTGGACACAGGACACGGTCACCGCGCACTCCCTGGCCGGGCGGATCAGGGCCGGCACGGTCTTCGTCAACCTGCTGCCGCTCATCGACCCGGGCGCGCCGTGGGGCGGCTTCGGGCTGAGCGGCTGGGGCAGGGAGATGGGCTCCTTCGCCGTCGACGAGTTCACCGAGACCAAGGGCGTGTTCCTCAACCTCGCCCGCTGAACCCGCTGAACCCGCTGAGCCGGCGGGGTGCGCGGTACAACCGGCATGCCGCGCACCCCGCCGG
>NZ_SSXE01000578.1 GCF_021699195.1 Nonomuraea sp. MG754425 | reverse complement strand
CCCCCCACGGGAGACTCAAGCGGGCGATCGCGTCCCGCCCGCGATGCGGTGAGCGACCGTCACCGGCCGCCTCGATAAGATCCCAGCATGGCCCGGACGGCGTTCGTGCTCGGTGGCGGTGGTGTGCTCGGCGCGCACGAGGTCGGCATGCTGCGGGCACTCGACGAGGCCGGCATCCGTCCCGACCTCGTCGTCGGCACGTCCGTGGGTGCGCTCAACGGCGCGGTCATCGCCGCCGCCCCCGCCGACGCGGTCGCCAGGCTGACGGGCCTGTGGCAGTCCGACGTCGTCCG
>NZ_SSXE01000577.1 GCF_021699195.1 Nonomuraea sp. MG754425 | reverse complement strand
TCCCCGAGCCGATCGGGTGCGGGTGGGACGTCCGCTCGGCGTACGCGGCCGGGCAGCGGCTGGCCGCCCGTCCGGACGTGACCGCGATCCTGTGCGGCAACGACGACATCGCGCAGGGGGTGCGCCGGGCGCTCTACGACGCGGGCAAGGATGTGCCGGGCGACGTCAGCATCGTCGGCTTCGACGACATCCCGGGCTCGGCGTACTGGACGCCCGCCCTGACCACCGTGCGGATGGACTTCGCGGGCCTGGGCCGGGCCTGCTTCCACGCGGCGGTGGCCGAGCTGACCGGCCTGCCG
>NZ_SSXE01000576.1 GCF_021699195.1 Nonomuraea sp. MG754425 | reverse complement strand
CGCGCTGGGCCCCGGTGGTCTGTCCCGTGAGCGGGCCGGCTTCGAGGTCCGCGACGTGCACCCGTCCCACTACGGCCGGATGTGCCCGATCGAGACGCCCGAGGGCCCGAACATCGGCCTCATCGGGTATCTCGCCTGTTTCGCCCGGCTGAACGCCTTCGGCTTCGTCGAGACGCCGTACCGCAAGGTCGTCGACGGCAGGGTGACCGAGCGGATCGACTACCTCACCGCCGACGAGGAAGACCGCTACGTCAAGGCGCAGGCCAACACGGTGCTCAACGCCGACGGCTCGTTCGCCGA
>NZ_SSXE01000575.1 GCF_021699195.1 Nonomuraea sp. MG754425 | reverse complement strand
CCGCGCACCAACATGGCCACCCCGGTCTTCGACGGGGCCCACGAGGAGGAGATCGTCGGCCTGCTCGGCAACACGGTCGCCAACCGCGACGGCGACCGGCTCGTCCAGGGCAGCGGCAAGGCCCGGCTGTTCGACGGACGCTCCGGCGAGCCGTTCCCGTACCCGATCGCGGTCGGCTACATGTACATCCTCAAGCTGCACCACCTGGTCGACGACAAGATCCACGCCCGGTCGACCGGCCCGTACTCCATGATCACCCAGCAGCCGCTCGGCGGTAAGGCCCAGTTCGGCGGCCAGCGC
>NZ_SSXE01000574.1 GCF_021699195.1 Nonomuraea sp. MG754425 | reverse complement strand
GCGCTGGCCGCCGAACTGGGCCTTACCGCCGAGCGGCTGCTGGGTGATCATGGAGTACGGGCCGGTCGACCGGGCGTGGATCTTGTCGTCGACCAGGTGCAGCAGCTTGAGGATGTAGATGTAACCGACCGCGATCGGGTACGGGAACGGCTCGCCGGAACGCCCGTCGAACAGCCGGGCCTTACCCGTCGACTGGACCATCCGGTCGCCGTCGCGGTTGGCGACCGTGTTGCCGAGCAGGCCGACGATCTCCTCCTCGTGGGCCCCGTCGAAGACCGGGGTGGCCATGTTGGTGCGCGG
>NZ_SSXE01000573.1 GCF_021699195.1 Nonomuraea sp. MG754425 | reverse complement strand
TCGGCGAACGAGCCGTCGGCGTTGAGCACCGTGTTGGCCTGCGCCTTGACGTAGCGGTCTTCCTCGTCGGCGGTGAGGTAGTCGATCCGCTCGGTCACCTTGCCGTCGACGACCTTGCGGTACGGCGTCTCGACGAAGCCGAAGGCGTTGATCCGGCCGTAGGAGGCCAGCGAGCCGATCAGACCGATGTTCGGGCCTTCCGGCGTCTCGATCGGGCACATCCGGCCGTAGTGGGACGGGTGCACGTCGCGGACCTCGAAGCCGGCCCGCTCACGGGACAGACCACCGGGGCCCAGCGCG
>NZ_SSXE01000572.1 GCF_021699195.1 Nonomuraea sp. MG754425 | reverse complement strand
GCGGCCCACGCGGCCGAGGCGTTCGGGCTGGCCGGTGACCGGGTTGGTGCGCACCACGAGGAAGTCCTCGTCCGTGACGACCGGCAGGCCGGTGACGGGCTCGGTTACACGGCGCCTGGCCCGATGACCGCTGAGGACCTGCTGTCCCACGCCCAGCTCGCCGGGTGGAACGTGCGCAAGGTGCCGGTCGGCCAGGTCACCGACCCCGTCACCGGCCTGCCGGTCGTCACGGACGAGGACTTCCTCGTGGTGCGCACCAACCCGGTCACCGGCCAGCCCGAACGCCTCGGCCGCGTGGGCCGC
>NZ_SSXE01000571.1 GCF_021699195.1 Nonomuraea sp. MG754425 | reverse complement strand
ATCGAGGAAGCGGCACAGCGGTGCCCAGCCGTCGCGGACGTCGAAGATCAGCAGCCGTTCGGGCGGGAGGCTTTCCTGGACCGCGGCCGTGTGGCGGAGAAATGCCTCGATGGCGCGGGTCTCTTCGGGCATTTCCTGGCTCAGCCGGGTGCCGTCGCCGAAGACGGACCGTCCGATGTGGTCCATGATCGGGCTGTAGCGTGCCAGCGCTCCGAAGAAGGCGGCGGCTCGGTCGGGCAGGCCGGGCGGGATCGTCCGGCCCGGGCCGTTGGTGATCAGCGTCTGCATGCTGGCGTACCACTGGTGC
>NZ_SSXE01000570.1 GCF_021699195.1 Nonomuraea sp. MG754425 | reverse complement strand
ATCGAGGAAGCGGCACAGCGGTGCCCAGCCGTCGCGGACGTCGAAGATCAGCAGCCGTTCGGGCGGGAGGCTTTCCTGGACCGCGGCCGTGTGGCGGAGGAATGCCTCGACGGCGAGGGCTTCTTCGGGCATTTCCTGGCTCAGCCGGGTGCCGTCGCCGAAGACGGACCGTCCGATGTGGTCCATGATCGGGTTGTAGCGTGCCAGTGCTCCGAAGAAGGCGGCGGCTCGGTCGGGCAGGCCGGGCGGGATCGTCCGGCCCGGGCCGTTGGTGATCAGCGTCTGCATGCTGGCGTACCACTGGTGC
>NZ_SSXE01000058.1 GCF_021699195.1 Nonomuraea sp. MG754425 | reverse complement strand
GGGCTGGGCGGGCTCGTGGCGCAGACGGCGGTGCCGTACGCGACGGCCGACTACTTCGCCGACGCCAGGTTCCGGCACAAGGAGCACATCGACGAGGCCGTCACGGAGGAGGGCCTGGTCGCCATCCTGGGGGTGCCGCTGCGGCTGGGGCAGCGGGTGATCGGCGTGCTGATGGCGGCCAACCGCAGCGCGCGGCCGTTCCACCAGGAGGAGGTGTCGTTGCTGGCCAGCCTGGCCGCGCACGCCGCCGTCGCGATCGACAACGCCAGGCTGCTGCAGGAGACCAGGAACGCGCTGGAGGAACTCTCCCACGCCCACAGAACCGCCAGGGAGCACGGCGAGGCCGTGGAGCGGGCCGCCATGGCGCACGACCGCATGACCTCGCTGGTGCTGCGCGGCGGCGGCATCGAGGACGTGGCGGCCGTGGTGACCGACGTGCTCGGCGGGTCGCTGGCCGTCCTGGACGACCTGGGCCGGGCCATCAGCGGCGGGGTGGGCGAGCTCGACGCCGGGGTGTTCGAGGCGGCGCAGGCGTCCAGGGCGCTGGGGCGCACCGTGCGCAGGGGCGACCTGCTGATCGCCTCCGTGGACGTGGGCGGTGAGCCGCTGTGCACGCTGATCCTGCGCAGCGACGACGCCGACGAGCGCATCCTGGAGCGGGCGGCGCTGGTGTGCGCGCTGCTGCTGCTGTTCCGCAGGAGCGTGGCGGAGGCCGAGGGCCGGGTCAGGGGCGAACTGCTCGACGACCTGATCGCGCGGCCGGGCTCGCCGGGGCTGGCCGACCGGGCCCGCCGGCTGGGCATGGACCTGGGGGCCCCGCACGTCGTGGTGGTGGCCAGGCACGCGGGGCAGCGCGAGCGGGCGGCGTTCTGGGCCTCCTCGCACGCCGCCGTGCGGCACGGGCTCGCGGCCGGGCGCGGCGAGGAGGTGGTGCTCCTGCTGCCCGGTGACGACGCGGACGGCCTGGCCCGGCGGGTGGCCCGCGAGCTGACGGCGTCGCTGCACGGCCCGGCGACGGCGGGCGCGGCACGCGCGGGCGAGCCGAAGGACGTGGCCACCGCCTACCAGGAGGCGCGGCGGTGCGCGGAGGCGCTGATCGCGCTCGGCCGGGCCGGGGAGGGCGCGAGCGCGGCCGAGCTGGGCTTCGTGGGCCTGCTCGTCGGCGACGGCCGCGACGTGGGCGGCTTCGTCGCCAGGACGCTCGGCCCGGTCATCGACTACGACGCCCGCCGGGGCACCGCGCTGACCGGCACGCTGGCGGCCTACTTCGGCACCGGCGGCTCGCCGTCGCGTACCGCCGAGGCCATGCACATCCACGTCAACACGGTCACGCAGCGGCTCGACCGGATCGGCAAGCTGCTCGGCGAGGGCTGGCTGGAGCCGGAACGGGCGCTGGAGATCCAGCTCGCCCTGCGCCTGCACCGGCTCGGCCACACATACGTGCCGGACACTATGGGACCTGACCCCATATGAGTGACCCCGGTCACAACCTACGGTGACCGGCATGGCCACTTCCATCAAGAAGATCGTCGCCGCGAGCCTGATCGGCACCACCATCGAGTGGTACGACTTCTTCCTGTACGGCTCGGCAGCCGCCCTCGTCTTCAACACCCTCTTCTTCCCCGAGTCCGACCCCCTGACCGGCACGCTGCTGTCGTTCCTCACCTACGCCGTCGGGTTCGTCGCCCGCCCGCTCGGCGGCCTGGTCTTCGGCCACTTCGGCGACCGGGTCGGCCGCAAGACGCTGCTGGTCGTCAGCCTGCTGATGATGGGCGCGGCGACGTTCCTGATCGGCTGCCTGCCGACGTACGAGACGCTGGGGCCGGCCGCGGCGCTGGTGCTGACGGCGCTCAGGCTGGTGCAGGGCTTCGCGCTCGGCGGCGAGTGGGGCGGGGCGGTGCTGATCGTCTCCGAGCACGGCGACACCGCGCGGCGCGGCTTCTGGGCCTCCTGGCCGCAGGCGGGCGCTCCCGGCGGGAACCTGCTGGCGACCGGTGTGCTGGCCGCGCTGGCCGCCTGGCAGCCGGAGGAGGCGTTCCTGGCGTGGGGGTGGCGGGTGCCGTTCCTGCTGTCGGGCGTGCTGGTGCTGATCGGGCTCTGGATCCGGTTGACGATCAGCGAGTCGCCGGTCTTCCGGGAGGCCCCGCCGGAGCCCAGGGCGCCCATCGTCGGGGTGCTGCGGTACCACTCCAAGGACGTGCTCGTCGCGATCGGCGCCCGCCTGGCGGAGAACATCTCGTTCTACCTGCTGACCGTCTTCGTCATCACGTACGCCAAGCAGACCGGCGTCGACAACTCCACCGTGCTGAGCGCGGTGCTCGTCTCCTCGGCCGTGCACTTCCTCACGATCCCGCTGTGGGGGGCGCTGTCGGACCGGCTCGGCCGCCGTCCGATCTACCTGGCGGGCGCGGCCGGCATCGGCGTGTGGATCTTCGCGTTCTTCCCGCTGGTGGACACCGGGAACTTCCTGGCGATCACCCTGGCCGTCACCGTCGGCCTGCTCTTCCACGGCATGATGTACGGCCCCCAGGCGGCCTTCTTCTCCGAGCTGTTCGGCACCAGGACGCGGTACACCGGCGTGTCCATCGGCGCGCAGCTCTCGGCGATCGTGGCCGGCGCGCTGGCCCCGATCATCGCGGTCACCCTGCTGCAGCGCTTCGGCAGCAGCGTGCCCATCTCGATCTACCTCGGCGTGGCCGCGCTGCTCACCCTTTTCGCGGTCTACAAGGCCCGCGAGACCCGGGGCAGCGACCTGGCCGCGGGGCCGGCTCAGTCGGTGAGGTAGCGCCGCCCGCCGGCGCGCGCCCAGCGGACGAGGTGCCGCGCGCCGGGCAGCCGCCTGCCGAGCCGGTGCAGGGCGGTGTCGCGGCCCATGGGCGAGCGGCGTCCGGGATCGACGGCGGCGGCCGGGCGGGCCTCGATCCTGCCCTTGCGCATCTCCAGCGAGAAGCGCAGCCCGAGCTCCTCCTCGGCGGAGCGCAGCGAGCACAGCCAGGCGCCGGGCCCGAGATGCTCGGGGCCGGGGAAGAGCCGCTTGACCGGCACCTTGGCCACGAGCTGCCCGGCGAGGCGGCCCGGCACCCCGGCCTCGACGAGGGCGGGCGCGCTCACCTCGCGGGCGCGCCGGCCGGCTCCGCGCATGACCAGCTCCAGCGGCGGCCCGCCGCTCGGCGGCACGTACGGCACCGGCAGCACGACGTACAGGTGCCGGCCGAGGTGCTTGACCTCCACGCCCGGCGAGACCAGCGCGATCGACTCGGTGAACGAGCGCGGCTCGATGGCCAGGCCCAGCTCGCCCTGGTCGCTCCAGCACGGCACCACCAGCCGCATCCTGGGCCGCTGTGCCAGCACCCCCAGGCAGTTGAGCGGGCCGTCGGGGCGGCTGACGCGGCTCCTGGCCTGGCCGGCGCCGCTGAACATGCGGACGTGCACCTCCCACTGGCCGGGGCTCAGCGGCTCGCCCAGGGCCGCGTCGGAGATGTCCAGCCGGGTCTCGCCCTTGATCCGCACCCGGATCCGGCGGCGGCCCGCGCTGACCCGCTCGACGCGCTGGGCGAGCGGCAGGAAGTGCACGACGCCCGTCTCGGTGTGGCGCACGTAGAGCTCGATGCGGGCCCGCTCGACGTCGTCGGTGATGTCGGTGAGGTCCTCGCCGAGTTGCCTGGTGTCCAGCGAGCGCGGCGGGATCCAGTGCACGCGCTCGCCGTCCATGCGGTACTTGTCCGGCGAGCCGTCGCCGGACAGCACCTCCACGGTGAGCCCGAGCACCAGGACGTGGGCGTCCCAGCGCACCTCGGTGAGGTCGGCCCGCAGGCCGGCGCGCTTGGAGGCGTTCGACATGAGCACGATCTGGTCGAGGCGGCCGGCGCGGACGTAGGCGGCCACCACGCGGAGCTGGACCGGCAGGTGACGGTCGAGCCGCTCGGGGAAGCGCCGGACCATGAACTCCTGCACCACGCGGAAGTGCATGCCCCTGTCGACGGACGATTCGGCGAACTTGCTGGTCAGCAGCGGTCGCAGGACGGCGTACCGCAGCCAGTACGCGTAGACGCGGTCGCGCTGGCGGCCCTCGCCCAGGTAGGCGTCCACGTCGTCGAGCAGCGCCTGCAGTTCCTTGACGATGGCCCGCGGCTCCTCCTCGGCCCGCGGGCGCTCCCCGAGGTGGCAGCAGACGTGCTCGGCCAGCACCGCGATGACCTTGGCGCGCAGGAAGGCCCGCAGCACGAACGCCTGCTCGCCCATCCGGCCGCCCGGCACGGAGAAGCCCAGCTCGTGTTCCTCCAGGAAGGCGCGCCGGTAGAGCTGCTGCGGGTGCAGCAGGGTGAGCAGCCGGTCGCGCAGGATGTCGGCGCGGGCGGTGCTGCGCCCGAAGGCGGTCATCGGCGGGCCGGAGTCGCGGGTCAGGCGGCCGGCCAGCACGTCCGCGTCGCTCTCCACGGCGCGCTCGTGCATGCGTTCCAGCGCCTCCCGCTCCAGGCGGTCGCCGGGGTCGAGGAAGAGCACGTAGTCGCCGGCCGCGGCGGCGAGTCCGACGTTGCGCCCGCGCGCCGGCGAGCCCGTGTGCGGCAGGTGCAGCGCCCGGACGTGGCGCCGGACGGCCGCGATGGCGTCCAGGCGTTCGGCCGTCCCGTCCGTGGACCCGTCGTCCACGAAGATCACTTCGTATTCGTCCGCGGGCATCGTCTGCTCCAGCGCGGAGCGGATGCACGCGTCGGCGGTGTCACCCGGATTGTGCATGTTGACGATCAGACTGACCTTCACACCCATGCGGCCAGGGTGCGCCCGTATACCGGATCAGGCGCGGCGGCTTGCCGATTGGAGAAGGAAAGTTGACCTGTTAGTACCAGCCCACGGACTGAGAGTGGCCCCAGGCGGAACAGGGCGTGCCGTAGCGGCCCTTGATGTAGCCAAGACCCCACTTGATCTGGGTGGCGGCGTTGGTCTGCCAGTCGGAGCCCGCGCTGGCCATCTTGCTGCCGGGCAGGGACTGCGGGATGCCGTACGCGCCGGAGTAGCGGTTCATGGCCCGCTCGTTCCAGCCGCTCTCCTTGTGCCAGAGCCGTTCCAGGCAGCCCCACTGGTCCCCGCCGAACCCGAACGAGGCCATCATGGACTTCGCGGTGGCCTTGTTGGAGCCCGGTGAGGGGTCGCTGCCCGGCGGGAAGTTCATGGCGGGGAAGCCGTCGCCGCCCGGGGCCTTCTTGGGCACGACCCAGTCGAGGCCCTTGCCCGCCGCTCCCCCGCGGTCCTTCTTGAGCTGGTCGGCGCGGTAGGCCTGTGCGGCCTCGGCCTTGAGCACGTCGGCCTCGGGGTCGGCGGCGTACAGGTCGCCGGTGGTGAGCTTGCCGAGGTCGGAGACCGAGAGGGGGGCCGCCGGCGGCCTGTTGGCGTTCTCGATGGCGCGGTTGGCGACGTAACCGCCGCCGCCGCCGACGACCGCCAGCGAGAGCACGGTGATGATGACGCGTTTGGGAGTGATGCGCGAAGGCCGGCGCGACGAGGGAAGGTCTTCCTTCCGGCGGCGCTCACGGGGGCGCTCACTCAACTGCGGACCAGGGCTCACGATGCATGAGCTTGCCCTGTGTTGGGGGGTGGTCCGCAACCGAAACGCGAGAATCGCTTGCTGCGAATTTCACCAACCACCAGGTTGGCCCATCATTTCCCAAAAATTGTGACATTCGTCACAGAAGCGGCAGCCCCCCTTCAGGCGCCCGTTCACTGAAGGGAAGCTGCTTTCAGCGTCCGGGATCATCTTCTGGATCTCGTCGTAGGCGTGTCACAATTCGGTGACACATCCCGGGTATTCGAGACATGGAACAATAATGTGCGCGTGGCTGGCATCCTCCTCGTCGAAGACGACCCCTCGGTCCGCACCGCTCTAGAGCTCGCGCTGACCCGGCAGGGGCACTCCGTCACGTCGTACGCCACGGGTGAAGAGGCCCTCGACCACATCAGGGCCCGCCGCCCCGAGATCGCCATCCTCGACGTGATGCTCCCGGGCATCGACGGCGTCGAGGTGTGCCGGCGCGTACGCAAGCTCGACCAGCTCCCCGTGATCCTGCTCACCGCCCGCGGCGACGACCTCGACGTGGTGGTCGGCCTGGAGGCGGGCGCCGACGACTACGTGGTCAAACCGGTCGAGCCCCGCGTGCTGGACGCCCGCATCCGCGCCGTCCTGCGCCGCGCCGAGTCCGCCGCCTCCGACCGCATCACCTTCGGCGACCTCGTCATCGACCGGGGCGCGCTCAAGGTCATGCTGGCCGGCAAGGAGATCCACCTGACCCCGACCGAGCTGCGGCTGCTGCTGGAGCTCGTCCGGCACCCCGGCCAGGTGCTCAACCGCCGCTACCTGCTGCGGGCCGTCTGGGACCACACGCACATCGCCGACTCGCGCCTGGTGGACGCCTGCGTGCAGCGCATCCGCGCCAAGATCGAGCCCAAACCGGCCGAGCCCGTCTTCATCCACACCGTGCGCGGTTTCGGCTACCGGTTCAACCCTCCGTGATCCCCCGTCCCACGGGGCTGCGCGCCCGTCTGGTCATCACCTTCACGCTCGTCGCCGTCACCGCCTCGCTGCTGGTCGCCACGATCGGCTTCGAGCTGGCCAAGTCCGCGCTCATCACCAGGACCGAGACCACCTCCCTGGACCTGGTGACCAGGGAGCTGTCCAGCATCGACTTCTCGATCGGCAAGCCGCGGCCCGGGGAGGCCGCCCCCACGTCCAAGGACCTCGACCGCGTGGCCCACGCGCTCAGCGGTCCCGGACGCAGCGCGCTGGTCGAGTACGGCGCCCTGCTGTCCACCGAGGGCCCCCTGTCGATGAGCGACGTGCCCAACGAGCTGTACGGCCGGGCCAAGCAGAGCCTCGTCACCCAGCGCAAGATCATCCGCAACGAGCTGTTCCTCATCGTCGGCGCCGAGGTCTACCGGGACAACGCCGGCCGGCCCGAGGCCACCGGCCTGCGGGCGTTCGTGTTCTTCCCCATGCACGACGACGAGCGCCAGCTCGCCACGCTCAGGACCACGCTCGCCCAGACGGGCATGGTCATCGTGCTGATCGCCCTGGTCGTGGCGCTGCTGTCGGCCCGGCAGGTGCTGCTGCCGGTGCGGCGGCTCAGCGCCGCGGCCGAGGCGCTCGGCCAGGGCCGCCTGGACACCCGCCTGCCCGTGCACGGCCAGGACGAGCTGGCGGGACTGACCGCCCGCTTCAACGACGCGGCGGCGGCCCTGGAGCTGAGCGTGACGGAACTGCGCTCGCTGGAGGCCATGTCACGCAGGTTCGTGGCCGACGTCTCGCACGAGCTGCGCACCCCGCTGACCGCGATGACGGCCGTGGCCGACATGCTCTCCGACGAGGCCGAGCACCTGCCCGACGCGCCCGCCGAGGCCGTACGGCTGGTGCTCAGGGAGATCGAGCGCCTGCGCGAGCTGGTCGAGCACCTCATCGAGATCAGCCGCTTCGACGCCGGCACGGCCACGCTGCACCTCGAACCGGTGGCCGTGGCCGACTCCATCCACGACTGCCTGGAGGTGCGCGGCTGGATCGACAAGGTGACGGTCACCGCCTCCCAGGGCCTGACTGCCAACCTCGACCTCAGCCGGTTCGACGTCATCGTGGCCAACCTGGTCGGCAACGCGCTCAAGCACGGCCTGCCGCCCGTCGTGATCACCGCCAGGGCGACGGAGAACGGCCTGGAGGTGAAGGTCCGCGACCACGGCAAGGGCATCCCGCGCGAGGCGCTGCCGCACGTCTTCGACCGCTTCTTCAAGGCCGGCGCCGGCCGGGCCCGCAGCCACGGCAGCGGCCTGGGCCTGGCCATCGCCCGCGCCAACGTCCAACTGCACGGCGGCACGATCTCCGTACGCCTCCAGAACCCCGGAACCCTCTTCACGGTCTGGCTCCCGCACGCATGAAAGCCATCATCCCGGCCATCGCGCTGCTCGCCATGACGGCGGCCTGCGGCATCTCACCCACCGACGTCCAGGAGATGGGCAACGCCCCCACCGTGCGCATCCCGCCGCCGTCCAAGACGATCTACCTGATCAGGGACGGCGAGCTGGCGCTGGAGCCGGCCGACGTCGAGGACGACACGGTGGACAGCCTGCTCGGAGCCCTCTTCGACGCCTCCACCCAGCCGCTGGGCGACCGGGACACCGCGCTGCGCGGCTTCGCGTACATGAGGACCAAGAACTCGATCAACCCGCCGCAGCGCGACGAGATGCAGCTCCCGCGCACCTCGACGCTGACCGTCTACATCAGCGGCGAGGGCACGCTGACCAAGCTCGGCATGGCGCAGATCGTCTGCACCGCGCAGCAGGACGCGGCGTTCGAGCTGGTGAAGGTCGTGCGGGAGAACGCGGGCCGCCCCTCCAGGGTGGAGGGGCGGCACACCTGCGGCGAGCTGAAATGACGGCCGGGGCGGGCCGCGCCGGCGGCCCGCCCCGGCCGCTCACATCGTGATGTCCTCGAGCATCTCCGTGACCAGCGCGGCGATCGGGGAGCGCTCGGACCTGGTGAGCGTGACGTGCGCGAACAGCGGGTGGCCCTTGAGCTTCTCCACCACCGCGACCACGCCGTCGTGCCGGCCGACGCGCAGGTTGTCGCGCTGGGCCACGTCGTGGGTGAGCACCACCCGCGAGTTGGCCCCGATCCGGCTCAGCACGGTGAGCAGCACCCCGCGTTCGAGCGACTGGGCCTCGTCCACGATCACGAACGCGTCGTGCAGCGACCGGCCGCGGATGTGCGTGAGCGGGAGCACCTCCAGCATGCCCCGGTCGAGCACCTCCTCGATCACCTCGGGAGAGGTGATCGCGCCGAGCGTGTCGTAGACGGCCTGCGCCCACGGGCCCATCTTCTCGCCCTCGGTGCCGGGCAGGTAGCCGAGCTCCTGGCCGCCCACGGCGTAGAGGGGACGGAAGACGACCACCTTGCGGTGCTGGCGGCGCTCCAGGACCGCCTCCAGGCCCGCGCAGAGCGCCAGCGCCGACTTGCCGGTGCCGGCCCGGCCGCCGAGCGAGACGATGCCGATCTCCGGGTCCATCAGCAGGTCGAGCGCGATGCGCTGCTCGGCGGAGCGGCCGTGCAGCCCGAAGACCTCGCGGTCGCCGCGGACGAGGCGTACTGACTTGTCCGGCTGCACCCGGCCGAGCGCCGAGCCCTTGGCCGACAGCAGCCGCAGGCCGGTGTGCGCGGGCAGGTCTCTGGTCTCCTCGAAGTCGGCGGTGCCCGCGTCGAAGAGCGTTTCGACGTCTTCGGCGGTCACCTGGACCTCGGCCATCCCGGTCCAGCCCGACTCGTGCACGAGTTCCGCGCGGTACTCCTCGGCCGCCAGGCCGATCGAGGCGGCCTTGACCCGCATCGGCAGGTCCTTGGACACCAGGACCACGTCGCAGCCCTCGCTGGCCAGCGAGCGGGCCACGGTCAGAATGCGCGTGTCGTTGTCGCCCAGGCGGAAGCCGACCGGCAGAATGGATGGGTCGCTGTGGTTGAGCTCAACCCTGATCGTGCCGTCCCCCGTGGGCATCGGCTCGTCCAGCCTGCCGTGCTCGACCCGTAGCTCGTCGAGGTAGCGCAGGGCCTTCCTCGCGAAGTAGCCGAGCTCCGGGTGATGCCGCTTGCCTTCCAGTTCCGTGATGACCACGATCGGAAGGACCACGTCGTGCTCGGCGAACCTGGTCATGGCCGCCGGGTCTGCCAGCAGCACCGAGGTGTCCAGCACGTACGTGCGCTTGGCCGACTGGTGAGTAGGGTTACTCGAGGACACTGCCACACGTTCTCCCCCGGGTGCCCCTAGGTGCGGGCACCCTGCAGACGAGGTGGGAATCGGACCGGACCCACGTCCCCGACCGCGAACCGCCGTCAGCGCCGGAGTCCGGCCCCCTCGGCAGTTTTTGGTGCAAAGGCGGGACCTCTCCGAAATGTCCGGCCTGTGACCGGACACTTCCAACGTTACGTCCTGGATACCCGATTGTCGGGTCAGGAACCGTATCGCCGATGTCTCGCAGCGTAATCGCGCAGCGCCCGCAGGAAATCGACCCTGCGGAAGTCCGGCCAGTAGGCCTCGTGGAAGTAGAACTCAGAGTGGGCGCTCTGCCAGAGCATGAAACCGGACAGGCGCTGCTCTCCCGAGGTCCGGATGAGGAGGTCCGGGTCGGGCTGGCCGCGAGTGTAGAGATGCTCCGCGATGTGCTCGACATCGAGCACCTCGACGAGGTCCTCGATGCTCGCTCCCCTGCTCGCGTGCTCTTGGAGCAGTGAGCGCACCGCATCGGCAATCTCACGTCTTCCTCCATACCCAACTGCAACGTTCACAATCAGGCCCGGACGGTGTGATGACGCTTCTTTTGCATTTTTTAGGACATTAGCCGTACGGTCCGGCAACAGGTCAAGGGCTCCGACGGGGCTGACCCGCCAGCCCTGCGTCACCAGTTCCTGGGTCACGTCCTCGATGATGCGCAGCAGGGGCTCCAGCTCTTCCCTGGGCCGGTTGAGGTTGTCGTTGGACAACATCCAGACCGTGACGACCTCGACGCCGCTCTCGCGGCACCAGCCGAGCAGCTCGAAGATCTTGTCCGCGCCCCTGCGGTGCCCGGTGGAGACGTCACGCTCGCCTCTGGCGCGCGCCCAGCGGCGGTTGCCGTCGATGATGACCCCGACATGCCGGGGGACGCTGTCCTTCGACAGCTTGGCCTCCAGCCGGTGTTCGTACAGCCGGTAGACCAGATCGCGCAGGCCCACGGAGTGCCTCCCCAGCGGTGCGGTTGCCCTTGGCCGTTTGCCCTAACAGGCAATTATCACCGCGAATCGCCCGTGCCTGCTCCGTCTCCCGCATTCCTCGCCAGATCTCTACCTTCCAGACACCCTTCCGCCTCATTCACCAGACCGCGTACGAACACCGACAACTCGGCCGAGGTCAGGACCGCCCGCATGCCCACGCCCGTGACGCCCCACGCCTCGACGTAGGCCCTCCTGGTCAGCCGCCACTCACCCTGGGCCGGCTGCCACATGGGGATGGTGCGCAACTGGCAGCTCAGCTCGCCGCCGCCGCGCCCCGCCCTGGTGCGGTAGCGGAAGGAGAACAGTTCACTGTCGGGTTCGCCACCCGGGAAGCGGTCGTCGGGGTCGGCCCACCGCGTGGCCGCTCCCCCGCCCCGGCGGGCCTCGTCGACCCCGCGCGCCAGGCGCGCGAGCTGCCAGCCGCAGCGCTCCCCCACACTGCCGTAGGGAGCGCCGTCGCGGTGCAGCTCAAGGGTGATCTCGTACGGCGCGCCGACGCTATCCGTGCACGCCACGGGCGTGACGGTCAGATAGGAACCATCGACGCAGCGTAGTCCTCCCACCCCCCTCTGCGTTTCCCGGCGAATGCCCCCTAAACCCCCGGAACCCAGGCGTGCTCCCGCCAGCCCGGCGGCTGGTGCCACTCCGTCCAGCCGTGCCCCGTACGGCCGTCCTCGGTCTCGTACGCGCACATCGCCCTCGGGAACTCGGCCACCGCCCCGTGCGGCGAGGTGAGCGTCACGGGGGCGAACGCGAGGGGCCGCACGGTCGTGACGCACCCGGGAAAGCCCAGCACGGTACGCGCCGGACGGTCCCCGTCGAAGTCGGTGGCCGCCGAGAAGCCCTCCGCGTGGGCCAGTTCCCCCTCGGCCGCCAGGAACGCCGGCCAGGCCACCTCCAGGCCCAGGTTGGCGCGCATGCCGTGCAGGTACGTGCCGTCCGCCAGGCGGGCGCTGCTCCACAACCACGACAACGACCACCAGTCACGCACGCCCCAACTGTGGTCGCGCTCACCGTGGCCGTGGAAGGCGACGCCGTCGATCGTGCCGGTGACCTCGCAGGGGATCTCGTAGCGGGGGGTGAGCGCGTAGCCGTAGACGCCGGCGACCGTGCGGTACTCGAGGTCGAGCGAGAGCCGCCCGGAGCGCAGCCGGACCCGCGCCCGCTCGAAGGGCTCGACGAGGTCGTGGACGGCCTCGTAGCCGCTGCCCGGCACACTGAGGCCGGGGCCGGGCAGCGGGGCCTCGTGGTCCAGTACCGCGGCGCGGGGGCCGTCCGGGGTGACCAGGCAGGCCCAGTACCAGGCGCGGCCCCAGCCGGGGTAGCGGCCGAGGCGGACGTAGCCGCCCAGCCGGCCGTCCTCGGAGACGAAGTCGAAGTACCAGGACTCGTTCCACAGCGGCTCGCCGCCGGGCTCGTGCTCCCGCTCGTCCTCCGGGCCCAGGGGCCATTCGCCCATGTTGACGATCCGCATCTCGCCTCCCAAGCGCTTGCTACGATCAGCGTAGCCCGGGCAGGCGGGACCACCAGGGGCGTCTGGGAGCCGGCTCGTCCGGCAGCAGGCCGCGCCCGCGCAGCCAGGCGGCGAAGTCGTCGGCGTCGGCCCGGTAACCGGGCGGCGGCGTGGCGCGGGCCCGCGCGTACGCGGCGAACTCCGCGACCAGGCCAAGGCCCGCGGCGGCGGCCGTGTCCGGGCGGATCCTGACCACGATGCCACGGCGTTTGGCGACCAGGCTCGCGGCCTGCGCCCGCAGGCGCGCCGGGTCGAAGCCCTCGGGCGGCTCGGCCCCCGTGACCAGGGCGGCCACCACCCGGCTCTGCGCCTCGGCCAGCCGCAGCCGATCCTCCGGAGTGGGTCGCCGCGGCTGCGCCGGCGGCCCCTGTTCGCCGGCGAGCCGCCGCGACTCCCTCGGTGTCACCGGGCCCTTCCGGCCATCGCCATCGCGGCCCTGATCCTGGACAGTTCATCGGTCAGCACGGCGTCGCTCGGGTACTCGTCGTCCCACTCCAGCAGCACGCCGGGCGGGGTGGCCCGGCAGCACAGCTCGGTGAGCAGGTCGAGCACGGCCTGAGGCGCGGCCGTGGTGTGGGTGTCGTGCCAGAGGCCGTCGTGCTCGTAGCCGCCGGCCACGTGGACGTACGCGAGGTGCTCCAGCGGCAGCGCGTCCAGCGCCGCCACGGCGGGCAACCCCAGGTTGACCTGACTGGTGTAGAGGTTGGCCACGTCGATCAGCAGCCCCACGCCGGTGCGCTCGACCAGTTCGGCCAGGAACTGCGCCTCGGTCAGCTCGTCCTCGGGCCAGCCGAAGACGGCCGCCACGTTCTCCAGGGCGAGCGGGACGGGCAGCGCGTCCTGGGCCCGGCGCACGTTGTCGGCGACCACCCGCAGGGCGTCCCACGTGCGCGGCACGGGCAGCAGGTGCCCAACCTCCACGCCGCCGGCCCGTACGAACGCCAGGTGCTCGCTGACCAGCGGCGCGTCCAGCGCCGCCGCGCACGCGGCCAGCGAGGCCAGCCGGCCGGGGTCGGGCGGCTCCGCGCCGCCGACACCGAGCGACACCCCGTGGGGGATCACCGGCATGCTTCCGTCTCGCAGTTCCCGCAGCGACTCGGGCAGACGGGCGGGACTGATGTTCTCGGCGACCACCTCGACGAAGCCGACGCCGGCCATCCGCTCGATGGTCAGGTCCAGCTCCGGCCGCCAGCCGATGCCCACTCCCAGCCCCGCCATGGTCAGCTCCCTCCGCCTCCGCAGCCGCCACCGCCGCAGCCGCCGCCCCCGCCGCAGCCCGACGTCCCGCTGCCACAGCCCGACGTCCCACTGCCGCAGCCCGCCGAAGCTGACGCGCTGCCGCTCGTGGAGCCCCCGACGTACGCGGTCCCGCCGCCGCCCCGGCCGCGCTGGACCTGGCGGCGGCCGAGTTCGGTCCGCAGCTTCTTGTCGCGCACCTCGCCGACGCCGTAGAGCGCGAGCGCGACCGGCCCCTTGGCCACGCCCCTGACGTGCGACCGCCTGGCCGAGTCCATCGCCTCCTGGCCGGACGCGGTGACCGTGACCCGCGTGGCCCGCCGGTGCCCCGCGTGGACGAGTTCCGAGACGAGCGCCGTGCCCGCGAAGACGAGCGTGGCGAGCCCGGCGGACAGGTTCGGGGCCAGGACGACGGTCAGCCCCTCGATCACGAAGCCGGCCAGAGCCGGCACGGCCAGCAGGCGCAGCCGCCGAGCGAGCCGCGCGGCCACGTCGAACGCGCCGTCGGAGCGTTGCAGGCCCAGCGTCGTGAGGTGCTGCTTGATCGCCTCCATCGCGAGGCTCCCGCCGACCTCGGCCCTGAGCGACACCAGCGGCAGGCCCGACCGGGCGGCCACCGCGCCCAGCACCGTCTCCTCAAGTGGGTCCCCCTCGACCGAGGTGCGCACGACCCGGTGCACCCGGCCGCCGCGCGAGACGCGGATGGCGCCGCGTTCGGCCAGGACGGCCAGCGCCGTGTCGGCCGCCCGCCGCGGGCCGCCCACGAGATAGGCCAGGTCGTAGTGGCCGAGATCACGGTAAAGGGCCCCCGTGCCCTCGGCCCTGATGGCGGCGTGGCCCTTTCGCAGGGCCCGGATGGTGACGGCGGCGTAAGCCGCGATAGCCACCGAGACAATGAGCAGGAACAGATCCATGTGCGGCCTCCCCTCGTGCGGCCGATCAGCCCACGTGCCGGAAAGACACTTACCGGCAACGTACGACCGCGCGTCACGGAGTCCCGGGTTTTGCTCGTTTAGCTCCCGCCGGATCCGCACCCGCCACCCGGCCCGCCACCTCAGCCGGACCGGCCGCCCCGACCGGCCCTCCCGTCACAGCCGGCGCACACGAAACGGCGCCGACCGTCACGAGGACGACCGGCGCCGGTGCGGACGGGTTCAGTCGAGGCGGTCGAGCAGCGCGTTGTACTCGTCCCACAGCTCCTTCGGCAGGTGGCTGCCGAACGTGTTGAAGTGGTCCGGGATCAGCGCGGCCTCCTCGCGCCAGACGTCCCGGTCGACGGTGAGCAGCGTGCGCAGGTCCTCGTCCGACAGGTCGAGGCCCTCGGTGTCGAGCTCGGCCGGCAGCAGGCCGATCGGCGTCGGCACGGCCTCGGCCACGCCGTTGAGCCGGTCGACGATCCACTTGAGCACGCGGCTGTTCTCGCCGAAGCCCGGCCAGACGAACGTGCCCTGGTCGTTCTTCCTGAACCAGTTGACGTAGTAGATCCTGGGCAGCCGGGCGCCCTCGCGGCGGCCGACCTCCAGCCAGTGGCCGAAGTAGTCGCCCATGTTGTAGCCGCAGAACGGCAGCATGGCGAACGGGTCGTGGCGCAGCTCGCCGACCTTGCCCTCGGCGGCGGCGGTCTTCTCGGAGGCGACGTTGGCTCCGAGGAAGACGCCGTGCTGCCAGCTCAGCGACTCCGTCACCAGAGGCACGGCGGTGGCGCGGCGACCGCCGAACAGGATCGCCGAGATCGGCACGCCCTTGGGGTCCTGCCACTCCGGCGCGATGGTCGGGCACTGCGCGGCAGGCGTGGTGAAGCGCGCGTTGGGGTGGGCGGCGGGCTCGTCGCCGCCGGGCGTCCAGGAGCGGCCCTTCCAGTCGGTCAGGTGCGCCGGCGGCTGCTCGGTGAGGCCCTCCCACCACACGTCGCCGTCGTCGGTGAGCGCGACGTTGGTGAAGATGCTGTTGCCCCAGAGCGTCTTGATCGCGTTGGCGTTGGTCACCTCGCCGGTGCCGGGGGCCACGCCGAAGAAGCCGGCCTCCGGGTTGATGGCGTAGAGGCGGCCGTCCGCGCCGAAGCGCATCCAGGCGATGTCGTCGCCGATCGTCTCGACCTTCCAGCCCGGGATCGTGGGCTGGAGCATGGCGAGGTTGGTCTTGCCGCAGGCGCTGGGGAAGGCCGCGGCGATGTAGCGGGCCTCGCCGGAGGGCGGCGTCAGCTTGAGCACGAGCATGTGCTCGGCCAGCCAGCCCTCGTCGCGGGCCATCACGCTGGCGATGCGCAGGGCGTAGCACTTCTTGCCGAGCAGCGCGTTGCCGCCGTAGCCGGAACCGTAGGACCAGATCTCGCGGCTCTCGGGGAAGTGGCTGATGTACTTCGTGGAGCTGCACGGCCAGGGCACGTCCTCCTGGCCGGGTCGCAGCGGGGCCCCGACGGAGTGGACCGCCTTGACGAAGTCGCCCCGCTCCTCGATCAGGCGCAGCGCCCGCTCGCCCATGCGGGTCATGACGCGCATGGACACGGCGACGTACGCGGAGTCGGTGATCTCCACCCCGAGCTGGGAGATCTCGCCGCCCAGCGGGCCCATGCAGAACGGCACGACGTACATCGTGCGGCCGCGCATGCAGCCCTTGAACAGCTTGCCGAACGTCTGGCGCATCTCGTCGGGCGCGATCCAGTTGTTCGTGGGCCCGGCGTCCTCGCGGCGCTCGGAGCAGATGTAGGTGCGGTCCTCGACCCGTGCCACGTCGGAGGGGTCGGACTTGGCGTAGAAGCTGTTGGGCCTGGCGGCCAGCCGGGTGAGCGTGCCCTGATCGACGAGGAGGTTGGTCAGCCGAGTCCACTCCTCCTCGGACCCGTCGCACCACTCGACGCGGTCCGGCTGGGTGAGGGCTGCGATCTCGTTCACCCAGGCGGCCAATTCCTTATTGGCCGTGGGCGCTGCTACATCCATGGAAACGGACACGACTTGACTCCTCCACTCTCTCAGGGCCCAGTCATCATTAACGACGAGACGCCCGGAAAGCCAATTGGCATAGACCTTTGGCTGGGTGCGTCGCCGCAGGCAGCGGCCCTGACGATTGAGGGAGCCTACCCACACGGAGGCGATTTAAAAGAGTAATTTCCGGGGCCCTCCCGGGGCATTGGTCCAGTCCAATCGAGCTGGTCTAAACCAATTCCCGGAGTGGTTTAGTCCTTTCGCCGAGCCGTTTCCGCTGGAGGGCTTCATGAATGGACGTCGGGGCCCGCGGAGCGAACGCGGTCGACGTGCTGGAGGGCGTCGCGCAACTCGGCGAGCCACTCGTCGGTGTTCTTGCCGACCAGGCGTACGCACCAGGCGAGCGCGTCGCTGCGACTCCTGGCCACGCCGGCGGCCACGAGCGTGTCGAGGACCTGGCGCTCGGCCTGGCGCAGCCGGGTCATGACGGGCACGGACAGTGTGGTGAACATCACAGTCTCGCCGCCGCAGACCACGCCCCAGGAGACCTTCTGCCGGAACCGGCGCTCGGCCTCCTTGGCGATCTCGATCCGCCGCTCGCGCGTCTCCTCCCTGAACCTCCTGGCCAGCCCCTCGATCAGGGCGCCACGCTCGGCCTCGGGCGTGTCGGCGGGCGGGTCGGGCAGGGTGCCGAGCACCGCGATCTCCTCGCGGTCCCTGACGATCTCCGGCGCGCCGGTGAACCACCCCTCGGGGAGCCGCCCGGCGAACCAGCCGCGTACCTGCGCGGTCACATCGTCTGTTGTCATGTAATGAACATTACATTCTTGCGGCCGAATTGCCCGCGCAGGGAACACAGACCTGTACGCCGGGTAAGGCTCAGCGGACCTTGGCCGCCGCGACGGGGCTGACCCGTACGACGCCCGCGAGGTTCCTGGTGCTCACCGGGGCGATCTTCACGACGTCGCCGGTACGCGGCGCGTGCAACATCTTCCCCTCGCCCCAGTAGATCGCCACATGCGAGATGTAGTCGGGGTTGGTCGGGTCGTTGCGCCAGAAGAGCAGGTCGCCCGGCTGCGCCTGCGCGAACGGCACCTGCGGCCCGGTCACCCACTGCTGGTGCGTGACCCGCGGCATGCGCACCCCCGCCTGCCCGTAGGCCCACTGGACCAGCCCCGAGCAGTCGAAGGTGTCGGGCCCCTCGGCACCCCACACGTACGGGCGGCCCAGCTTGGAGACCGCCGCCTTGAGCGCCACGGTGAGCTGTTCGCCGGTCATGAACGAGCCCGCCGGCCAACTGCGCCGGGTCACGTTCTGGCGCGGCTGGGGCAGCACCGGGTTGACCTCGGCCACCTGCGTGCCCTTGCCCAGCGCCTTGAGGATCCGCTTGCGCAGCGTGTCGGAGTCGGCCTTCGGGGCGCTGACGATGAGCGCGTTGTCGCGGGGCAGCCCGAGCGCGCGGCCGACGTCCCTGGACACGACGGCGTCCACCGCGCCGAACCCGGTGGTCGCGTACGCGCCGATGCGCAGTTGCCTGGTCGAGCCCGCGGCCACCCGGGAGTGCAGGGGCAGCCCGCCGTCGTTGCCCAGCACGAACGAGACCGCCACGTCCCCGGCGGCGACGTTCTGCCACAACGCGTCGGACGAGGCGGTCACCTTGGGGGTGTAGGACCGGAACGTCGAGGGGTTGACGGCCAAAGTCTGGACCCGCTTGCCGTCGAGGGTGATCGAGGCCGCGTCGGCCAGTTCGAGGGCCCGTACGCCCGACAGCTTGGCGACCTTGCGCAACATCTCGTCGGTGAACGGCTTGCGCGTGAGCACGAACAGGTTGGGCTTGTGCAGTTTGCTCAGCGGCGCCACCGGCTGCGTGGTCGTGGCCGGCTGCTGCTGCCGTAGCGGGCGCTGCTGCGCCAGCGGCGTCTGCCGCGGCGTGGCGCGCGCTGCCTCGCCGGTCGTGGTGGCGGTCTGCGGCTGCGTCAGCAGCAGCACGTCCGCGGTCAGCACCGCGACCAGCGTCACCACGATGAACGGCACCAGCTTGTACGTGTTGCGCCGCTTGCGGCTCTTGACTAAGAAGCTGAGGTCCTGCCGGATCCCGGACCCCTGCGGCATCGGGGGCCCCGGTAACATCCCCGGCGGATGGTGAATTACCGGCAAATGCGGAAAATCCGCCGGGCCGACGTGGGCCCGGCGGTCATGTTCGGAGGGGGTCAGTTGCCGATGTACGGCACAGCCTCGAGGATCTCGACGGTGTTCTGCCGTCCGTTGGGCATGGAGTAGGTCGCCTTCTCCCCGATCTTCTTGCCGTTGATCGCCGCCCCGAGCGGGGACTTGGGCGAGTAGACGTCGATCGGTGCGCCGCTCTCCTCGCGGGAGGCCAGCAGGAAGGTGACCTCGTCGTCGTCGCCGACGAACCGGATGGTCACCGTCATTCCGGGGCCCACCACGCCCTCGGCCTTGGGGGCCTCGCCGACTTGGGCGCTGTCGAGGATCTGCCGGAGGTGGAAGATCCGGGCCTCCATCTTGCCCTGCTCGTCCTTGGCGGCGTGGTAGCCGCCGTTCTCCTTCAGGTCGCCCTCTTCCCGGGCGGCCTCGATCTTCTTGGCGATGTCGACGCGCCCGGGGCCCGAGAGATACTCGTACTCCGCCTTCAGGCGGTCGTACGCCTCCTGCGTCAGCCAGGTGACGTTCTCATCGCGAGAGTCGGCCACGGGTTCTCCTTGCTTGCCTAGGGGGCCCTGAGATCAGTTGAGGTTACGTACGGTTGAATTGCGAAAGGCTAACAACTTAACCGCTCGAACGCTTCCCCAAATGTCTCACTATACGAGATTGCAGTACTGGATGTGGACGGAAGTGGCCTCGCCGCTCGTGTCGAGGCTTTCCTTGAGCTGCTTACTACCCTCACCAGCCCGGATTCTTACTTCCCTGCTGCCCACTTCCGCGTGATTGACGTCCAGCGCCCTGATCCGGCAGACGGCCACCCTATCGTCTGGCTTGTACACCTCAAAGGTGATCTCCGCGCTGCTCGGACCGTTGATCTTGAACGTCACGACCTGGGCCGGCGCCTCCGACCCCCCGGCCGTCATCGACCACATCACGTAGCCCCAGCCACCTGCGATGATGGCAACCAGCACGCCGATCACCACGTGGACGACCAGCCGGCCACCTCGTCTGGGTCGGTCAGGAAAGTCGTCGGGCGTGCCGAGAACGGGCCCGTTCCCGGCATCTCTGGTGACCATGGCGGAATCTCCCTGCACTCCCTCAGCGTTATCCGAGACAATTGTCGCCCGTGAGGGGTGTGCCCTCGCGACCGCCCAGCAGAAACTAACCTGTCTGGGCGACTGACCGGTCCCAACTGAGGAGCATCGAGCCCGTGAGTGCACCGCTGAGGCTGATGGCCGTTCACGCCCATCCCGACGACGAGTCGAGCAAGGGCGCCGCGACGATGGCACGTTACGTGCGCGAGGGCGTGGAAGTCCTGGTGTGTACCCTCACAGGCGGTGAACGCGGCTCCGTGCTCAACCCGAAGATGGACCGGCCCGAGATCGTCGCCAACATCGGCGAGGTACGCAGGGCCGAGATGGCGCGAGCGCGCAAGATCCTCGGCGTCGAGCAGCGTTTCATGGGCTTCGTCGACTCCGGGCTGCCGGAGAACGAGGACGAGGCGCTCCCCGAGGGCTGCTTCGGCCTGCAGAAGCTGGAGGACGCCGCCGCGCCGCTGGTCGCGGCCGTACGCGAGTTCAGGCCGCACGTGATCATCACCTACGACGACGACGGCGGCTACCCGCACCCCGACCACATCATGACCAACAAGGTCTCGGTCGAGGCGTTCGAGGCGGCCGGCGACCCCGACCGCTACCCCGGCGCCGGCGACCCCTGGCAGCCGCTCAAGCTCTACTACCAGATGGGCTTCACCAAGGAGCGTTTCGAGGCGCTGCACGAGGCGATGACCGAGCGCGACCTCGGCTCCCCGTACGCCGACTGGATCTCCCGCTGGGAGGACCGCCCCGCCAAGTGGCCGGTCACCACGCGGGTGCCGTGCGGCGATTACTTCCAGCTCCGCGACGAGGCGCTGCTCGCGCACGCCACCCAGGTGGACCCCGACGGCTTCTGGTTCGTCTGCCCGCGCGAACTGCAGCAGGAGATCTGGCCGACCGAGGACTACCACCTGGCGCGCTCCCTGGTCGACACCGCGCTGCCGGAGGACGACCTGTTCACCGGCATCCACGCCGACGAGGTCGAACCCGCCTGCCGCTGAGGCCCGGGAGCAGGGCCTGACCGATGGCGGGAGCACGGCACCCCGGTGGCAGACTGGAGGTGTGATGGTTCTAGCAGCAGGTGAAGTGAGCCCGGGTCTGCTCGGGTTCGTCGTCGTGGCCTTCCTCGGGCTCGCCCTGTACATCCTGATCAAGTCGATGAACAAGCAGATCTCGAAGATCCAGGTGCCGCACGAGGGCGAGGCCGAGGCCGAGAGCCACGACGAGTCCCACGACGAGAAGGCCAAGAAGTAGATGCCGATCGACATAGTCGACAACTCGACGGAAAGCCGCTTCGAGCTCCTCGTGGACGGCAAGGTCGCCGGGTTCGCCGACTATCTGCTGCTGCCCACCAAGATCGTCTTCACCCACACCGAGGTGCTGCCCGCCTACGAGGGGCAGGGGCTGGCGGGCAAGCTGGTCGGCTACGCCCTCCAGGCGAGCGCCGACACCGGCCTGCGCGTCGAGCCACGCTGCCCCTACGTCGCCAAGTACATCGAGCGCCACCCCGAGTTCGCCGACCTCGTCGACTGAACCGTCACTCGGAGGCCGGCGACCAGGCGCGTTCGAGCGCCATCGGCAGCCCCCACCAGCCCAGCGGGGTGAGCACCTCGTCCTCGTCCACGACGCCGAGGTGCCCCCAAAGGCTCACCACCGACGTGAACAGCGTCTCCGTCGTGTCGAGATCGTCGGCGTCCTGCACGTCGATGTCGATGTCCTCCGACTCGGCGATGAGCCGGGCCATCCGCTCCGGCGAGGCCAGCACCCCGGGGCCCAGCCGCACCAGCGCCGCCACCCCGGCCAGCCAGTCGGCGTGCTGGATCGCGCACAGGTTGGCCAGCGCCGTGTCCTCGACGTTCAGCTCCCTGTCGAGGTCGGCGAACTCCTCCAGCACGTCCTCGGTCTCCGGCAGGTCCGAGATCGGCCCCGCCACGCCCGCCACCACCTCCAGCCACAGCTCCTCGTCGTCGTCCGGCACCGGCCGGTCGACGAACCCGGCGCAGGCCCGCAGCACGTTGGCGGGATAGCCGGGCAGGACGAGCAGCGCCCGCAGCCGCGCCGCGGCCACCGCCAGCTCCGCGGCCGGCAGTTCGGGCCGCCTGGGCAGCTCCGCCATGATCCGGCGCAGCTCCTCCAGCGCGAACGCCTCCTCCTCGTCCCAGGCCGCGAACAGCTCCTCGTCCTGCTCGTCGCTGACCGCGAACCCGGGCACCCGGCCGTCCGGCAGCGGCGTGCTCAGCCAGCGCTCCTGCAGTTCCTCGAAGGCCGCGCGGGCGGCCCGGTCGCCGGTGACCAGCGCGTCGGGGTCGATCTCCCCGTCGGCGACCCGCTCCTCCAGGTGCGCCACCAGCCGGGCGAACATCTCGACCGCCACCGGCCCGCGCTCGTCCTCCTCCGGCCAGACGAAGTAGCTGGGCGTCATCAGGATCGGCTCGGTGCCGGTGGACTCGACCCACCGCTGGACGTCACCCACCGTGGCCACCCCCGCCTCGATCGAGCTGAGCGTCGCCTTGGCGGACTCCCAGAACGCGAGGGAGAGCGGGTTGCCCGCCGACATCATGGCCCGTCTCAGGTCGGGCAGCGCGACCAGGGCCACGCCGGACGGCACGGCGAGCAGCGCGCGTGCCAGATCCCTGCGGGTGAGGGCGGAAGCCGGCCGACCGGCCTGGGCGCAGACGAAGTCCATATCCACGACCCGTAACCTACGCCGTGTCGGCGTCCTGAGTCATCGGCGCGCGGGGAGCGTAGGACAGCAGGTCTCCCGGCTGGCAGCCGAGCACCTCGCAGAGCTTGCCCAGGGTCGTGAACCGGATCGCCTTGGCGCGGTTGTTCTTGAGTATCGACAGGTTGACGTTGGTGATGCCGACCCGGCCGGCCAGCTGGACCAGCGTCATCCCGCGCTCCTCCAGCAACCGGTCGAGGTGCACCTCCACGTCGTGCTGCTCGGATGTCATCAGGCGGTCCCTTTCCCGTTCCCCACACGCCCGCACGCCACTGGGCACCCTCCGGCCCGCCGGGCCGTCCGGACGACGACACGAGCGTACCCACGCCCCGAAACCCCGGCGAAGCCCCAGCCCGCAGCCATGACGTGTCACCGGAATCCCGCGTGCGGATGAGATCAAGACCTAGGCTGACGGCGTGAAAGCTGGTGACATGAGCACTCAGCCTGTCCACAGGGGCACAACCGGCGATTCCAGGGTGCCGCGCACGATCGGCGGCGTTTCCGCCGCGCTGCGGGGCGGTCGCCGTGCTCAGTTCTTCGCCGAACTCCACGAAGCTCGGCAGGGCCCCGAACTGGATGCTGTGCTCAACGCCTGGTGGGGGCGGGCGATGCTCGATGCCGACCCCGATCGCGACCGCGTCCGGGCAGCGGCCGAAGCCGGAGCGCTGCCCACCACCACCTTGGACGACGTCCTGCGCCGGCGGCAGGAGCACGGTGTCCGGTGAGCGAGGACGAGAGTCGACATGTGCTCCGCACCAGCATCGTCCTGTTCTGATGGTGTGAGAGCCTGGCTCTATGAACAGGCTGGGTAGTGAGACTTCTCCCTACCTCCTCCAGCACGCCGACAACCCTGTTGATTGGTGGCCTTGGGGAGAGGAGGCGATGCAAGAAGCGAGTAGGCGGGACGTGCCCCTGTTGATCAGTGTGGGGTACTCATCCTGCCATTGGTTACCCGCTTCTTGACATCCACATGGTGCCACGTGATGGCTCATGAGAGCTTCGAGGACGCCGCGACCGCGCGCCTGATGAACGAGCACTTCGTCAACATCAAGGTCGACCGCGAGGAGCGGCCCGACGTGGACGCCGTCTACATGGGCGCCACGCAGGCCATGACGCGTCAGGGCGGCTGGCCGATGACGGTGTTCGCGACGCCCGAGGGGCACCCGTTCTACTGCGGCACGTACTTCCCGCGTCCCCACTTCCAGCGCCTGCTCACCGAGGTGCACAACGTCTGGACCGGCGACAGGGAGTCGGTGCTGAAGCAGGGCGCCAAGGTGGTGGAGGCGCTCAACACGCAGACCACGCTGCCGAGCGGCCCGCTGCCGGGCGAGGAGACGCTGCGGCAGGCCATGCTGAACCTGCGGGAGTCCTTCGACACGGCCGACGGCGGCTTCGGCGGCGCGCCGAAGTTCCCGCCGTCGATGGTGCTGGAGTTCCTGCTGCGCTCGGGCGAGCGCGAGATGAGCGCCACGACGCTGGAGGCCATGGCCAGGGGCGGCATGTACGACCAGCTCGCCGGCGGGTTCGCCCGCTACAGCGTGGACGAGAGCTGGGTGGTGCCGCACTTCGAGAAGATGCTCTACGACAACGCCCTGCTGCTGCGCGTCTACACGCACTGGTGGAAGGCGGGCGGCGGCGACCTGGCCCGCCGGGTGGCGCTGGAGACGGCCGGCTGGCTGCTGCGCGAGCTGCGCACGCCGGAGGGCGGGTTCGCCTCGGCGCTCGACGCCGACAGCGAGGGCGTGGAGGGCAAGTTCTACGTCTGGACGCCCGGCGAGCTGCGCGAGGCGCTCGGCGACGACGACGGCCGGTGGGCCGCCGGGCTGTTCGAGGTGACGCCGCAGGGCACGTTCGAGCACGGCGCCTCGGTGCTGCAGCTCCTGACCGACCCCGAGGACCCGGAGCGCCACGCGGACGTGCGGGCGCGGCTGCTGGCGGCCAGGGAGCGGCGGGTGCGTCCGGGGCGCGACGACAAGGTCGTGGCCTCGTGGAACGGCCTGGCCATCGCCGCGCTGGCGGAGGCCGGGGCCGTGTTCGAGCGGCCCGGCCTGGTGACGGCGGCCACGGAGGCGGCCGAGTTGCTGGCGAGCACGCACGTGGCCGACGGGAGGCTGCTGCGCACCTCCAGGGACGGCCGGGCGGGCGCGAACGCCGGGGTGCTGGACGACTACGCGAACGTGGCCGAGGGCCTGATCGCGCTCTATGGCGTGTCCGGCGAGGCCAGGTGGCTGCGCCTGGCGGGCTCCCTGCTCGACGCCGTGCTCGACCGCTTCTCCGACGGGGCCGGCGGCTTCTACGACACCGCCGACGACGCCGAGCGGCTCTTCCAGCGCCCGCAGGACCCCACGGACAACGCCACCCCCTCCGGCCAGTACGCCGCCGCTGGCGCGCTGCTGTCCTACGGGGCCCTGACCGGCTCCATGCGCCACCGTGACGCCGCGCACGCCGCGCTCGGCACCGTGTCCGTGCTGGCCGCCGGGCACGCCCGGTTCGCTGGGTGGGGGCTGGCCGTGGCGCGGGCCGCGCTGTCGGGGCCCGTGGAGGTGGCCGTGGTCGGGCCCGCCGACGACCCGCGTACGGCGGCGCTGCACCGGGAGGCGCTGCTCGCGGACGTCCCCGGGCTCGTGGTGGCGCTCGGCCACGACGACGCCGCCGAACGGGGCAGCGGTGATCCGCTCGTGCCGCGTGAACCCGCCTTCCCCGCGCTGCTGGAGGGCCGGGGGACGGTCGGCGAGACGCCGGCCGCCTACGTGTGCAGGGGGTTCACCTGCCGGATGCCTGTGACGACCGTCGAGGAGCTGCGCGCCGAGCTGGCGGCCGGCTGAGCCCGCGGCGGGCGGACGCGATCAGCGGTTCGCCTGCTGCGGGCGGTTCCTGCCGTCGTCCACGGAGCTCTCCTGCACCGACGGCTGCTCGGGGACCTCTGTGGCCGACGGTGCGCTCTCCTGCGGCTGCTCGTCGGGCGTCTGGTCGCCGTCGGGGCTCTGCTGCTGCTGTTCCGGCTGGTCGCCGAACGGCTGCTGGGTGAAGCCGGGCTCCGGCTGGTTCCAGTCGTCCTGGTTCGGCGGCGGGCTGTAGTCCTGGCCGGGCAGGTCGCCGTCGCGGTCGGGCTGGGTGTAGGAGTCGGAGCCCCAGCCGTACTCCGACGGCTCGGGGAACTCCTCGACCGGCTTGCCCGACATCGCCTCGGTCATGAAGGCCCGCCAGATCTGCGCCGGGAGCTGGCCGCCGAACTGCGTGCCGTACCCGGGGATCGTGACGGTGGCGTTGTCGTCGCGGAACATGTCCACGGCCACCGCGAGCTGCGGGGTGAAGCCGTTGAACCAGACGGACTTGGAGTCGTCGGTGGTGCCGGTCTTGCCGGCCACCGGACGGTCGTAGAGGCGGGCGGCGGTGCCGGTGCCGTACTTGACGGCCTGCTGCATCGCGTACGTCGTGTCGGCCGCGGCCTGCTCGCTCACCGCCTTGGTCTCGGTGGGCTTGACGACCTCCTTGCGGCCCTCCGCGTCGGTGACGGACCTGACGACGTGCGCCTCCACGTGCACACCCTTGTTGGCGAAGGTGGAGAAGCCGGAGGCGTTCTGCACGGCGCTGACGGAGGCCACGCCGAGCGGGAAGGCGGCGGCGCTCTTGTGCTGGTCGAGCTGTTCGGCGGGCAGGCCGGCCGCCTCGGCGATCCTGGCCACCTTGTCGAGGCCGACCTTCTGCCCGAGGTCCACGAACGCGGTGTTGACGGAGTTCTGGGTGGCGCTGATCAGGTCGATCTGGCCGTAGGAGCGGTCGCCGTCGTTGGGGATCGACTGGGAGGCCGACGCCACGCGCAGCGGCGAGTTGCCGTCGACCCTGGTGGACAGGTCGAAGCCGTCGTTCAGGGCCGCGGCCAGTGTGTACGGCTTGAACGTGGATCCGGCCATCACCTTGGCCGAGAAGGCGCTGTCGTAGTACTTCGACTGCGACGGCTTGCCCCCGTAGAAGGCGACGACCTCGCCCGAGGCGGGATCGACGGCCGCCAGTCCAGTGCGCACCTTCTGGGGCGTGCCGTCCGGCAGCGTCTCCTCCACGGCCCGCTGGGCGGCCTGCATGAGCTTCTTGTCGAAGGTCGTGACGATCTTGAGCCCGCCGCTGTTGATGTCCTCGTCGGTGTAGCCGCGGCGGTTCAGCTCGGCGGTGACCTGCTCCAGCATGTACTGGGCCTGCCCCTTGAGCTCGAACGGCTTCTTCGGCTCGACCAGCTCGGGGAAGCGCTCGGCGGCGGCCTGCTGCGGGGTGAGCCCGCCGGTCGCCCCCATGGCGTTGATCACCGACTGCCAGCGTTCCCTGGCCGCCGCCAGGTCGGTGCCCTTGGGGGCGGCGAAGCGGCTGGGCTGCTGGATCACCGAGGCGAGGTAGGCGCCCTCGGAGACGGCCAGCTTCTCGACGTCTTTACCGAAGTAGGCGCGGGCCGCCGACTGGACGCCGTTGGCGCCGCGGCCGAAGTAGATCGTGTTGAGGTACTGCTCCAGCACCCAGTCCTTCGACCGGGACTGGTCGACCTTCATCGCGATGAGGATCTCTTTGAACTTGCGGACGACGGAACGTTCCTGGCTCAGGCCGCTGTAGTAGTTGCGCACGAGTTGCTGGGTGATGGTGGAGCCGCCCTGGAGCTGCTGCCCGCTGAGGGTGGACCAGACGGCCCGCGCGGTGCCCTTGATCGAGACGCCGCCGTCCTGGTAGAAGGAGCGGTTCTCGGCGGCGATGACCGCGTCGCGGACGTGTTCCGGCACCTGGGCGAGATCGACTTTTCTGCGGTCGATGCCCTGCCGGGCGAGCACGCTCTTTCCGTCGCGGTAATAGATCACCGAACCCTGCGCGGTGGCCTGCTTCTGCGTTGTGTCGGGAATTGGAGTCAACGCCCAGGCAATAGCGAAAAGCCCGGCCAGTACGAGGATCCCCGTGCCCAGAGATATCAGTACGACTCGCAGAATCCGTCGCTTCCGCATTCCGTCACCCACCACCACTCCGCACCCTCGACCCTCTCGTCAGAGCCTGACCCAACCCCCGCAAGCTGGGCGAATGGTAAGGGTAAACGATCGATAACGGTGCCTAGTCCCTTAGCGATGGTACGTCTATCCAGCCTCTCGACGCGGAACATCGGCGACCAAAGGCACCACTCGGTAGGGAACCGGCGTGTCAAGGGCGATGATCGAATTAGTCCGGAGCACACCCTGCACATCGACGATGCGATCGATTACGCGCTGCAAATCGGCATTCGTCCTGGCGACCACGCGGCACAAAAGATCACTGTCACCGGTGATCGTGTGCACTTCGAGCACCTCGGGAATGCGCGCCAGCCGGTCGGCCACCGGATCGTGCCCGGCCACCTGCCTGATCTCCATGCTGACGAACGCGGTGACGTCGTAGCCGAGCGCGACCGGTGACACGTCGGGGCCGAAGCCCGTGATCACCCCCCGTTCGACGAGGCGGTCGAGCCGGGCCTGGACCGTGCCACGGGCCACGCCGAGCCGCCGCGAGCACTCCAGGATCCCCAGCCGGGGCTCGGCGGTCAGCAGGGCGATCAGCCGGGAGTCGAGTTCGTCGATCGTCATGCTGTACAGAATTGCGCACCCATTTGGCCACTGGCTAGGCAGATTGTGCACTCATTGAGGTAACTGTTGCGCAACTCGTCCAGACAAAACCAGAGTTGGAGACATGAGTGATGTCTTCCCGGTCAACGGCATGGACGCCGTGGTGTTCGCCGTGGGCAACGCCCGGCAGGCCGCCCACTACTACTCGACCGCCTTCGGCATGCGACTGGTGGCCTACAGGGGGCCGGAGAACGGCAGCCCCGACCAGGCCGCGTACGTGCTCACCTCGGGCAGCGCCACCTTCGAGCTGCGGGCCCCGATCCGGCCCGGCACGGACCTGGCACGGCACGTGGCCGAGCACGGCGACGGGGTCATCGACCTGGCCATCGAGGTGCCCGACGTGGAGAGCGGCTACGCCTACGCCGTCGCCCACGGGGCCAAAGGGCTGGTGGAGCCGCACACGGTGGAGGACGAGCACGGCAAGGTGGTGCTCGCGGCCATCGCCGCGTACGGCGAGACCCGGCACACCCTCGTGGACAGGTCCAACTACGGCGGCCCCTACCTGCCCGGCTACGCCCCCGCCGAGCCGCTGGTCGCACCGCCCGCGACCAGGAACGGGCGGTTGTTCCAGGCCATCGACCACTGCGTCGGCAACGTCGAGCTGGGCAGGATGGACGAGTGGGTGGAGTTCTACCGCAGGGTGATGGGCTTCACGAACATGGCCGAGTTCGTCGGCGACGACATCGCCACCGAATACTCCGCGCTGATGTCGAAGGTGGTGGCCGACGGCACGCGCAAGGTCAAGTTCCCGCTCAACGAGCCGGCCGTCAGCCGTAAGAAGTCGCAGATCGACGAGTACCTCGAGTTCTACCGCGGCCCCGGCGTGCAGCACATCGCGCTGGCCACCAACGACATCCTGGCCACGGTGGACCACATGCGGGCGGCCGGGGTGCGCTTCCTCCAGACGCCCGGCTCGTACTACGACGACCCCGAACTGCGCGAGCGCATCGGACGGGTGCGGGCCCCGATCGAGGAGCTGAAGAAGCGGGGCGTCCTCGTCGACCGCGACGAGGACGGCTACCTGCTGCAGATCTTCACCCAGCCCGTCCAGGACCGGCCCACGGTCTTCTTCGAGCTGATCGAGCGGCACGGCTCGCTCGGCTTCGGCAAGGGCAACTTCAAGGCTCTGTTCGAGGCGATCGAGCGCGAGCAGGAACGCAGGGGCAACCTTTAGTTTGTCCCGACTTGGTGGTGGTCATCCAGACATCATGGGATTGCCGCCACCAGGGCTGGCGGGACGCTGGCGACGGCTGTTCGCCGGCCTCCTCGACTGGCTCATCGTCAACATCGCCGCCGCACCTTTCAGCTGGACGAGCTGGGAGTACGCCTGGAACGAGGCCCGCGGCGGCTGGGAACGCTACCCGGTCGAGCACACCTTCGTGGCCGGACTCATCGCCTTCCTGTACTTCTGGCTGCTGCACGCCTTCTGGAACGGCCAGACTCTGGGCAAGAAGCTCTTCGGCATCCGTGTCGTGTCCGAGTACGGCGGGAAGCTGGGCGTCGGGCAGACGGCCGTCCGGCAGGCCGTGGCCAGCGTGCTCGAATGGCTCTGCTGCGTCGGTCTCCTGATCGACCTGAGCTGGATCCTGTTCGACCCCCGCAAGCAGGCCCTGCACGACAAAGCCGCGCGCACGGTCGTGGTGAACGCCTGACTCAGCGTAATATTCAGGTCACGGACCGAAGGGGGGCTCGCACGCCTATGCGTTCCAAGAGGCGCGGGGTGGCCATGCTCGCGACACTCGTCACCGTACTGGCCTGTTCCCCCGCCGACGCGCCGACCCCGCCCGCCGCGGCCGACCGGCGCGCGGGCGCGCCCGGCATCGGCGACCCCGACTTCCCGAGCGACGGCAACGGCGGCTACGACGTCTCGCACTACGACCTCGTCGTCGACTACACCCCCACCACCAAGCGGCTGGACGGCGTGGCCACCATCAGCGCCGCCGCCACCCAGGAGCTGTCCGCCTTCAACCTCGACCTGACCGGGCTGCACGTGCGCGGGATCACCGTCGACGGCGCGCCCGCCACGTTCACCAGGGCGGGCGACGAGCTCACCGTGCGGCCCGGCCGGGCGATCTCCGCCGGCGACCCCTTCAAGGTCAAGGTCACCTACACGGGCCAGCCCAAACCGGCCAAGGACAATGCCAACCTGGGCACGTACGGGTTCATCCCCACCTCCGACGGCGCCTTCGTGGCCTCCGAGCCCAACGGCTCCAAGACCTGGTTCCCCAGCAACGACCATCCGGCCGACAAGGCCACCTTCGACTTCACGATCACCGTGCCGGCCGGCGTCACCGCCCTGGCCAACGGCGAGATGGACGAGCCGCCCACCACCTCGGGGGGCAAGACCACCTACCGCTGGCGCGAGCGCCACCCGATGGCGACCTACCTGGCCACGGCCACACTGGGCAGGTTCGACGTGCGCCGGGGCGACACCCCGGGCGGCATCCCCAACCTGGCCGCCACCGACCCCAAGTTCCGCGACTCTCTCGACTCGCTCTACACCGTCTCCGGCGAGATCACCGACTACTGGTCCGAGGTGTTCGGCCCCTACCCGTTCTCCTCCACCGGCGGCGTGGTCGACGACTACTCGGCGGGCTACGCGCTGGAGAACCAGACCAAGCCGCTGTACGGCGGCTTCGCGCCCGACGAGATGATCGTCGCCCACGAGCTGGCGCACCAGTGGTTCGGCAACAGCCTGACCATCCGGCGCTGGAAGGACCTCTGGCTCAACGAGGGCTTCGCCACGTACGCGGAGTGGCTGTGGGCCGAGCACAAGGGCAAGCAGACCGCGGAGGCCACGTTCACGGCGCTGCACCAGCGCCCCGAGTCCGACCCGATGTGGGCCTACCCACCCGGCCGGGCCCAGCCCGACGACCTGTTCAACCAGTCCGTCTACACCCGCGGCGGCATGACCCTGCACGCCCTGCGCCGCGCGGTCGGCGACCACACGTTCTTCGCCCTGCTCAAAGCATGGACCGCCGAGCACCGCTACGGTCACGTGACGACGGAGGAGTTCGTCGCGCTGGCCGAACGGCTGTCCGGCAAAGATCTCGGCCCGCTCTTCGACGCCTGGCTCTTCCAGCCTCGCCGACCGGCCTGACCTGGCCGGAAACGCTCCCCGTCGCCCGATCCAAGTAGAGGTGTAAGGGCGAACGACGAAGGGAGCGAGGCCGGTGCGCCTCAACGAAGACCCCTCGGCCTTCGAGGGCTTCTACCGCCGTCATGTCGACGGCGTGCTGCGGTTCGTGGCCCGGCGGGTGAGCGATCCCCACCTGGCCGCGGACCTGACGGCGGACATCTTCCTGGCGGTGCTGGACTCCGCGGACACGTACGTGGCGGGGCGGGGCAGCGAGACCGCCTGGCTGTACGGCATCGCGCGCAACGTGGTCTCGGCCCAGTACCGCAGGGCCGCACGCGAGACACGGGCGACCGGCCGCCTGGCCGGCCGCCGGCTGATGGACGACGACGACCTCGCTCGCATGGAGGAGCGGATCGACGCCGAACGCCGTACGCGCGGCGCGCTGGCGGCCATGGACGGCCTGCCGGACGGCGAGCGCGCGGTGCTGGAACTCGTGGTGATCGACCAGCTCACCGTCACCGAGGCCGCCGGGGCCCTGGGCATCAGGCCGGTGACCGCCCGCGTGCGGCTGCACCGGGCCCGGCGGGCGCTCGGGAGCCTCACTTCGCCCATGGCCGCGTATCTGGAAGGACAGGCATGAACGACTTCGAAGACCGCCTTCTCGCCGCGCTCAAGGAGGACATCGCGACGAGGACGGCTGACGGCACGACGACACCGGCCCCGGCCAGGACCGGTTTCCGGCGGCGGCGCCTGGCGGGGCTGTCGGCCGCGCTGGCGGGGGTCGCGGCGGCCACCGTGGCGGTGGTGGTGGCGACCGGCGTCGCCGGCAGCCCGGCGTACGCCGTGAGCACGGGCTCCGACGGCGAGGTGAGCGTGCGGATCCACGCGTTCACCGACCCCGAGGGGCTGGAGGCGGAGCTGGCCGCCGCGGGCATCAGGGCCGTGGTCGACTACCTGCCGCAGGGGCAGACCTGCGCGCAGCCGCGCGGCTCGCACGGGGCCGGCTCCGGGAAGTTCACGGCGGGCGTCGGGCGGGAGGGGGACGGGATCTCCTTCACGATCGGGAAGGGCCAGGTGCCCGAGGGCTCCACGCTGGTGCTGGCCGTCTCCAAGAGCCGCGACGGCGACGACCGGCCGCCGTTCGCGACCGCGCTGGAGATCGTCACGGGGGCGGTCTCGGAGTGCGAGCCGACCCCGCTGCCCACTCCGCCGCCCGGCGGCACCTCCCGCAAGGACAGCACAGGGCCCGGCGACGACTCGGGCACGGAACAGGGCCCGAGCCTGACCAGCCGCACCGGCTGACGCCCCGGGCACGTCACACGCGCGGGTTCACGCCCCTGCCGCGGTGCTGGAGAACACCAGGACGGACGCCGTGAACCCGTGCACGTGGTTGTGCCCCGCCACCGGCCCCACCTCCCCGGCCGCGAAGAAGCCCGCCACGCCGATGGGGCCCAGCGTGTCGCGCAGCGCGACCGGGTCGTGGTCGGCCGTGCCGAACATGGCCGACCCCCGCCCGTTGCAGGAGAACAGCAGCGCGCCGTCCACCTTGCCGAGTTCCTCGCGGTGGGCGTCGAGCAGGTCGTACAGGTCCTCGTCGGCGGTGGCGGCGTCGCGCACCTGGAAGCGCACGGTCCTGCCGACCTCCACGATGTCGCCGATGGCCACGGCCTCCCGGTCGGGGTCGATGCCGATCACCCCCCGGATGAGGAAGTCGCCGCGTTCGTGGCGTTCGGCGTACTCGTCCATGGCCAGGCCGATCTGCAGCCCGGAGGCGACCAGTTCGCGGTCGTCCTCGTCCAGTTCGCTGACGATGTCCTCCAGGCGGGCCAGCGCCGGCTGGCCGGCCAGTTCCAGCAGCAGGTTCTCCTCCGACGCGGTGACCACCATGCTCGGGCCGATCGGCCGGCAGCCCTGGCTCACCACGGTGCTGACCTTGATCGGGCCGCTGAGCAGCACGCCGATCGCGCCCTCGGTGTAGATCTCGCCGTCGGCGAACAGCCGTACCGAGCCGCGTCCCTGGAGACCGTTGGCCAGGCCGCCGATCAGCGGGAGGTCGCCCAGCACGTCCACAGAACGTTCCACGAAGGCGTCGGTCGGGAAGCTGTACGGATCGGCCAGCAGGATCGCCACGTGGTCGTCGCCGCCGCGCTCCGGCAGCCCGACGACCACGAACCGGTCCTCGGCGGTCAGCGTCTCCAGCGCGAACGTGGTCAGCCTGGCCCCGTCCAGGGTCGCCGCCCACGCGCTCACGGCAGGCGTGAGCTCGACCCCCTGGCCGTCGCCGATCACCCCCGTGGCGCTGCACCCGATCACGTGCGCCTCGGGCGCCAGCTTCATCGCGGCCTCCCCGGCGCGCGAGACGTCATCGGGGTCGTCGCCGCAGATGAAGAAGCAGACCAGGTCGGCCCGGCCGCTGAGCCTCGACAGTGCCTGGCCGACGGCGTTCGCCGCGGCCTCCACCAGGTCGGAACCCACGGCGAGCCCGTCGGCGAAGCGGCTCGTCATCAAGGCCACGGATCTCGCCTCCCTCGACTTGTCCAAGTTCCCTAGGCCCGATTCTCCCCACTAAAGGGACAAGCACGCCCACGAACCGTCACGCAATAGTCAAGATCCGAAATCTCCGCCAGATGTGAAAGTCCCTGCCACATTCCCCGCAGGGGACGTAGTCTCGTTCCCGTGCATCAGCCACGTATTCTCCGCGAGTTGCGAGAGAGCGGCCACGTTCATCGCACCGTCAAGGCCGAGGTCCGGGAGAACCTGCTCGCCAGGCTGCGGGCGGGCGAGCCGCGATTCCCCGGCATCGTGGGCTTCGACGACACCGTTCTGCCGCATCTCGAGCGCGCCCTGCTCGCCGGACACGACCTCGTCCTGCTCGGCGAGCGCGGACAGGGCAAGACCCGGCTCATCCGCACCATCACCGGGCTGCTCGACGAGTGGACGCCGGTGGTCGAGGGCTGCGAGATCAACGACCATCCGTACGCGCCGGCCTGCACGCGCTGCCAGAAACTGGCGCGCGAGCTGGGTGACGAGCTGCCCGTCGCGTGGAAGCACCGCGACGAGCGCTACGGCGAGAAGCTCGCCACCCCCGACACCTCCGTGGGCGACCTGATCGGCGACGTCGACCCCATCAAGATCGCCGAAGGGCGCACGCTGGGCGACCCCGAGACGGTCCACTACGGCCTGGTGCCGCGTACCAACCGGGGCGTCTTCTCCGTCAACGAGCTGCCCGACCTGGCCGAACGCATCCAGGTGTCGCTGCTCAACGTGCTGGAGGAGCGCGACGTCCAGGTGCGCGGCTACAACCTGCGACTGCCGCTCGACATCCTGCTCATCGCCAGCGCCAACCCCGAGGACTACACCAACCGGGGCCGGATCATCACGCCGCTCAAGGACCGGTTCGGCGCCGAGATCCGCACCCACTACCCGCTGACCGTCGAGCACGAGCTCACCCTCATCCGCCAGGAGTCCGTGCCGGACATCGGGGCCGACGTCCCCGAGCACCTGGTCGAGGTGATCGCCCGCTTCACCCGCCTGGTGCGCGAGTCGACCGCCGTGGACGCCCGTTCCGGCGTGTCGGCCCGGTTCGCCATCGCCGCGGCCGAGACCTCGGCGGCCTCCGCGACCCGCCGGGCGGCGATCACCGGCGAGGACCGGCCCGTGACGCGGGTGGTCGATCTGGCCTGTGTGGTGCACAGCCTGCGGGGCAAGGTGGAGTTCGAGGTCAGCGAGGAGGGCAGGGAGACCGAGATCCTGGCCCATCTGCTGCGCCGGGCGACGGCCGAGACGTTCCGGGGCCGCCTGGGCGGCATGGACCTGTCGGCCCTCACCGACAAGTTCGCCGAGGGCAACCAGGTGGAGTCCGGCGAGCTGGTGCCGGCCGGCGAGCTGCTGCACCGCATCGGCCCGGTGGACGGGCTGGCCAAGGTCATGTCGCGGCTGGGCATGGGGGCGGGCGAGGAGTCGCCGGGGCACGCGGCGGCGGCCCTGGAGTTCGCGCTCGAAGGGCTTTACCTCATGCGGCGGCTGTCGAAGGAAGACCTTGACGGAGTCGCCGTTTATCGCACGTGAACTGGGCGGCACTCTCCCGCGTCAAAGTGGTTGTCTGAATCACTTTGTTCGGGGGAGGCCGCTCATGCGTCTGCTTGTTCCTTCTGCCACCGCCGCCGCTCTCGCCCTGGGCGCGCTCGCGGCGCCGTTCGGCGGGCCCGCCGACGCCGCGACCGCCGTGTACGGCTTCGCCTGGGCCGACGGCCAGGGCCACCTGCGGATCGTGCCGAAGTCCGCCACCCGGGCGACCCGCCAGAGCTTCACCCTCAAGGCCCGGGCCAAGGCCAAGGAGCTGCGGCTCGGTTACGCCGGGGCCGCGTACCGGCGGGTCACCACGGCCTGCGACCTGAAGGAGACCGAGGGCCGGGTCGCGGTGGACGCCAACGGCCTGGGCCGTACGACGTGCGAGCCCGCCGACCTGACCGACACCCTGGCCCGCGGCCCCGTGCCGGTGCGCGCCGAGTACCGGCACGGCGAGGCCACCCGGATCAACGAGATCCTGGTCGGCGACTGGGGCAGCCCGCGCACGGCCCGCGGCACGATCAAGCGGGTCAACGACACGACCGTGCTGTTCCAGAGCGGCAGTACGAAGATCAAGCTCGGTTACACGTACACGACGGCCTTCTACCGGACCACCGCGGGGTGCGGCGACGGCTGGCTGGCGGGCCGGCCGGTCAACGCCGACAGGAACGGCCTGGGCAGGAAGCAGTGCGGGTGGACCGACCTGACGAAGGCGCTCAAGGCCGCCCGGCACCCGGTGCTGGTGAAGGTGGACCTCACGCCGGGCGTGGGCGCGCTCAACGAGGTGTGGGAAGTCTACGGCGACGCCTGACTCGGCATTGGGGGTAGCGTGGGTTCGTGATGGCCTTTCGCTATGGCGAGTTCCACGACGGCCCCGATCCCCTGGCCCCTCCTTACGACGTACGTGCCGCGCTCGACGAGATGGGCGACGCCATCCTGTCGGGCTCGACACCGGTCCACGCCCTGCGCGATCTGCTCAAGCGCGGCCTGCCCGGCGCCCAGGACCGTCGCGGGCTCGACGACATGCTCAGGGAGGTCCGCAGGCGCCGCCGCGACCTGCGTGAGCGGGGGCGCCTGGACGGCACGCTGGAGCGGGCCCGCGCGCTGCTCGACAAGGCGATCGGGCAGGAGCGGGCCGAGCTGTTCCCCGACCCGTCCGACGACGCGCGGCTGCGGGAGGCCGGGCTCGACGCGCTGCCCGAGGACACCGCCAGCGCCATCCAGGAGCTGAACTCGTACGGATGGCGCTCGGCGGCGGCCCGCCAGACCTTCGAGGAGCTGCGCGACCTGCTGCGCAGGGAGGTGCTGGACAGCCAGTTCAAGGGCCTTCGCGACGCGCTGGCCAACCCCGATCCGCAGGCGATGGAACGCGTCCGCCAGATGATGTCGGACCTGAACGACCTGCTCGACAAGGATTCCCGGGGCGAGCACACCCAGGAAGACTTCGACGCCTTCATGGGGAAATACGGCGACCTGTTCCCCGAGAAGCCCCGCAACCTCGACGAGCTCGTCGACATCCTGGCCCGCCGCGCCGCCGCCACGCAGCGCATGCTGGCCTCGATGACCCCGCGCCAGCGCGAGGAGCTCAGCAACCTCATCAACCAGACCCTCGACCAGGCGGGCCTGTCCGACCAGATGCGCCGCCTCGGCGAGGCCCTCTACGCCCGCCGCCCCGACCTGGCCTGGAACGCCCCCGAGCGGCTCACCGGCGAGGAGCCCCTGGGCATGGGCGACGCCGTGACCGCGCTGGAGGAGCTGGCCGACCTCAGCCAGCTCGAGACCGCCCTGCGCCAGGACTACCCGGGCGCGCGGCTCGACGACATCGACGAGGCCGCCGTACGCCGCGCGCTCGGCCGCTCCGCCGTCGACGACCTGGAGGCGCTCAAGCGCATCGAGCGGGAGCTGGAGGAGCAGGGCTACCTGCTGCGCCGCCGCGGCAAGCTGGAGCTCACCCCGAAGGCCGTGCGCCGCCTCGGCGAGACCGCGCTGCGCCGGGTCTTCTCCTCGCTCGACGCGGGCCGGCGCGGCGACCACGACCAGCACGACGCGGGCTCGGCCGGCGAGCTGACCGGCTCGACGCGACCGTGGCGGTTCGGCGACGAGCAGCCGATCGACGTCGTGCGCACGCTGGTCAACGGCGTGCGCAGCGGCGGCGTCATGCTCGGCGACCACGTCGGCGTGCGGCTGTCGGTGGACGACTTCGAGGTGTCCGAGACCGAGCGCCGCAGCGCCGCGGCCGTCTGCCTGCTGGTGGACCTGTCGTACTCGATGGCGCTGCGCGGCACGTGGGCCGCCGCCAAGCAGACGGCGCTGGCCCTGCAGGCGCTGGTGGCCTCCAAGTTCCCGCAGGACGCCGTGCAGATCATCGGCTTCTCCAACTACGCCAGGGTGCTGCAGCCCGACGAGCTGGCGGGCCTCGACTGGGACATGGTCCAGGGCACGAACCTGCACCACGCCCTGCTCATCGCCGGCCGCCACCTCGACCGCCACCCCGACTTCGAGCCGGTGGTGCTGGTCGTCACCGACGGCGAGCCCACGGCGCACCTCATGCGCAACGGCCGCTCGGCGTTCGAGTGGCCGCCCTCGCACGAGACGCTGGAGCTGACGCTGGCCGAGGTGGACAAGATGACCCGGCGGCGGGCCACGCTCAACGTGTTCATGCTGGCGGCCGACGACCGGCTCAAGGAGTTCGTGGACGAGGTGGCCCGCAGGAACGGCGGGCGGGTCTTCTCACCGAGCGCGGAACGGCTCGGCGAGTACGTCGTCAACGACTTCCTGCGCCTGCGCCGGGCCCGCTGACCCGCCCCGCCGGTGTGGGCGGGCTCAGTCCACCCACGCCGGCACGATCCGGCCCAGCCGCTCGGGGTCGGTCATGGCCCGGATCGCCGTGACGACGCCGTCGGTGATCGTGAAGGCCACGACCGTGACCGGCCGCCCGCCGAAGGTGATGAGCGCCCCGGGGACACCGTCCACGAGCGCCGGGTGCAGCCGCGCGCGCGGGTTGCGGAACATCGTCGCCTGGGTCGCGACCTCCCTGGCCCCGCGCACGGTGAACGCCCCTCCCGGGGCGTGCCCGCTCAGCTCGACGTCGGGGGCGAGCACGGTCAGCAGCCCGGCGACGTCTCCCCTGCCGACCGCCTCGAAGAACGCCTCCACGACCTCGCGTCCGGCGGCGTCGGCGGCGGCCACGCCGGTCCGCAGCCGGCCCCGGGCGCGGCTGGCGAGCATCTTGGTGGCCGCGGTGCTGCGGCCGAGGATGGCCGCGACCCCGTCGAACGGGACCTCGAACACGTCGTGGAGCACGAACGCCACCCGCTCGGCCGGGGTCAGGACGTCCATGACGACGTACAGGGCCAGGGCGACGGACTCGGCGAGCAGGACCTCCTGCTCGGGGTCGGACCCGAGCGGGTCCCCCGGGAGCAGGCCGACCTCGAGTTCGAGCGGCTGCTCCCGCCGTACCCCGTGCTTGCGCAGGACGTCCAGGCAGATCCGGACCGTCACCGTGGTGAGCCAGCCACGCAGTTCCTCGATCCCGTCGCCGCCCGCGCGTGTCAGCCGCAGCCACGCCTCCTGCACGGCGTCGTCCGCGTCCGCGTGCGAGCCGAGCAGCCGGAACGCCATCGCGTGCAGGTAGGGGCGGTGCTCCTCGAACTCGGCGGCGAGCTCGTTCTCGTCGATCACGATCCTCCTCGGCTTCCCGGGCCGTCCGCCACGCGCGTGGCGGGGCCTCGCCGCTACGACGTACGGCGTGCCCGGAAGGTAACGCGCGCGCCGACGTTACCTTTCCGGGCCGCGGCACGTCGTAGCGGCGTCAACCGATCCGACGACCCTCCGGGGAGCAGAAGATGACACGTATCAAGGACGCCTCGTCCCAGCCCGACATCACGGGCGGCGTTCAGCAGCTCTACAAGGCGGTGTACGCGGGAGGCGTGCCCCCGCAGACGCTGGAGCTGGTGCACCTGCGCGCCAGCCAGATCAACGGCTGCAGCGCCTGCGTGGACGCCGGCGTCTCCGGCGCCGCCAAGTCCGGGGTGAGCGCGGAGAAGCTGCTCAACCTGGCCGCCTGGTACGAGAACCCGATCTTCGACGACGCCGAGCGGGCCGCGCTCGCGCTCACCGAGGCCGCCACCCGGCTCTCGGACCGGCCCGGCGCGGTGACCGACGAGATCTACGCCGAGGCCGCCAAGCACTATGACGAGCGGCAGCTCGGGGCCCTGGTGCTGATGGTCGGGCTGACGAATCTCTTCAACCGCGTCAACACCACCTTCCGCGTCCCCGCCGGGACCAGGTGGGGCTGACGGGCGCGGCGGCCCGCCACCCGCGGGCCGCCGTCCGATCAGGTGGTCAGGAATCGAGAAGCGCTGATCAGCGGGGCGCGCATAGCGTCGTCGCCATGGACATCACCATCCACGAGACCTTCCTCCCGCACAACGACGCCGCCGCCTCCCTGGCCTTCTACCGCGACATCCTGGGCTTCGAGGTCCGCAACGACGTCTCGTTCGGCGAGCTGCGCTGGATCACGGTCGGTCCCGAGGGCCAGCCCGGTACGTCCATCGTCCTGCATCCCCCGGCCGCGAACCCCGACCTCACCGACGACGAGCGCCGCACCATCGCCGAGATGATGGACAAGGGCACCTACGGCGTCGTCAACCTGGCCACCGCCGACCTCGACGGCACCTTCGACCGGGTGCAGGCCGGGGGCGCAGAGGTCGTCCAGGAGCCGATCGAGCAGCCGTACGGCAGACGCGACTGCGCCTTCCGCGACCCCTCGGGGAACCTGATCCGCGTCAACGAGCTGCGCTGAGAGGCGGGCGGGGAAACTGTCGGTCCCGGGTGCCAGACTCCCGGCATGGGCGAGGTCGTGCTGCTGAGAGCCGTGACGGAAGCCGATCTGGAGGTGTTCCTGCGCCGGTTCGTCGGCTACTGGTTCGGGCGGGCGTTCTGGGGCCGGGGCGTCGGCACCTGGGCGATGACGTTATTCCTCGGCGAGGAACCCGTCCGGCCCCTGTACGCCGACCCCTTCCACGGCAACACCGCGTCGGTGCGGCTGCTGGAGAAGCACGGGTTCGAGCAGTCCGGCACGGTCCGGCACGGCGACGACGAGCACCTCCTGCTGGTGCTGCGCTGACGGCCGAGAACGCACGCCGGGCCCGAGGGCACCCGCGCGCGCCCGGCCGGGCGGGCCCCGGTCAGCCGGCGACCGCCGGCGTCTCCTCGCGGGCGACCTGGTCGGCGGCCGGCCTGCGCAGCACGGTGAGCGCCACCACGAACGCCGCGAGCAGCAGCCCGGCGGCGATCCCGAACGCGAGCCGGTACCCGCCGGTCAGCGCGGCGGCCTCGCCGGCCCCCGCCGTCAGCAGCTCACCGGTGCGCGAGGCGGCCATCGTGGACAGCACCGCCACGCCGATCGCCATGCCCACCTGCTGCGTGGTGTTGAACAGGCCGGAGGCGAGCCCGGCGTCGGCCTCTCGCGCCCCCGACATGGCCAGCGTGGCCAGCGCGGGGAGCATCAGGCCGCCGCCCGAGATCAGCAGCATCGGCGGGAGCAGGTGGGTGAGGTAACCGGCGTCCACCGAGACCCGGGTGAGCAGAAGCATCGCCGTGACGAGCAGCGCCAAGCCGGCGATCAGGACGGCCCGGGGCCCGAAGCGGGCGTTGAGCCGGGCGGAGACGAACAGCGAGGTCGTCCCGATGCCCACGGCGGCGGGCAGCATGGCCAGGCCGGTCTCCAGCGCGCCGTACCCGAGCACGCGCTGCATGTAGAGCGCCACCAGGATCTGGAAGGCGAACATCCCCGACAGGCTGAGCATCTGGGCCAGGTTGGCGCCGGCCACGTTGCGCGAGCGGAGCAGGCGCAACGGCATGAGCGGGGTCCTGGCGGTGGCCTGCCGGGCCACGAAGGCCCCGAGCAGGGCGAGTGAGAGCGCGCCGAGGCCGAGGGTGTGGGCGGCGAGCCAGCCGTACTCCTCGACCCGGACGACTGTGTAGATGCCCAGCATCAGGCCGCCGGTCACCAGCAGGGCGCCGATGACGTCCGCGCCGGCGGACAGGCCGAGCCCGCGTTCGGCGGGCAGCGCCGGCAGCGCGAGCACGATGGTGATCAGGCCGATGGGCACGTTGATGAAGAAGATCCACGGCCAGCTCAGCACGTCGGTGAGCACGCCGCCGAGCACCTGGCCGATGGACGCGCCGGCGGCCCCGGTGAAGCTGAAGACGGCGATCGCCTTCCCGCGTTCGGCCGGCTCGGTGAACAGCGTCACCAGGATGCCCAGCACCACGGCGGAGGCCAGCGCGCTGCCCACGCCCTGCAGGAATCGGGCGGCGATCAGCAGGCCGGAGTCGGTGGCCGCGCCGGCGAGCACGGAGGCGGCCGTGAAGACCACGTTCCCGGTGAGGAACAGGGTCCGCCGCCCGATGAGGTCGCCCAGCCGGCCCGCCAGGAGCAGCAGGCCGCCGAAGGGGATCAGGTAGGCGTTGACGATCCAGCTCAGCCCTGCGGGCGAGAAGTCCAGGTCACGCTGGATGGCGGGCATGGCCACGGTCACGATGCTGCCGTCCAGAACCGTCATCAGCCCCGTCGCGGACAGCACGCCCAGGGCGGTCCAGCGCGAATTGAGCACGTTCGACATGTCTCTCCTGTCTCAGGCGAACAGGAGAGACCGTAGCAGATAGTTCCGTTGTAGACGATATGTTGCGGAACTACTTTGTGCGCTCCCGTGCCCTGCGGGGCTGCGCGGGGCCCTCGGCCGGGGTCGCGAGGTGACCGCTCACCAGGCGGTTCAGGGCGCGCACCAGCACCTCGCGCTCGTCGCCTGGCAACGCCTCCAGTGCCGCCCGGTGCACGCCGTCCACGATCTCCTGGCTGCGCCTGGCGATCCGCTCGCCCGACTCGGTCACCGCGATGATCCGCGCCCGCCGGTCCGTGCTGGACGGGCGGCGCTCGGCGTACCCGGCCTTCTCCAGCGCGTCCACGGTCACCACCATCGTGGTCTTGTCCATGTCGCCGATCTCGGCGAGCTGGATCTGGGTGCGCTCCTCCTCCAGCGCGTGCACCAGCACGCAGTGCATGCGCGCCGTCAGCCCGATCTCGCCCAGGGCCGCCGACATCCGGGTGCGCAGCACGTGACCGGTGTGGTCGAGCAGGAAGGACAGGTCTTCTTCGGTACGCGCGGGAGCCATCGCCGTCATGTCCGCAGCCTACCCAAACCGTCCCGGAGCAGATTATCCGCGAGGCAACCTTGACCAGGTGGCGCTACGCTCCGGTGCCATGCACGAGACGCGCCTCGACACCGCCCGGATCCGGGCCGCCCGCCAGATGATCGACCCGATGTTCCTCGACACTCCGCTGTACCCCTGCGAGGCGCTGGAGCCCGTGCTCGGGTGCGCGGTGAGCGTCAAGCTCGAAACGGCGAACCCGGTCCGCAGCTTCAAGGCGCGCGGCACCGAACTGCTCGCGAGCCTGCTCGCCGGCGACGGCGCGCGCGCCGCGGTGTGCGCCAGCGCGGGCAACCTCGGCCAGGCCCTGGCCTGGTCCGGTCGCCGCCGGGGGCTCGACGTCACGGTCGTGGCCTCCCGCTTCGCGCCCGCGGCCAAGCTGGACCGCATCCGCGCCCTGGGGGCCAGGCTGGAACTGGTGGACGGTGACTTCGACCTGGCTCGCGAGCGGGCGGCGGCCATCGCGCGCCACGACGGCATCCGGCTGGTCGAGGACAGCCTCGACATCGAGACCTGCGAGGGCGCGGCGACCATCGGCCTGGAGCTGGCGCGGGCCGCGCGGCCGTTCGACGCCGTCCTGATCGCGCTCGGCGGCGGGGCGCTGGCCACCGGCGTCGGCCACGTGCTGAAGGCCCTCGCGCCCGGAGTCGAGGTGATCTGCGTGCAGCCGCTGGGTGCTCCCGCGATGACGCTCTCGTGGCGGGAGCGGCGGGTCGTCACCACCGACTCGACCGACACCATCGCCGACGGCGTCGCCGGGCGGTGCCCCATCCCGGCCGTCCTGGACGATCTGCTCCAGGTCGCCGACGACGCCGTGCTGGTCGAGGAGGCGTCGATCACCACCGGCATGCGGCTGCTCCTCGACCACGCCGGGCTCGTCGTCGAGCCGTCGGCCGCGCTCGGCATCGCGGCGATCCTCGAAGATCGTGACCGCTTCGCCGGACGGCACGTCGTCACCATCGTGTGCGGCGGCAACGTCGACGTGGACGCCTACCACCGCTGGGTCGGCGCGGCGACCGTCTGAGGACGGCGGGTCAGACCTGCACGCAGTAGAAGCCGAGGGCGACGTCGAAGCCGTCGCGGCAGTTGCGGTGCGAGCGGTAGCAGGGCCGCCAGGCCGAGCTGGCCCCCACGCCCGCCCTGGCGTCGTCGAGGGCCGGCGGCACCCGTTCCGGCCGGGGCAGCAGCCCGTGCCCCAGGTAACGGATGCCCGACAGCTCGGTGTGGCGGCCACGGCCGCCCGAGACGAACGCACCCAGGCGCCAGCCGCTCTCCTCGTCCCAGACCAGCGCCGCCCCGTCGGCGAGTCTCAGCGTGGCGTCCCGGGGATCGCACGGGCCTTCCCACCAGTCGGCGACCTCGGTGGACAGCGCGTCGACCACCTGCTGAACGTAGCTGATCGGTTGCTGCACCCACTCGTCGGTGTACGGCTCGACGTGCTTGATGGCCACGGACGGCACCCCCTTGTGCCCTTTCGGTAAGGCAAAAACGGCAGAACGCAACGATACCCGTGACGAACTTATTCCGTTGCACGTCCGTCTAGTCATTACGGACGATATTGACGTCCGGGACGGGGAAGGAGGGGGTGACCATGATCGTCGCGGTTCTCCTCGTCGTGCTGATGGTCGTCGCGGTGGCGGCCACCGAGCTGTGCATGCACTGCTCTGCCGATGGCAAAGAGGGTGTCGAGGCCCACAGCGAGATCACCGGCGACTAGTCTCTCTGCCATGCCGTCCCTGCTTCTCTGGCTGCACATCGGGTTCGCGATCTTCACGATCGGGCCGGTGACCGCCGCCACGATGTCCGCGCCGCGCGCCATCCGCACCAAGAACGTGCCGGCGCTGCAGGTCATGCAGCGCATCACGAGGATCTACAGCCTCGCCAGCCTGGGCGTGTTCGTGTTCGGGCTGGTGCTCGGCATCGTGCTCGGCGGCGGCCTGCTGGGCCGGTGGTACATGACGGCGTCGATGACGCTGTTCATCGTGGCCGCCGTGCTGCTGGTGATCATCGACCGCGACCTGCGCTCCGCCGTGCAGGCGCTCTCCAGCGAGAGCGCCGGCGACGACGCGAACGTGCAGAAGGGGAGGATCGCCGCCATCAGCGGGCTGGTGTCCGTGATCTGGCTGGTGATCCTCTTCCTGATGATCGTGCCCGACTAGGCGGAGCGGCTCAGGCCAGCGCCCGGGTGAGGTCGGCGAGCAGGTCGTCGACGGTCTCGATGCCGACCGACAGCCGCACCAGGTCGGCGGGGACCTCCAGGGGCGACCCCGCCACCGAGGCGTGTGTCATCCGGCCCGGGTGCTCGATGAGCGACTCGACCCCGCCGAGCGACTCCCCCAGCGTGAAGAGCCCGGCCCGCTCGCACACGGCCACCGCCTCCGCCTCGCCCCCGGCGACGCGGAACGACACCATGCCCCCGAACCTGCGCATCTGCTTGGCGGCCACCTCGTGCCCCGGGTGCTCGGGCAGCCCCGGGTAGAGCACCTCCGTCACGCGCGGGTGGGCCAGCAGCAGGTCCACGACACGTTCGGCGTTGTCGCAGTGCCGGTCCATGCGTACGCCGAGGGTCTTGAGCCCCCGCAGCGTCAGCCACGCGTCGAACGGCCCCGCCACCGCCCCCATCGCGTTCTGGTGGTAGGCGAGCTCCTCGCCCAGCCCGGCCGCGGCGGCGACCAGCGCCCCGCCCACCACGTCGGAGTGCCCGCCGACGTACTTGGTGGTGGAGTGCACGACCACGTCGGCCCCCAGGGCGAGCGGCTGCTGCAGGTACGGCGAGGCGAACGTGTTGTCCACCACCAGCAGCGCCCCGGCCTCGTGCGCGAGTTGCGCCAGCGCGGCGATGTCGGCGACGCCGAGCAGCGGGTTGGTGGGCGTCTCGACCCACACCACCTTCGTCTTCTGCGTCATGGCCGCGGCCACGGCGTCGAGGTCGTGCAGCGGGACGGGGTCGTAGTGCAGGTCCCAGCGCTCGTGCACCTTGGCGAAGAGCCGGTACGTGCCGCCGTACGCGTCGTTCGGGATGACCACGTGGTCCTGCGGCCGGCAGACCGCGCGCAGCAGGGTGTCCTCGGCGGCCAGCCCCGACGCGAACGCCAGCCCCCGCGCCCCGCCCTCCACGGCGGCCAGCGCGGTCTCCAGCGCCGTCCTGGTGGGGTTGGCCGAGCGGCTGTACTCATATCCGGAACGCAGGCCGCCCACGCCGTCCTGCTTGTACGTGGACGTGGCGTAGATCGGGGGCACGACCGCGCCGGTCACGGGGTCGGGCTCCTGACCTGCGTGGATGGCCAGCGTCTCAAAACCGTTGCTCATACAGGTCACGTTACAGGCCGTGTTCGCGCGAAAGGCCCGCGATCCGGGTCCCCCACCGGATCGCGGGCCGCCCGCGGGAGCCCGTCCCCTGGGCCCCTGTCAGGCCGCCTTCGGCTCCGGCCGATCCTCGCCCGGACGGTGCGGCAGCCGCACGATGTCCGCGTTGACGAACCGCCCGCTGCCGCCCTGCGCCGGCTCCCCGTTGACGCGGGAGAGCAGCACGGGGTCGGCCAGCGCCAGCAACACACCGACGACCAGCCCGACACCCAGCAGCGCGAACCCGATGGCAATCATGTCCGTCCCCTTCCGACGTATCCCAGCATCGGGGCGACGGCCCGGCCCGCGCCTCCGCTGAAGGGCCGGTCTCCGCCGGTTGCCCTCGACCGAATGGTTGATACGACATGTCCGACTTCCGGCTTAGGCTCAACGCCGTGGGGGATTCGAAGCGCATCGTGTACTGGCTACGCCGGCTGAGCGAGATCGCGATGTACGGCTGGCTGGGCACACTCCTGCTGCTCGACCTCGGGCTCGCCCTCGTCGTGGGCGGCCTCCAGTGGCTCCCGGCCGTCGTCGGCGTCGCCGGGGTGGTGGCCGTGGCGCTGCGGCGCAGGCACCGGGCGCGCGGATTCACCCTCATGCTGGGCCTGTCGTTCGGCGCCTCCCTGCTGTTCACGTTCACCGGCCTCGACGGCGTGCCCGGCATGGCGGAGACGGGCGCGCTGCTCGTCCTGGTCATCGGGGTGCTGCGGCACGTCGAGCCGGTACGCCACGCGGCCCTGCTGGCGTGCCTGGCACTGGTCGTGCTGATGAGCGAGGCCGGCGCGCGCGACTACCAGAGCTCGGGGCTGGTGTTCGCGTTCCTGCTGTTCGCGGGCTGGTCCACGGCCGCCGGGGTGGGCGGCTACCTGCGCTTCCAGCAGGAACGCCGGTCGGAGGCCGTGCACTCGGTACGACGGGCGGAACGCCTCGAACTGGCCAGGGAACTGCACGACCTGGTCGCCCACCACATCACCGGCATCGTCGTGCAGGCCCAGGCCGCGCGCACGGTCGCCGCGGCCAAGCCGGAGGCGGTGGCCCCCGCGCTGGACGCGATCGCGGCGGCCGGCTCGGAGGCGCTGACGTCGATGCGGCGCATGGTCACGGTGCTGCGCACGGAGGACGACGCGGACCGCAAACCCGGCGTCGTGCTGGCCGACCTGCGGCTGCTGACCGAACGCTTCTCCGCCGACGGGCCCAGGGTGGCGTTCGAGATCGGGCCCGGCCTCGACGATCGCACGCTCCCGCCCGAGGTCATGACCACCCTGCACCGGGTGCTCCAGGAGGCGCTGACGAACATCCGCAAGCACGCCGCCCGGTCGGCCTGGGTGGAGGCGGACCTGCGGCGGCACGAGCAGCGGCTCGTGGTGCTGCGGGTGCGCAACTTCGGATCCGGGTCAGATCCGCGGGTGTCGCGGCTCGGCGGCGGGTTCGGGCTGGTCGGGATGGCTGAGCGGGTGGAGGCGCTGGGCGGGCGGCTGTACGCGGGGCCGTCCCCCCAGGGCGCCTGGGAAGTGATCGCCGAGTTCCCCCTCCCCTGACCTCAACTCACCCACTCCTTCGGCACCGGCCCACCCGCTCCCCTGGGCATCGCCCCACCCGAGACCGGTACCCGGCCGATGGCGAACTCGGCCGAGGCCGAGGTCGAGGTCGAGGTCGAGGTCGAGGCCGAGGTCGAGGTCGAGGTCGAGGTCGAGGTCGAGGTCGAGGTCGAGGTCGAGGCCGAGGTCGAGGTCGAGGTCGAGGTCGAGGCCGAGGCCGAGGCCGGGACCGGGGCCGGGGCCGGGGTTCGGT
>NZ_SSXE01000569.1 GCF_021699195.1 Nonomuraea sp. MG754425 | reverse complement strand
CACCAGTCCCAGCCACCAGTCCTCGGCTCCCGGCCAGCGATCACCGACCCCCCGCCCCCAGCGGCCGATGACGGGGGCGGGGGGTCGGTGATCGCTGGCCGGGAGCCGAGGACTGGTGGCTGGGACTGGTGGCTGGGACCGGTGGCTGGGACCGGAAGTCGGTCGGCCTGGGCCGAGGGGCCGAAGGTCCAGGAGCCGGTGGGCCGAAGGGCCACTGGGCCGAAGGGGCGGGGACGCGGAGCGCGGGGACGCCAAGGGCCAAGGGGCAGTGGCCAAGGGGCCGCACAGCGCGCGAGGCGCGGGGCGCGGG
>NZ_SSXE01000568.1 GCF_021699195.1 Nonomuraea sp. MG754425 | reverse complement strand
GAGTTACGACGTCGAGAAGATCAGAAAAGATTTCCCCATCCTGTCGACCAGAGTGGGGGAGTACCCGTTGACGTACCTCGACTCGGCAAACACCTCCCAAAAGCCCCAGGTGGTCATTGACGCCCTAAGTGAGCACTACGCGCGTCATAACGCCAATGTTGCGCGGGCTATGCACCAGCTCGGATTGAAGTCCACCCAGGCCTATGAAGGTGGGCGGGAACGCATCGCGCGGTTTATCGGGGCGGCATGTCCTGAGGAAGTGGTGGCTCTGTCGAACGCTTCGGAGGCCCTCAACCTGTGTGCGTACACCC
>NZ_SSXE01000567.1 GCF_021699195.1 Nonomuraea sp. MG754425 | reverse complement strand
GGAACTTCCCATCCCGATCTCGGATCAGAAAGCGCGGCCGGCAGTCCGCATCGTGCAGATCCATCACGAGATTCCTGATCGCCTGGATGACCCAGCTCGTGCTCGGGTGCGCGGTGGTGCCGAGCACACGGACGCGCCTGGTGGCGTGCTCGATGACGGCCAGGATGTACTGGCGCTGCCCGTTCAAGGTGATGGTCTCGATGAAATCGGCGGCCAGCAGGGCATCGGCTTGCGAGCGCAGGAAGTCGGCCCAGGTGGTGGAGGCCCGCTCGGGCGCCGGATCGAGACCTTCCTGCTTGAGGATCTCCCAC
>NZ_SSXE01000566.1 GCF_021699195.1 Nonomuraea sp. MG754425 | reverse complement strand
GCCCCAGGCCCCGGCTCAAGCCCAGGCCCCGGCCCAGGACTCGGGCCCGGAGACCGCCTGACCCCGGACGGCTGCCCGGCCGGGGCCGGGTCAGCGGCCGTGTTCGTGCACCAGATCGGTGAGGCGCTTGAGCTGGTCGGGGTCGGTGGACGGCAACACGCCGTGCCCCAGGTTGAACACGTGCCCCTCGGCCGCCTCGCCGCGCCGCAGCACCTCGCGGGCCTTGCGCTCGACAACCTCCCACGGCGCGAGCAGGATCGCCGGGTCGAGGTTGCCCTGCAGCGCCCGGCCCGGCCCGACGCGGCGGGCGGCC
>NZ_SSXE01000565.1 GCF_021699195.1 Nonomuraea sp. MG754425 | reverse complement strand
TACCGGCACCGCCTCCGGCGAGGCGACCTGCGAAAACGCGCACAGTAGTCACATGCGATCCGAACTCGACACCGGGCAGCCACCGATCGCGCCGCGCCACACCCGGCTCCGCGCCGCCCCGTACGAGACGGGCGGCGAACACGCCTGCGACCTCCCCATGCCCGGAGTCAGCCTCGGCAGGGCCGGCGAACAGATCGAACGCGCCCGCGCGGCCTGGCGCGGCGCGATCGGTGGCTGCCCGGTGTCGAGTTCGGATCGCATGTGACTACTGTGCGCGTTTTCGCAGGTCGCCTCGCCGGAGGCGGTGCCGGTA
>NZ_SSXE01000564.1 GCF_021699195.1 Nonomuraea sp. MG754425 | reverse complement strand
GGCTGGGGCTGGTGGTGGCAGAGCTTATTGCATCGACCTCGGGTATCGGCTATATGATGTCTGACGCCCGCCAGTTTGCCGATACGCCGGTTGTATTTGTTGGAATTATTGTGTTTGCCGCGGCAGGGCTGCTTAGCGATACGGTTATCCGCCTGATTGAACGGCGGCTGCTGAGATGGAAGGACAGCTATCAAGGATAGGAGGCATGTACAGCATGAGCAACGGGGTAGAAATGGTTGTAAAGTCAGCAAAAACGGTAAGGGAGGCGCATGATTACACAGGAACTGCACCCTGTCTCTTAGACACATCTGACGC
>NZ_SSXE01000563.1 GCF_021699195.1 Nonomuraea sp. MG754425 | reverse complement strand
TGAGGGCTGGGAACTTCCCATCCCGATCTCGGATCAGAAAGCGCGGCCGGCAGTCCGCATCGTGCAGATCCATCACGAGATTCCTGATCGCCTGGATGATCCAGCTCGCGCTCGGGTGCGCGGTGGTGCCGAGCACACGGACGCGCCTGGTGGCGTGCTCGATGAAGGCCAGGATGTACTGGCGCTGCCCGTTCAAGGTGATGGTCTCGATGAAATCGGCAGCCAGCAGGGCATCGGCTTGCGAGCGCAGGAAGTCGGCCCAGGTGGTGGAGGCCCGCTCGGGCGCCGGATCGAGACCTTCCTGCTTGAGGATCTCCCAC
>NZ_SSXE01000562.1 GCF_021699195.1 Nonomuraea sp. MG754425 | reverse complement strand
GGACATCAGCCCGAGCCTGATGAACAGCACCGGCGCGCCCACCTGCACCCACAACATCAGCAGCGCGTAGGCCGCGTACGTCGCCACAGGGCTGTCCGGCAGCAGTTCGCGCTGGGCGTACCAGATGAGCGCCGCCACGGCCGTCCCGAGCGCCCACCGGGCGGCGCGGGCGGTGAGCGGCCCACCCGCGTCGAACCACCCCAGCCGATACATGATCGACGCCCCGGACAGCCCTGTGGCGACGTACGCGGCCTACGCGCTGCTGATGTTGTGGGTGCAGGTGGGCGCGCCGGTGCTGTTCATCAGGCTCGGGCTGATGTCC
>NZ_SSXE01000561.1 GCF_021699195.1 Nonomuraea sp. MG754425 | reverse complement strand
GATGGACATGCCGTCGCTGGAGAGCACCTCGACGTTGAGGCACAGCGACTGCATCTCCTTGATCAGGACCTTGAAGGACTCGGGGATGCCCGGCTCGGGAATGTTCTCGCCCTTGACGATGGCCTCGTAGACCTTCACGCGGCCGAGGACGTCGTCGGACTTGATGGTCAGCAGCTCCTGCAGGGCGTAGGCGGCGCCGTACGCCTCCAGCGCCCACACCTCCATCTCACCGAAGCGCTGGCCGCCGAACTGGGCCTTACCGCCGAGCGGCTGCTGGGTGATCATGGAGTACGGGCCGGTCGACCGGGCGTGGATCTTGTCGTCGACC
>NZ_SSXE01000560.1 GCF_021699195.1 Nonomuraea sp. MG754425 | reverse complement strand
GATGGACATGCCGTCGCTGGAGAGCACCTCGACGTTGAGGCACAGCGACTGCATCTCCTTGATCAGGACCTTGAAGGACTCGGGGATGCCCGGCTCGGGGATGTTCTCGCCCTTGACGATGGCCTCGTAGACCTTCACGCGGCCGAGGACGTCGTCGGACTTGATGGTCAGCAGTTCCTGCAGGGCGTAGGCGGCGCCGTAGGCTTCCATGGCCCACACCTCCATCTCGCCGAAGCGCTGGCCGCCGAACTGGGCCTTACCGCCGAGCGGCTGCTGGGTGATCATGGAGTACGGGCCGGTCGACCGGGCGTGGATCTTGTCGTCGACC
>NZ_SSXE01000057.1 GCF_021699195.1 Nonomuraea sp. MG754425 | reverse complement strand
GTCCTCGATCGCCGCCGCACACCCCGGGCAGACGGTCGCCGTGGCCGGGCACGTGGGCAGCCTGACCGCCGGGCTGAGCGCGTTGTGCGCCGGGCTGGGCGGGCGGGTGTGGAGGACGCCGCTGCCGTTCGCGACGCCGTTCACCGTCGAGTGGGACGGACGTTCGTGGCACTGCGGCGAGTGGCCGCGAGAATGTCTGGTGTGATCTATCTCGCCGAAGGGCCACGGGTGGCCGTCCGCTACCTCTCGTTGCAGGACTTCGAGGAGCTCTCGGCCCTGCACGAGCGGAGCAAGGAACTGCTCGCGCGGTGGATGCCGGGCCCGCCCATCATCACGTACCAGGAGTTCGAAGCCTACCTGGCCAGGTTCGACGGGCCCCTGAACGAAGGGTTCCTGATCTGCCTGCGCGACACCGGTGCGATCGTGGGCCGGGTCAACGTCAACAACATCGTCCGGGGCACCCACCAGAGCGCGACCATCGGGTACTCGGCCTACACCGGCACCACCGGGCACGGATACCTGACGGAGGGCCTCGGGCTGCTGGTCGGGCACGCCTTCAACGAGATGGGCCTGCACCGGCTGGAGGCCAACATCCAGCCGTCCAACATCGCCTCCCTGAGGCTGATCGAGCGGGTCGGCTTCCAGCGCGAGGGGTTCTCGCCGAAGTTCCAGTTCATCGACGGCGCCTGGCGGGACCACGAGCGGTGGGCCATCACCGTCGAGATGACGACCGCATGAGCGAGATGGTCTCGCGGGCGACGGCCCGGGTGCTGCTGATCGACCCGGGCGGCCGGATCCTGCTCTACCGGGGGCGGTTCCTGCAGGTGGACGAGCCGCCGTACGCGTGGTTCACGCCGGGAGGCGGCCTCGATCCGGGTGAGAGCCCGCGCCAGGCCGCCGCCAGGGAGCTGCGGGAGGAGCTGGGCCACGTGGTGGCTCCCGAGGCGCTCGGGCCGGTGGTGGCGACGAGTGAGGGCGGCTGGTCGGTGGGCGGGCGGCGGTTCTTCTGCCGCGACTTCTTCTTCGTGCTGCGGGTGCGGGCGGGGCTGGAGGTGGACACGCGCGGGATGGACGAGGAGGAGCGGGAGTCGACCGACCGCTTCCGGTGGTGGGCGGCGGCCGAGCTCGCCACCTGTGCCGAGCCGGTGGTGCCGGTGGGGCTGGGGCCGCTGGTGGCGCGGCTGGCCGGCGGTGACGTCCCGGCCGCGCCGGTCGTCCTGCCCTGGCACCTGCCCCTCGGTCGTCCGGGTGGCGGCTGCCCGCCGTCGCGTCTCATGCCATGATCGTGAACGAGTACGGCGCCCAGGGGCCGGTCAGCCTGATCCGCACGCCGTCACCGCCGAGCCGGCCGGCCAGTTCGGTGAACTCCTCGGCCCGGGACTCGTCCACCAGGTAGGCGCCGTTGAGCAGCATCCACTGGTGGCGGCCGGACAGGCGGGCGGCCTGGGCGTGGTGGCGGCGTCCGGCGGCGGCGAGCGCGGTCAGCGCGCGGTGGATGTGGTCGGCGCGCTGCAACGCCTGCCTGCGGGCCTGTTCCCGGCCGCTCAGCCCCGTTCTGCGGCGGTGCGGCGGGGCACCGCCGACCTGCACCGCCGCACACCCGCCCAGCCCGCTTCACGCCGCCGCTCCCGCTCGCGCCCATGTCCGTGGGGGTGTCCGTCCGGGGGGCGGGCTGTCCGTCGGGGTCGCCGGGCTGGGCGGCGTACGCCTTGACGCCCCACTCCTGACGTCCGCTGACCTTCGCGAGGACGAGCTCGAACGCGCCCCCGCGACGTTCGAGCAGGGCGGCCACCTGGGTGTCGTCCGCGTACACGGTGGCGAGCCGGACCGGGGCGGTGGTCGTGGCCGCCGCCACGGCGTCCACGACGCGGTGGTGCGCGCGGGCGGTCTCCGACAGCCAGTCCAGGTCCTCGAGCGAGTGCCGCAGCGGCTCCGCGCCGAACTGCTCGACCGGCACCGTGCTCACGTACGCCACCAGCCCGGACCCGGCGACGGTGCGCACGGGGGCGTCCGCCACGCCCGGCGGGCAGGAGGGCAGCCGGTCGTGGGCCACCGCGTACAGGTAGGTCAGCTCAGCCACCGGCTTCCTCCAGCTCTTCGACAACGGACCGGCGGCGGCTCACCGGGCCCATGGACGTCCTCCTACGCCTCGGCGACGACGAAGTCGTACGGCGCCATCGGGCCGAGCAGCCGCAGGTCCACGCGGCCGAACCAGCGCTCGCCGAACTCCGTCAGCGCCCGTTCCAGGCCCGCCCCGTCGCCGGGCGCGGCGAGCAGCGCCACGTGGACGGCGTCCCACTCGTGCGCCGGTTCCCGCAGGCACGCCCGCCGGTAGTGGCCGGTGAGCCCGTCGAGGAGCAGGCGGGTGTCCATGTCCCGCTTGGCCTCGACGGAGGCCGTGATGATCTCGCCGAGGCGGCTCCGCTCGTCGCGGGTGGCGTCCTCCGGCCTGCTCTCGAGCTGCTCCCACAGGTTCCGGGCCGCGGGGCTCTCGGCGAGGATCTCGGTCGTCACGGCCCGCTCGTCGTAGCGGCCCGTGACGACGAACTCGGCCTGGCCGTCGAGTTGTTCCAGGGCCGCCAGGTAGTCGTCGTGGTGGGGAGCGAGCAGTTCGTCGGTGACCGCGTCCAGGCTGGGCAGCACCGCGCCGAACCGGAACGGCAGCACGGGCCCGCCGGCGGCGACGGCGTCGAGCAGTTCCTCGTAGGCGAGGATGTCCCCCGGCCCGCCCAGGGGCCGCTCCAGGTTGACGTCGCTGACGAGGGCCGCGATCTCACCCCGCTCGACGAGCCCGACGGCGCCGGGCGGGTCGCCGAGTCCGCGCGCGTCCGGGGGCGGTGCGGTGCCGGCGGGCACGATGCCGTAGACGAAGGAGCCCCGGGTCCGGCCACGGCGGGTGGCCTGCTCGGGCACGGAGGCGGCCGAGACCTTGGCAGAGCGTCCCATGCTGCTCACTCCTCCCGCCCGCCGGTTCCCTCGCACTCGCGAGCCTGCCCACGAGAAAAGGACAGGGAACGCCATACGGATGAAAATCCGACAGGTTTGACGTGCGGGAGGATTGCCGATGATGACGATCCGCAATCTTGGGCGGCCGCGGGGTTTGGCTCAGGTGCTGGCGCGGACGGCCAGAAGGGGCGTCAGGAGCGTGGAATCGGGCACCGCGCGGCCCTCCAGCTTGTCCATGACCAGGCGGACCGCCTCCCTGCCCACCTCCTCGGCCGGGATCAGCACGGACGTCAGCGGCGGGCCGGCCCGCTCGGCCACGTCGTCGGGGCAGATCGCCACCACGGCCATGTCGTGCGGCACCCGGCGGCCGAGCTGGCGCAGCGCGGCCAGCACGTGCCCCACGGCGGCCTCGTTGTGCACCACCAGGCCGGACAGGCCGGGGCGGTCGAGGAGCAGGTCGCGCACGGTCTCGTACACCTCGTCGAACGTGTCCTCGCACGGCAGGGTGACGCCCTTGAGCCCGTGGTCGTCCACCGCCGCCACGAAGCCCTCCCGGGTGCGGGTGGCGAAGCCGGTGCCCCGGTCGTAGACCACCGAGGGGGCCCCGAGCAGCGCGATCTCGTCGTGCCCGCGCTCGGCCAGGTGCTGCACGCACCGCGCGCCCGCCGCCGCGAAGTCGAGGTCCACGCAGGTCAGCCCGGCCGGCTCGGCGGGGAAGCCGATGAGCACGCTCGGCTCGGGCAACTCGCGCAACAGGGGCACCCTGCGGTCGTCCAGCTCCACGTCCATCAGCACGAGCGCGTCCACCAGCGCGCTCGCGGCCACCCGGTGGATGCCGTCGGTGCCCTCGTCGGCGGTCAGCAGCAGCACGTCGTGGTCGAAGCGGCGGGCGGCCGTGACGACCGCGCTGGCGAAGCGCATCAGCACCGGCACGTGCATGCCCGCACGCAGCGGCAGCACCAGCGCGATCACGTTGGAACGCTTGCTGGCCAGGGCGCGGGCGCCGGCGTTGGGGTGGTAACCGAGCGCGCTGATGCTGTCGAGCACCCGCCGCCTGGTGTCGGCCGAGATCGTCCGCTTGCCGCTGAGCACGTACGAGACCGTGCTGACCGCCACCCCCGCGTGCTTGGCGACCTGGGCGATCGTGACCGTGCGCCCGCTCAAGCCCCGGCTCCGAAGTCGACCCCGGCCAGCGTCACGCCCTCGTTCTCGAACACCACGTAGAGATCGTGCACCCCGTCGCCGCCCGAGAGCGAGGCCGTGATGGAGTGGTGGTCGTAGCGGGCGGTCCTGGGCACGGGGAACACGGCCACCGCCCGGCCGTAGAGCGGGTCGCCGAGCCGGATGGTGATCATGCCGCCTTCGGTGCTGCCCGCCGTGGCCACGCAGGTCGTCACGCCGGTCAGGTCCACCTGGCGGAACAGGATCCAGGCGCCCTCGACGTCGGAGCGCACGGCGTCGCCGTCCCGTCTGCTCTCGTCCACGAACGTGATCGCGTCGTACTCGTCGTGGCAGGCCGCGCGCAGCACCCCCGACTGGGGCGGGATGACCTCGCCCTCGATCTCCAGGCCGGCGCTCAGCCGCAGGTCGGTGGCGCTGCGGCCGACCATGACCTGATGCGGCGCGCTCTCCACGACGAACCTGCCCCTGGTGACGTCCCAGAAGGCCAGGTCGGCGACCGGCAGACGGAGCCGGACCGGCCGGCTCTCGCCCGGCTCCAGCCGCACCTTCTCGAAGCCGCGCAGCCGGCGCAGCGGCTGCTTGACGCGCGAGCGCTGCTGGTGGGTGTAGAACTGCACGACCTCGACGCCGGGCCGCGGGCCCGCGTTCGTGACGGTGGCCTCGATCTCCACCACGTCGCCGGCCCGCCGCACGCGCAGATCGGCGTACTCGAAGGCGGTGTAGCTGAGGCCGTGGCCGAAGGGGTGCAGGGGGCTGCCGCGGAAGTACTGGTAGGTGGCGTCGGAGGCGATGATGTCGTAGTCGAGCAGGTCGGGCAGCTCCTGCTCGGAGCGGTACCACGTCTGGGTGAGGCGGCCCTCGGGGTCGGCGTCGCCGAACAGCACCTCGGCCAGCGCGTGGCCGTACTCCTGGCCGCCGTGCGCCGACCAGAGCACCGCGGGCAGCTCGCCCTCGGTCCAGGTGATCGGGTAGCCGCTGGTGATGACCATCACGGTACGCGGGTTCGCCTTGCGCACGGCCCGTACCACGGCGTCCTGGGCGGGGGCCAGGGCCAGCGTCATGCGGTCCTCGGTCTCGCGGCCGTTGACCAGGGGGTGGTCGCCGACCACCACGACCGCCACGTCGGCGGTGGCGGCCAGGCGGGCGGCCTCGTCGGCGCCGGCGGTGAGCACGTCCATGGCCAGCCAGGCGGCCTGGTCGGCGTCGTCCACCAGGCGCAGCACGCCGTCCTCGGCGACGCCGACGTAGCAGCCGGTCGAGATGTGGCGCAGGGCGAGCGTGCCGCGCGGGCGCTCCTCCATGCGGAACGTCTGGCGCACCTCCCACCCGTTCGGGCCGGGCTGGTCGTTCACGAGGGTGACGCCGTCCACCGACACGAAGCGGCCGGTCCGCACCGCGCGCAGCGCGTACGCGCCGCCGCCCCAGTCGAACAGGTCGAACAGCCCCGGCTCCGCGGCCCCCGCGCTCAGCGGCCCGCCCGCGGGGTCGGCGGTGACGGGGCCCGCCTCGGCGGTCAGCGTCACGCGGTCCACGGCCTCGCAGAACACGGTCTCGCACCGCTCGGCCAGCCCGGCGCGGGCGGTGACGGCGTACGGCAGGGTGCCGCTGTACCAGTCCTCCATCAGCGTGTCGCCGAGCTGCCCGATCACCGCGATCCTGGTCACGTCGCGCAGCGGCAGCAGGCCGTCGTTCTCCAGCAGCACGAACGAGCGCCGCGCCGCCTCCCTGGCCAGCGCCTGGTGCTCGGGGCAGTTGACCACGTTGTCGTTGATGTCGTCGTACGGCGTCGCCGGGTCGAACTCGCCCAGCCGGAACCGGATCGACAAGGCGTGCCGCACGGCCCGGTCCACGTCCGGCTCGCTCAGCAGCCCCCGCGCGAGGGCGTCGCGCAGGTGGCCGAGGGTGGCCTCGGAGCGGTCGTCGTCCTGGGTGAAGCTGTCCAGCCCCGCCTGGACCGCGTGCGCGTACGCCTCCGGGGGCGAGTCGTGGTAGCCCTGCAGCGCGGTGAGGTTGCCCGGCGCGTACGCGTCGCTGACGACGAGCAGATCGTCCGGCGCCCAGGCGCGCAGCACCTGCTCGATCAGCGGGCTGAGATGCGCCGGACGGCCGTTGACCAGGTTGTACGACGGCATGACGGCCACCGCCACGCCCGACTCGATGGGCCCGCGGTAGGCCGGCAGCTCGTACTCGTGCAGCACCCTGGGCGGCAGGTTGCTGGAGGTCGTGCACCGGTCGGTCTCGTTGTTGTAGGCGAGGAAGTGCTTGAGCGTCGGGGCGGTCTTCAGGATTTCGGGAGCGCTCCCACGAAGCCCACGGGCATAGGCCGTGGCCATGACCGAGGTCAGCCACGGGTCTTCGGAGTAGCCTTCCTCGTTGCGTCCCCACCGGGGGTCGCGCAGCGGGTTGACCACGGGCGCCCACACGTTGAGCCCCGCCCCGGCGGGATCCTTGTGGTGGAAGGCCAGCACCTCGTCACCGGTCGCCTCGCCGACCCTGCGGACGAGGTCGCGGTCCCAGGTCGAGGCCAGCCCGACGGCCTGCGGGAAGACGGTGGCCGGGCCGAGCCAGGCCAGGCCGTGCAGCGCCTCGGTGCCGGTGCGGAACGTGCCGAGCCCCAGCCGCTCGACCGGGGCCTGGTACTGGTGCAGCAGGCCCACCTTCTCCTCAAGGGTGAGCCGGCCCATCAGGTCGTCGATCCGGTCGCGAAGCGGGGCCGATGGGTCGCGGAAGGGGGGTTGTTGCATGGTCATCCCTCTGAGAGTGTCGAAGCGCTTCGACGACCGGCCTGGGGGAAGTTACGCGGACATTTCGGTGGATTGACTGAAGGGTGCACGTCCGCGTGACCAAGGTCAAGAGATTCGCGACAATCCTCCGGGCAATCTTCCCGAATCGACGGAGTCGAGCACCCTCGCGGCACCGCCGAGCGCGGCGGCGTCGTGGCCCAGCGTCGAGGCCACGACCTGGCACCCGCCGGCCTCCGAGGCGATCACGCGCGAGCCCAGCTCCTCGTGGACGGCCGGCAGCAGCCACGGAGCCAGCGGCACGAAGTAGCCGCCGAGGATGACCACCTCGGGGTTGAGCAGGTTCGCCAGGATCGACACGCCCTTGCCCAGGCTCCGGCCCACCCCTTCGAGCGTGCCGAGGGTGCCGGGATCGCCGGCCCGCGCCAGGCGGACGACCTCTTCGATCTCGATCTGGATCTCCGCCGGGGACGGCTCTCTGCGCAGCACCGCGCCGATGCCCGCCATGGCCTCCAGGCAGCCGCGCCGGCCGCAGCGGCAGACGGGGCCGTCGGGGTCGAGTTGCACGTGGCCGATCTCGCCGCTGTAGCCGCGCCCGCCCCGGCGCAGCCGTCCGTCGAGGATGATGCCGGCGCCCACGCCCAGCTCGCCGGTGAGATAGACCAGGTCGGAGGCGCCCGCGTGGGCGCCGAAGCGCTGCTCGGCCAGGGCCGCGAGGTTGGCGTCGTTGTCGACCTGGATGGGAAAGCCCGGGTCGCGCAGCGCCTTGGCGAGGTCGCCGCCGATGTCGGCGTCGTGCCAGCCGAGGTTGGGCGCGATGCGTACGGTGCCCTGCACGTCGATCAGCCCCGGCACGGCCACGGCCAGGCCGAGCACCTGGCGCTCCTCCCTGGCCATCCGGGTGACCACCCGCCGGATGATCGCCCCGACGCCCGCCACGCCCTGGTTGACCGACTCGCCCCCCGAGAACGAGCGCCGCCACGTGAGCAGCCGCTCCCCCGCCAGGTCGGTGGCCACCGCCGACACGGTGTCGACGTTGATCTCGACGCCGATGGCCGCGTACGGGGAGCCGTCGAGGACGAGCATCGTGGCCGGCCTGCCGACGCGGTTCTCGGTGAGCCCGGTCTCGCGGACCAGCCGCCGGTCGATGAGGTCGGCGACCAGGCTGGAGACCGTCGCCTTGTTCAGCCCGGTGGAGGCCGCGATGTCGGCCCGCGAGCACGGCGCGTGCTCGCGGACGAACCGCAGGACGACCGCGAGGTTGGTGGCCCGCACGTCGGCGAAGTCGGCCGGCTGAGGGCCGGTCGTTGAAGTGATCAATATCAGCCCCGTTCCCGCCAAGAAGTGATCCCAGCATGCCGCATCGCGGGCTCCCTTCACCAACCTGTGACCACCGCGCTCACTTGTGGGCGCCGCCACAGTCTACTAATTTGTTTGGTCGCAATACCAACTAATTTTAGGTGGGCGCCGTCCAGCGGTCCACCGACAGCGGGGTCTGCGTCCAAAGAGGCCAATCCCCACTCGGAGAAGGGAGCGAGCCATGCCGAACTCCACGACTCGCCGCGGGTTCCTCGGCCTGGTCGGCGCGAGCGTTCTGGTGGCGGGCTGCGCCGAGAAGAGACAGGCGCCCAAGGGCACCGCCGTCGCGGCCGACAAGCTCAAGGGCCTGGTGCCCACCAGGATCCCGTTCGAGATCCCCGGGCTCAAGCCGGACCTGGCCGGCGCCGAGTTCGTCCAGCCGGGCTTCCTGGCCCGCCCCGCGCAGATGGTGCAGGCCGTCACCACCCCGCCGCTCACCAGCGGCAAGGAGGTGACCGCGATGACGCCGCTGTGGGGAACCGTGCCGCCCGGTCTGGGCAGCAACTCCTACTACGAGGAGGTCAACAAGCGGCTCGGGGGCACCGTCCGCTTCAACATCTCCGACGGCAACACCTACGGGCAGAAGCTCAGCACCGTCCTGGCCAGCGGCGACGTGCCCGAGATGGTGATGGTCCCGCAGTGGGAGCTGATCAAGATCGGCCACTTCACCGAGGCGGCCAACAAGCTCTTCGCCGACCTGTCCCCCTTCCTGGCCGGCGACAAGGCCAAGGAGTTCCCCCTCCTGGCCAACTACGACACCGCCGCCTGGCAGTACGGCGTCTTCGGCGGGATCCTGCAGGGCATCCCCTGGCAGAACGACCCGTACCCGTTCGCCACCTTCGTCCGCCAGGACATCCTTGCCGAACTCGGCCTGGAACACCCCAAGAGCGCCGACGACCTGCTCGCGCTCGGCAAGGCGATCACCGACGCCAAGAAGAAGCGCTGGGCCTACGGCGGCGGCATGGAGCAGGAACTCCAGCGGGCCTTCGGCGCGCCGCGCGAATGGCGCAAGAAGGGCGACGGCACGCTCGTCTACAAGTACGAGACCGAGGAGTGGGCCGCCGCGATCGAGGCGATGACCAAGATCTTCGAGGCCGGGTACGTGCACCCCGACGTCGTGGCCAACAAGGACGCCGACAACAAGGGCATCTTCGGCAGCGGCCAGATGATCGTCTACCGCGACGGCCTCGGCGCCTGGCACGAGAGCCTGGGCCGCTTCCAGCCCGACAACCCGAAGTTCGACATGCAGATCGTCGATCCGTACCCGGCGCACGCGGGCGGCACGCCCATCATGTGGCGCAACGAGCCGGCCAGCATGTTCGTCTTCATCAAGAAGGGCCTCGGCGACGCACGCACCCGCGAACTGCTCGCGCTGTCCAACTGGACCTCAGGACCGTTCGGCACCCAGGAGTACGAACTGGTCACCAACGGGGTCGAGGGCACCCACTACAAGGTCGAGGACGGCAAGGTCAAGCAGACCGCCCTCGGGCGCAAGGAGGTCGCGCCGACGTACATGTTCCTGTCCGGCCGCCCCAACGCCAACGCGATGAGCCAGTACGAGGGCCTCGTCCAGGCGCAGTGGGACTGGCAGACCAAGGCGTCGAAGATCCTGGAGGCCGACCCGTTCGTCGGCATCCGCGTGGAGACGCCCTCCAAGATGGCCGGCCTGGTCACCCCCACCGAGGACAAGATGCAGGAGATCTTCCGCGGCAAGCGGCCCGTCTCCGAGTGGCCCAAGATCCTCAAGGACTGGCAGGAGCAGGGCGGGAACGAGGCGCGCGAGTTCTACATGAAGGTCGCGCGCGAGAACGGCCGGCTGTGAAGGGGCTGTCCTGGGCCTGCCGCGAGGTGAAGGGCCCGCCGTGGGCGTCCTGACCACCCGGCGCTCCTCCGGGCCGGCCACACCCCCCGCCCCCGGGCGACACGCCAAGCCGGACGACCTGACCTGGCGGGCCAAGCTCCGCCGGGACTGGCCGCTGCTGGTGATGAACCTGCCGATGCTGCTGGTCGTCGTGGGCTTCTGGTGGGTCCCGGCGCTCGGCAACGTGATCGCCTTCCAGGACTACAACCCCTACACCGGCGGCATCGTCGAAAGCCCGATCATCGGGTTCACCAACTTCGCGCTGCTCTTCCAGGACCCGCAGTTCATCCGCGCCATCGCCAACACCCTGTCGATCACCGCCTTCCAGCTCGTCTTCTACTTCCCCGTGCCGATCCTGCTGGCGCTGCTGCTCAACAGCATCGTCTCGGCCAGGCTGCGGGCGTTCGTGCAGGGCGTGGTCTACATGCCGTTCTTCTTCTCCTGGGTGCTGGTCGTGGCCATCTTCCAGCAGATGTTCGGCGGGGCGGGCCTGCTGGCGCAGATCCTGCGGGAGAACGGCCACGAGGGCGTCGACTGGATGACGAACTCCGACACGTTCATCCTGCTCATCACCTCACAGACCATCTGGAAGGACGCCGGCTGGGGCGCGATCATCTTCCTGGCCGCCCTCAGCACCATCGACCCCAACCTGTACGAGGCCGCCGCCGTGGACGGGGCCCGCCGGTGGCGGCGCATGTGGCACATCACGCTGCCCGGCCTGCGCCCGGTGATCGTCCTGCTGTTGATCCTGCGACTGGGCGACGCCCTGAACGTCGGCTTCGAACAGTTCATGCTGCAACGCAGCGCGGTCGGCAGCGAGGCGTCCGAGGTCTTCGACACGTTCGTGTACTGGTCGGGCATCCGCACCGGCGACCTCGGCTACGGGGCCGCGGCCGGGCTGTTCAAGGGCCTGGTGGGGCTGCTGCTCATCGTCGCGGCCAACCGGGTGGCGCACGCGTTCGGCGAACGAGGGGTGTATTCGAGATCATGACCGCTCTGACAACCGGCCGCCGGCGCAGGCCGAGCCACCTGGCCCCGTGGGAGGAGCGCCCGTCACCGGTCGGCCGGTTCGGCAAGGGCACGCTCATCGTGGTCATCCTCGTGGTCGTGCTCGGCCCGCTCTACACGATCGTCCTGACCAGCCTGAGTTCCTCCGCCACCGTGACCCGGGCGGGCGGGCTCGTGCTGGTGCCCGACGGGATCACGCTCGAGGCCTACCGGCAGATCTTCTCCGACACGGTCGTCAGCCGGGCCATCCTGGTGAGCACCGGCGTCACCGTCGTCGGGACGCTGATCAGCGCCGGGGTGAGCGTCCTGGGGGCGTACTCGCTGTCGCGGCCGGGCTCGTTCCTGCACCGGCCGCTGCTGTTCAGCGTGCTGCTGATGTTCGTCTTCTTCCCCGGCATCATCCCCGTATACCTGATGGTCAGCGGGCTGGGGCTGAAGGACAGCTACTGGTCGCTGATCCTGCCGACCGCCGTGTCGGCGTTCAACGTGGTGGTGCTGCGCTCGTTCTTCATGAACATCCCCGGCGAGATCCTGGACAGCGCCCGCATCGACGGGGCCGGCGAGTTCCGGATCCTGTTCCGCATCGTCCTGCCCATGTCGAAGGCGGTCACCGCCGTGGTGGCCATGTTCTACGCCGTGGGCTACTGGAACGCGTGGTTCAACGCCATGTTGTACATGGACGACACGCGCAGGTGGCCGCTGGCGCTCATCCTCCGGCAGTACGTGGTCGACTCCAACCCGCTCCCGGCGGCCACCGCGGGCGTGACCGGGGACGCGCCCCCGACGCTGGCGATCAAGATGGCCATCGTGGTGATCGCGGTGATTCCCGCGCTGGTCATGTATCCCCTGGTGCAACGCCACTTCACGAAGGGCGTGATCGTGGGGGCCGTCAAGGGCTGAGCCGGGAGGGCGCGCTCCCCCGCGCCCTCCCGCCGTCAGGGACGCAGCCCGTCGTAGGCCGCGTACGCGGCGATCCCGTACGCCAGGTGCGGGACGATGTCCGAGATCCACGCCGCGGCCGACCAGTCGCGCGGGTCCGTGATCCCGAGCGCGATGAGCGGGCCGTTCGAGCCGGTCATGGCGAGCGCCGTCATCGTCACCACCCCCGCCGGCCACGGCAGGCGGCGGCCGGAGCAGAGCAGGCCGTAGCAGAGGGCGGCGCCCGCGCCCGTGGCATAGCCGAGCAGCGCGCCCAGCGCCTCCTTGCGGTGCCCGGCCTCGTCGCCGTCGCCGAGGCTCAGGTCCGCCAGGCCGGTCAGCTTCGCCACGGCCTGCTGCGGGGTGCTGCTCGCGCCGCGGGCCCGGATCGCCATGTCGAGGTACGAGGCGACGTTGAGCGCGCTGGTGCCCGCCGCACCCGCGATCAGGCTCCTGACGAGTGTGTGCATGGGGAACGTGCTACCCGTGGGCTCACTCCCCAGCCCCCCACCTGCTCAGAAACTGCGGCCGGACCGAGACGTCCACGAGTTCCACCCGCAGGCCGAGTGCGGGCATGCGGTGGTAGGTGAACGGGCGGCCGTACGGGCGGGCGTCGAAGTCCAGGGGGCAACCCCGCTCGTCCAGACTCAGCACGGCGGCGTCGAGGTCCTGCGCCCAGTAACCGAGGTGGTCGCAGCGCGGGCCCGGCCCCGGGTCCCATGGGCTGCCCGGCGGGCCCTCGATCAGCTCGGTGCGGAGCGGGCCCGGAGCGGTGCCGCCGGGTTTCCCGGCTGCCGGCCGTCCGTGGTGTCGTTCATGGGGTCACGCTAACGACAGGAAGGCGGGGGAGGCGTCGCGCGCGGCGCCTCCCCCGCTGGTGCTACGCCGGGGCGCAGGTGAGGGTGGTGGGGGCGGTATAGGTGCCGGTGTTGCTGCCGTTGAAGCCGAACGACGTCGATGCGCCGGCCGCCAGGCTGCCGTTGTAGCCGACGTTCACGGCGGTCACGTTCGCGCCGCTCTGGGTCTGGGTGGCGCTCCAGATCTGGGTGATCTTCTGGTCGCCCGGCCAGGTCCACGTCACCTTCCAGCCGGTGATCGCGGACGCGCCGGTGTTCTGGACCGCGACCTCGGCCTGGAAGCCGCCCGGCCACGAGTTGCCCGTCTTGTAGGTGGCCGTGCAGCCCGTCCCGGTGGTGGGAGTGACGGTTGGAGTGACCGTGGGGGTGACGGTCGGGGTCACGGTCGGGGTCACGGTCGGGGTCACCGTGGGCGTGACGGTGACCGGCGGGCCCGTGCGGTCGCCGTAGATGATGCCGCGACCGTTGGTGCCCAGGTAGACGCGGCCGTACACGCGCGGGTCGCCGGTCAGCGCCTCGCCCATGTTGCCCCACTGGTGCTTGTCGTCGTTGATGCGCACCCAGGTCGCCCCGCCGTCGTCGGAACGGTAGAGGCCGGTGGTCCCGTCGATCGTGGCGACCGCGTAGACCGCCAGGTACGTCCCGCCGGGCGCGGCCTTGCCGAAGCCGACGTTGACCGCGTTCGTGATGCCCGACAGCTTCGTGAACGAGGCGCCGCTGTTCGTCGAGTGCCAGATGCCGCCCTCGCCGGCGACCCAGAGGTCGCCTTCGACGCCGGGCACGGCCTTGAACTTGCCGTTGGCGGGCAGGCCGGTCGCGGCGGTGGCGGTGAAGGTGGCGCCGCCGTTCGTGCTGAGGTACAGGCGTCCGCCGCTGAGGCCGTAGAACTTGGCCGCGTTGACCCGGTCCGACTCGACGATCGCGCCGGTGGGCAGGCCGGAGGCGGTCTGCCAGGAGTTGCCGTACCCGACCGAGTACACGGGGGTCACGCCCTTGGGCGCCCAGACGAAGCGGGAGCCGTCGGCCGCCGCCGCGACCGTGCCGCCCTCGTCGATGCCGCCGGGCTCGGTGCCCTGGAACCAGTTCGCGCCGCCGTCGGTGGAGAAGGCGACGTGGCTGTCGTTCGGACGGTCGGCGTCGGTGAAGTTGCCCGCCCTGACCATGATCGAGGGCGACTTCTCGGCGTAGTCGAGGCTGGTGGTGGAGGTGAAGGTCGGGGCGGTGAACATCATCGACGGCACGGCGTCCAGGTTCGTGTGACGGAAGCCGGCGATGTCGCCGAGGCCGCTGATCAGGGGCGCGCCGCTGGGCGGGCTGATCAGGTCGAGGACGGCCGTCTCCTCCAGGCCCTTGGCCATGGGCCGGATGGTGAACTGCGACCCGGCGTCCCACTGGGTGAGGTTCTCGGTGCCGTAGACGGTGGCGCCGGTGCCGTACATCATCCTGTTGGAGTCGAACGGGTCGATCTCCAGGGACTCGGTCATCCAGCCGAGCTTGGGCGTGACCTCGGGCGGCTGCGGGTTGGTGCCGAAGGTCAGCCACGGGTTCTCGGTGATGTTCATCGTGTAGCGGAACGAGCGGTTGGGGTAGGAGGTCCAGTCCCACACGCGGGTCCACGTCGCGCCGGAGTCGGTGGAGCGGAAGAAGATCACGTCGGGCCACCACGAGATCTGGGTGGCCACCATGATCGTGGACGGGTGCTGCCGGTCGATGGTCAGCCCGCTGTAGCCGAAGTAGTCGTCGGCGCTGGAGGACGGGACGGGGCTGATCTGGGTCCACGTGCCGGTCGCGGTGGCGTAGCGCCACACGTCGCCCTTGGCCCCGTCGTACGGGCCGCCGGTGTCGCTGGTGGCGAGGTAGAGGTAGCCGTTGACGGTGTCCAGCACGCCCTTGTGCGCGAGGTATCCGGTGGGCTGCCCGGCCAGCCGCGACCAGGTGGCGCCGCCGTCGGTGGTGCGGTAGACGGTGTTGTCCTTGTCGGCGACGCCCACGTAGATGGTCTTGGTGGCGCTGCCGGTGGTGGACGAGCGCTTGTCGTAGGTCACCCAGACCACGCCGGGGCGGTGGCTGAGGTAGCCGTTGGGGTCGCTGGGGTCCTGGGCGTAGTTGCCGGCGTTGGGGAAGCTGGTCACCTTCGCCCAGGTGGCGCCGTAGTCGGTGCTGCGCCACAGGCCGTTGCCGTTGGGTGTGCCGAAGTAGAGGACGCGGTTGTCGTTCGGGTCCACCGACAGCGCCTCGCCCATGCCGCGGCCCGGCATGTTGCCGCCCAGCTTGAACGGCAGCGCCGTGGCCTGCCAGGTGTCGCCCTTGTCGGTCGAGCGCAGGATGGCGCCGTTGTTCGGGTCCCAGGTGTTGGTGTACATGCCGACGGCGGCGTACACCCGGTTGGTCTGGACGGGGTCGGTGGCCAGGCTGATCACGCCGTTGTAGCCCCACTTGTCCCAGCCGGCCCAGTCGAGCAGGGGGGTCCAGGACTTGGTGGACTGGTTCCACCGGTACGCGCCGCCGATGTCGGTGCGCGCGTAGATGAGGTTGCGCTCCGTCTGGTTGAAGATGATCCCGGGTACGAAGCCGCCGCCGTCGATGCGCACGTTCTTGTACGCGTACGGGTCGGCGGCGACCGCCGAGACCGGCGACATCCGCACCACGGCCGCCACGAGCAGGATCGCGACGGTCGTGAGCATGACGAACAATCTCTTTCGCATGCGCGGCTCTTCCTTTCCAGGCACGCCGAAGGGCGCCCCAAAAGCGTCGGATGACCGCCATGCACGAGCAGAGTGCACCGACCCTGACCGTCGCCGCGCCTTCGCGCATGAGCTTCACCAAGAAGGCTCACACAGCGCGTCATACTGGTCAATAGTTTGGACGTACAACCAATTATCTAACGCCGGCAACCTGGCGACCGCCCCGGTCACGGACACGGCGCAGCACCCCGGCCCCCCACAGAGCGATCGAGATGTAGAGGATCTGCTCGGGGATGCGCTGCCACAGCGGCGACCCGACGTTCTCCAGCCCGGCCGTGGCGGCGTACACGTTCGCCGGGAGCAGGACGACGAACAGCAGCGCGAGGCAGATCCCCGCGGCCCCGCGGGTGCGCTCCAGCACCAGCCCCGCGGCCCCGGCCAGCTCCAGCACCCCGGTCAGGTACACCATGAAGCCCGGCGCCGGCACGAACGACGGCACCATGGCCACCATGTCGTCGTAGTTCGGCATGAACGTCACGCTGCCCGGCACGAAGTGCGCGCTCGCGGTCATGACCAGCATGACGGCGAGCCCGTGCGCGGCGCTCACCCGCCACGTGCCGAACCGGCGCACGCCGAGCAGCCCGAGCAGCCGGAACACCGCGGTGGCGACCAGCAGAACGATCAGAATCATCGCTTCCCCCATTGGATAGCATCACTACCGAACTATTAGATAACACTACTATCCAACAAATGGCAAGCCCGGAACGACCGCGGCGGCCGGAGCGAGGCTCCCGGCCGCCGCGACGCCGCCGCCACTATCTGGCGAACGCGAAGTCCCTGATCCGCAGGTCGCCCTTGAACACCAGGTACACGCTGCCCGTACCGGCCTTCGCCGTCGCGTGCACGTTGCCGTACTGATAGATCCCGCCGGTGGCGGGCACCCGCACGGTCGCGAGCAGCGCGCCGGTCGGCGAGCCGCGCCGGACCTCGAACGAGCCGCCACTCGCCGACGACACCGCCGCCGTGAGGCGCGCGCCCCAGGACGCGCCGGTGAACGCCAGCCAGTCGCCCGCCGAACCCTCGACGACCTCGCCGCGCACCTTGCTCTCGTCGGCGAAGGCGACGCCCGAGTAGTCGTCGAAGTCCATCGCCCGGGTCGTCCTGGCCAGGTCGCGCACCGGGACGGTCTCGCCGGACACCCGCAGCGTCGTGGACTGGCGGATCCGGTCGGAGGCGGAGCCGACGAGGACGTCGTGCGTGGCGGTCTCGACCGTCCACTTGTTGCGGGTGTGGTCCCAGACGGCCAGGTCCTGCTTCTTCAGGGTGAAGCCGACCGTGCGCGACTCGCCCGGGTTCAGCGTGACCCGCTGGAAGCCGCGCAACTGCTTGACCGGCTGCTCGAAACGGGAGTCGCGCTGGTGGGTGTAGAGCTGGACGACCTCGTCGCCCCTGACCTTGCCGGTGTTGGTGACCTTGACGCTCACCTGCTCGCCCTGCGCCTTCAGGCCCTGGTAGGCGAAGGAGGTGTAGCTCAGGCCGTGCCCGAAGGCGTAGAGCGGCCGATCCTCGCCGTACAGGTAGGTCATGCCGGTCTTGGTCAGGTCGTAGTCGAGGATGCCGGGCAGATCGTCGGTCGCCGGCCAGGTCTGGGTGAGCCGGCCGGCCGGGTTGACGTCGCCGAAGAGCACGTCGGCGACGGCGTGCCCGGTCTCGGCGCCCGCGTGCGTGGTCCACAGCAGCGTCGGCGCGTCCACGATGACCGGGTAGCTGGTCTCCAGGACCACCACGGTGCGCGGGTTGGCCTTGCGCACGGCCTCGATCAGCCGCCGCTGGCCCGCGCCGAGCCGCAGGTCGTCCCGGTCGTGGAACTCGCGCCCGGCCACGAACGGGTGGCTGCCCACCACGACGACCGCGACCTCGGCCTTGGCGGCCCGCGCCGCGGCCTCGGCGACACCGTCGGAGACGACCTCCTTGGCGAACCTGGCCGCCTGCGCCTTCGGCACCAGGCCGAGCGCGCCGTCGGCGGTGACGCCCACGTACGGGTCGGGCAGGGCGAACCAGCCTTCGACGCTCTCGTAGCCCGCGTACCTGATCAGGTAGCTGCCGTCGGACTGCTTGTCCAGGGCGAACTGCTGGGAGACGTACCAGCCGTCGGGCTCGGCGTCGTCGGTGTCGAGCGAGCGCCAGTCGCCGCCGAGCAGCCGGCCGTTGCCCGCGTTGCGCAGCGTGGACACGCCGCCGGTCCAGTCGGTGAGGTCCCACTGCGAGGCCGCGGTGGGCGCGGTGTCGGTGAGTACCGCGTTGTCGTCGGGGCCGGTGCCGGTGGCGGTGACGTACCTGCCGGAGTCCAGGTGCTTGAGCGCGATCCGCTCCAGCCCCTCGCCGGTGGTGACGTCCGGCACCCGCTCCTTGATCCCGTCCAGCGGCGTCACCTGGTACGGGAACTGCCCCGAGTACCAGTCGCGGTAGAGCCGGTCCGACAGCGGGCCGACCACGGCCGCGGACTTCGGCCTGGCCAGCGGCAGCACCCCGGAGTTCTTCAGCAGCACCGCCGCCTTCCCGGCGGTCTCGCGGTTGAGCCGCTGGTGCCCGGCGCTGTTGATCACGTCGGCGGTGATCTTCTTGTACGGCCCGCCGTCCGGGTCGAAGTGCCCCAGCCGCGTCCTGATGCTCAGCACGCTGCGCACCGAGTCGTCCACGTCCGCCACCGTCAGGCGGCCCTGGTCGAGCGCGGCCTTGAGGTTGGTGACCATGGGCCCGATGTCGCTGTTGTCGATCGTGAAGCTGTCGAGCCCGGCCTTGAGCACCGCGGCGAACGCCTCGGGCTTGTCGTCGTAGTAGCGCTCCAGGTCGGTGAGCGCGTGCGGCCCCCACGCGTCGCTGGGGTTGTAGAGGGTCCGGCCGGTCCAGGAGCGCACCGCGGCGTCCAGGTCGGGGTTGACGTGGTTGGGCCGCCCGTTGACCAGGTTGTACGACGCCATCACCCCGGTCGCGGCGTCGGCCGAGATCGCCGCCTTGAACGCGGGCTCGTAGTACTCGTGCTTCAGCTTGGGCGTCAGGTTGGAGGAGCTGAGGCTGCGGTTGTTCTCGTTGTTGTAGGCCAGGTAGTGCTTGAGCACGGGCGCGGTCTTCAGGTGGTCGGGGTCGTCGCCCTGCAGGCCCTTGCCGTAGGCCGTCGAGATGGCCCCGGTCAGCAGCGGGTCCTCGGAGTAGCCCTCCTCGTTGCGGCCCGCCCGCGGGTCGCGCAGCAGGTCCACCACCGGCGCCCAGACCTGAAGGCCCCACAGCACGGGGTCCACCGCGTTGTAGCCGCGGGCCTCGTCGCCGACGGCCGAGCCGACTCTCTTGATCAGCTCGGGGTCCCAGGTGCTGGCCAGCCCGACGGCCTGCGGGAACACGGTGCCGCTGGCAAACTTCTGGTTCCAGTTGTCGTTGAGGTGGTTGGACCAGGCGACGCCGTGCAGCGCCTCGGTGCCGTTCTTGTGGTAGGCGATGCCGAGGCGCGGGATCGCGGGCTGCGACTGGTGCAGCAGGCTCAGTTTCTCGTCCAGTGTGAGCCGGCCGAGCAGGTCGGTCACCCGCTGTTCCAGGGGCAGGGCCGGGTTCTGGAACGGGTGGGTCTCGGCGGCCTGCGCCGAGGGCGCGGTGACCAGCGAGGTGGTCAGGACAGCAAGGGTGGCTAATAGCGGTATTTTTCGCATCTTGGGGGGTTCTCCATCATTTGATGGCGCCGACCGTCACACCTCGGGTCAGCGTGCGCTGGAAGATCAGGAAGAAGGCGATCGCCGGCACGATGCCGAGCAGGGCCGAGGCGCTGGACATGGTGGCGTCCATGTACCTCTCGCCCTGCAGCACGCCGAGCGCGACGGGCACCGTCTGCGTGTCGTTCGAGATCAGGAAGATCAACGGGAGGAAGAACTCGTTCCAGGTCCAGATGAAGAAGAAGATCAGCAGCACGCTGAGCGTCGGCCGGCTGATCGGCACCACGATCCGCAGCAACGAACGCAGCCGCCCCGCCCCGTCGATCGCCGCCGCCTCCAGGATCTCCTTCGGGAACTGGCCCAGCACCGCGCTCAGCAGGTACGTGCCGAACGCCGCCTGGATCGCGGTCATCACGATGATCACCGCGAGCTGGGTGTCGTACAGATCGACGGCCTTGGCCAGGTAGTACAGCGGATAGGCGAGCGCCTCCTGCGGCAGCGTGTTCGCCACCAGGAACAGCACGAGGATCCACAACCTCCCCCGCACCCGGCCGATGCCCAGCGCGTACGCGTTGAGCACCGACAACACGACCGCCAGCACCGACACCGACGCGCTGATGAGGAAGCTGTTCCAGAGCTTGGTGCCGAACTGCACCCGGTTCCAGAAGTCCACGATCCCCTGGAGGTAGAGCCCGTCGGGCAGGCTCAGCGGCCCCTGCGAGCTGTACTCGGCCGGCGACTTGACCGCGTTCACCGCCACGACCAGGAACGGGAAGATCATCACGACGGCCAGCACGACCAGCGCGAACAGCACGGCCCACCGCCCCGGGCCCCTCACGCGTCACGCTCCTGGACCCGCAGGAACAGGAAGGTCACCACGATGATGAGCAGCGCCAGCACGGTGGCGATCGCCGACCCGTACCCGACGTTGCTCTTCTGGAAGAAGTTCAGGTACGAGAAGTACGACGGCACCATCGTCGCGTTCCCCGGCCCTCCGCGGGTCAGCACGAAGATCGGCCCGAACACCTTCAGCGCGGCGATCGTGCACGTCAGCAGCACCACGAAGATCTCCGGCCGGATCTGCGGGATCGTGATGTGCCAGAACTTGCGCCACCACGAGGCCCCGTCGATCTCGGCGGCCTCGTAGTACGACGGGTCCACGCGCTGCAGCCCGGCCATGAAGATCACGACCGGGTAGCCGAGCTGGAACCAGACCATCACCCCCATGACCGTGGCCAGCGCCAGGTCGGGGTCACCGAGCCAGTCGAGGTCCAGGCCGAGGATCTGGTTGACCGCGCCGTACGACGGGTGCAGCATCCACCCCCACACCACGCCGGCCACCGCCACGGGCAGCACCTGCGGCAGGTAGTACATCGCGCGCAGCGCCGAGGCCGTGCGCGCCCCGAAGCGCCGGCCGATGTAGTCGAACAGCGCGGCGGCCAGCACGAGGCCGATCGCGGTCGGCACGACGGCCATCGCCACGATCAGCCCCACGTTGTGCTGGAACGACTCCCAGAACCGCGCGTCCTCCAGCAGCCTGGCGTAGTTGTCGAGCCCGATCCACCTGGGCGTGCCCACCCCCGACCAGCGGGTGAAGCTGGCGCCCACGTTCATCAGGAACGGCACCACGATGACTGCCAGGAACAGCAGCAGGCTGGGGAGCAGGTAGAGCCAGTAGCCCCTCGTCCGAGCTCTCACTTAGTTCCCAATGTCGGCGAGGTTGTCCTCGTACGGCGTGGCGAGCTCGTCCAGCACCTCGGCGGAGGTCTTGCTGCCGTTGATCAGGTTCTGGATCCCGGCCACGAGCACGTCGTAGTAGCCGGGCGCGGGCCAGTCGGGGTAGAAGGCCAGGCCGTCGGCGCTGGTCAGCTTGTTGAAGGACTCGATGAGCTCCTTGCTCTTGGCGTCGGTGATCGCGCCCGCGTCGGCGGCCACGGGCACGCCGCCGGAGTTGCCGAGCAGGTTCTGGATCTCCTTGCTCATCGTGATGTCGATGAAGTCGTAGGCCAGGTCCTTGTTCTCGGAGTTTTCCGGGACCACCCAGACGTTGCCGCTGGAGCCGGGGGACATCGTGGCGCCGGGGAACAGGAAGTGGCCCCACTCGAAGTCCTTGATCTCCGAGGCGAAGCGGCCGTACCACCAGCTACCGCTGATCATGACGGGGAACTTGCCGTTCATGAACGCCACGCCCATGTCCTCGGCCTTGAGCCCGGAGGAGTTCTTCGGGATGTAGCCCTTCTTGACCCAGTCGGCGAAGGTGTCGGCGCCGTAGGTGAACTCGGGGCCGTGGAAGTCGACCTTGCCCTTGTAGGACTGGAACGCCTCCAGCCACGGCTTCTGCGCCTTGGACAGCGCGAGCTGGTAGAAGATCTGCTGCGCCGGGTACTCGGCGCCGGCGTTGGCGATGGGCGTCACGCCCGCCTTGACGAACGTGTCGAACGCGGCCGTGAACTCCTCGAACGTGGCCGGCACCTCGACCTTGTGCTTGGCGAAGAGGTCCTTGTTGTAATAGACCATCACGAACTCGCCGTAGTTCGGCACGCCATACCACTTGCCGGAGCCCATCACGCCGCGGTCGTCGTACTTCGCGGTGGTCTGCAGGCCGCCGGGCAGCAGCTTGTCCCAGCCGCGCTGCGTGGCCTGCTCGCTCAGGTCGGTGAGCAGGCCCTGCTTGGACAGCAGCCCGGCCGTGGCGTTGCCCTTGTTGTACTCCATGATGTCGGGCGCCTCACCGGAGTTGAGCACCATGCTGGCCGTCTTCTGGATCTGTTCGAAGCCCTTCTCCTCGAACTTGACGGTCACGTTCGGGTGCGACGCCTCGAACTTCTTGATCGCCTCGGCCCACGCCTTGCCCATGGCGCTGTCGGCCGACTCGTAGTGCCACAGCTTCAGCACGCGCGGCTCGGTGCCGCCCGGGCTGGGGGCCGCCGAGTCTCCTCCCGAGCCGCAGGCCGACAGGGCGAGCACGGCTGCGGCCAGCACCGCAACGCCTCTTGATCTGACCATGATCCCTCCATGGGGTGTTACGAGATGACGGCCCGCGCGGGAGCTCCGGCCACCGGGGCGATCTCGACCCCGGTGACACGCTTCGGGCCGGTGACGGCGACACGCAACTCCTCGCCGTCCCTGGTGGCGACGGCGATCGTCACGCCGTCCCCGTCGTGGATTTCGGCTCTGCCGTCGCCACCCCCGAAGGCGACGAGGGCGATCTCGGCGGGCACGTCCACGGTCTCCCGCTGCTCCTGGACGGGGATGAGCGCGCCGTGCCGGACGAAGAGCGGGATCTGGTCGAGCGGCTTGCTGACCGGGACGTAACGGGCGCCCTCCAGCACCTCGTTCGTCCAGTAGTCCACCCACAGGCCGCGCGGCAGGTACACCTGCCGGCTGCCCTCCGGCGCGGTCATGGGGGCGACGAGCAGGTCCCGGCCGAGCAGGTACTGCAGGTCGGCCTGCCAGGACACCGGGTCGTCCGGGTAGTCCACGCACAACGCCCGCATCAGCGGCGCGCCGGTGCGCGCGGCCTCGACGGCCGCCGAGTAGAGGTAGGGCATCAGCCGGTAGCGCAGCCTGAGCGCGGCCACCGCCTCCGCCTCGACCTCGGGGAACTCCCACGGCTCGCGGGTGGTGGTGCCGTGCAGGCGCAGCAGCGGCGACAGGGCGCCGAACTGGGTCCAGCGCACGTACAGGTCGCCGGTGGGGCGGCCGGTGAAGCCGCCGGCGTCGTGGCTCCAGAACGGCACCCCGGACAGACCGTGCGCCAGCCCGCCCCTGATCGTGCTGCCCATGGCGGCGTAGCTGGTGTAGGTGTCGCCGCCCCACTGCGCGCTGTGGCGCTGCCCGCCCAGGTACGACGAGCGCGCCCAGACCAGGTCGTGCCCGTGCACCTCGCGGGTGACCCCGGCGACGATGTCGTTGAACAGCAGCGTGTACACGTTGTGCAGGTCGGCCCCGCTCATGCCGTTGAAGGCCACCGCGTCGCCGGGCACGCCTTCGGCGAAGTCGGTCTTGAAGACGGCCACGCCCTGTTCGAGCAGCGGGCGCAGCAGGCCCTTGAACCACTCGACGGCCGCCGGGTTGGTGAAGTCGACGATGCCGCAGGCCGGGAACGAGCCGTGCCAGCAGTCGGCGACGTACACCTGGCCCGACTGGTTCGTCAGGAAGTAGCCGGCCTCGGCGGCCTCGCGGAAGGCCGGGCTGAGGTGGGAGATGTAGGGGTTCATCCACAGGCAGACCTTGAAGCCCATGGCGTCCAGTTCGGCCAGCATGCCGTCAGGGTCGGGGAAGTTCTGCGGGTCCCACTTCAGCTCCGACCAGCGCCCGTCGGCCTGCCAGTAGGTGTCGAGGTGCAGCACGTCGCAGGGGATGCCGCGCTCCCTGATCGTGCGGGCCCTGGCCAGCACCCGCTCCTGGCTGTCCACGCAGAAGCCCGAGGAGATCCACGTCCCGAACGCCCACTTGGGCGGCAGCGCCGGGCGGCAGGTCAGCAGGTCGTAACGGTCCAGAACGTCGGACGGCGCGGGCCCGGCGATCACGTAGTAGTCGAGCACGTCGTCGGGCACCACGATCTGCACCACGCTGTGCGTGGACTGGCACACGTCGAACTCGGTGGGCGCGCCGCTGTCCACGAGCACGCCGTACCCCTTGCTGGACAGGTAGAGCGGCACGTTCTTGTACGCCCGCTGCGACTCGGCCCCGAAGGCGTCGAAGTTCCACATCAGCGGACGCTGGCCGCGCTTGTCCAGGCGGGTGAACGACTCGCCGAACCCGGAGAACGCCTCGTCGGGCGCGGCGGTGAAGCTCTCGTGATAGGCCACGGGCGTACCGGCGGCGCTGGAGCGCCCGAACGGCAGCGTGCGCAGCCGGCCGCTGATGTCGATGTGGCCCCGGTCCTGTTCGACGAGGGTCTCGCCGGTCGCTCCGGTGAAGCGCAGGTGCCAGGGGTTGAGGCCGATCTCGGCCCGCAGCGAGCCCGCGTCGATCACGATCGGTCCGCCCGGTGTCACCTCGGCCCGCGCCCCCGCGTACGTGCCGGGCGACACCAGCGCGATGGCCCCCTCCGAGCGCGGCCGGGCGGCGGCGTCCTCCGCCAGCCGGACCCTGATGACCCCTTCGCCCGCGACGCCGACCTGGACGACCAGCGTCTCCTCCGCCGACGTGACCGCCTTCAGCATCACCTCGGCCCCGTCGGCCGCGACGAGTTCGGCGGAGACGAGCGCCGACAGGCCGCCCTCGCCCCGCTCACGGACCGGCAACTCGGGCGGGTCTGCCACGAAGTACTCGTGCGCGACCAGCGGCGGGCGATAGGGCATGGAAGCTCCTTCTGAACGGCTGGGCCAACTCGTGAGTTAGTTTGCTGTCCATACCAACAAACGTCAACGGTGAGGGCGGGTCGCCAGATTTACCCAGGTCACGACTTGACATCATTGTCCGGTTAGACAAATCACAAGAACGTTCGTAAAACCCTGCAATCAACCCAGGTACCGAGACCGTTCCGTGACACTCTCCGGACGTCCGCCGACCGGCGACATCAGCTCGGCGGCGTGCTCGTTTCCCCCGCCCAGCAGGGATTACGGCACGACTCCCGCCCCGGCCCCGCGATGCCGGACAGGCTCACGACGGGCAACCGACCAGCCCTACCCATTCGAATCGGTCCCTCAAACATCGCCTGCAGAACCAGTCCGAAAGGGGCACTCTCCACTGTCGGCTAGGTTCGGAACCCATGTTGGCGCGAACGCACCGCCGACCCGGACGGACACGACTCCCCGGGTTTCCCCCTCACCGAGCCGAGTGGCGGCGGCACGACCAAGTGCCCTGAGAGCCGCCCGGCCCCGCGACGCAGCACCGCAGCCCAACACCGCAGCACCGCAGTACCGCAACACTGTCAGCACGAACGGGAGCAAAGTGTGACGACCGACCGCTGGACGCGTCGGCATTTCTTCAGGAACACGGGACTGACCGCGACGGCGCTCGTAGGGGGTCCCGCCCTGCTCGCCGCCTGCAGCCGCGTGGACAACGGCGGCGGCGCCACCGACGCCGCGACCGGCGCCGACCCGCTCGCCCGCTTCAAGGAGGCGGGCACGATCAAGGTCGGCATCGCCAACGAGCAGCCGTACGGCTACCGCGACAAGGACGGGAACCTGACCGGCGAGGCCCCCGAACTGGCCCGCGTGATCTTCAAAGCGCTCGGCGTGAACCAGATCGAGGCGCAGATCGTCGACACCTTCGGCTCCTTGATCCCCGGCCTGCAGTCGGGCCAGTACGACTTCATCGCCGCCGGCATGTTCATCACCCCCGAACGTTGCTCGCAGATCGCCTTCACCAACCCCGACTACGCCGCCGCCACCGCCTTCCTGGTGGCCAAGGGCAACCCCAAGCAGATCACCGGCTTCGAGGCCATCGCCACGGGCGACGCCAAGGTCGGCGTGCTCGAAGGCGCCGTCGAGAAGGGCTACGCGGAGAGCGGCGGCGTGCCGGGCGACCGCATCCAGGTCTTCCCCAACCAGGACGCCGCCTTCAAGGGCATCCTCGCCGGACGCGTGGACGCCATCGCGCTGACCGCCGTCTCCCTGCGCTGGACGCTCCAGCAGCAGTACGCGGACAAGCCCCTGGAGGTCACCGAGTCGTTCGTGCCGGTCGTGGACGGCAAGGAGCAGGTCGGCGCCGGCGGCTTCGGCTTCCGCAAGAGCGACACCGGGCTCCTGGAGGCGTTCAACGCCGAGCTGAAGAAGCTCCAGGAGGCGAACGGCGTGCTGCCGGTCATCGAGCGGTTCGGGTTCACGGCGACCGAGGTCGACCAGGCCGCCAAACTGACCGCCCAGCAGCTCTGCGCCGGCGCCTGACCGGACATGGTCACCGTCAATCCGTGCAGCGCGGAGCTGCCCGGCACCCTCGGCGAGACGATGCCCTTCCTGTGCGAAGGAGCGGTCGTCACGCTGCAGAGCGCCGCCGGCGGCTCCGTGCTCGCCCTCGTCCTGGCCCTGGTCGTGGGGTTGACGGCGACCTCGCGGTTCCGTGGCGCGCGGGCCGTCGCCCGCGTCTACATGGAGTTCTTCCGGGGCACCTCGGTGCTGGTCCAGCTCTTCTGGCTGTTCTACGCCATGCCCATCCTCACGGGCTTCCAGCTCGACACCCTCTTCGCCGGCATCCTCGCGCTCGGCCTCAACCTCGGCGCCTACGGCTCGGAGGTGGTGCGCGGGGCGGTGCAGGCCGTCCCGGCCGGTCAGCGTGAGGCCGCCATCGCCCTGAACCTGTCGCCGTACCAGCGGATGCGCCGCGTCATCCTGCCGCAGGCGTTCGTCGAGATGGTCCCGCCGATGAACAACCTGCTCATCGAGCTGCTCAAGTCGACCTCGCTGCTGTCGGTCATCACCGTGACCGACCTGGCCTACCAGGGCCGGCTGCTGGTCAACTCCGGCAGCGACCAGCTCGTGGTGTTCGCGCTGCTGCTGGTGATCTACTTCCTGCTGTCGTACCTGATCACCTTGCTGATGAGGTACGTCGAAGGACGGGCGGCCCGCCTGGTCGGCCGTGGCAAGCCCAGGAGGACGCCGTGGCGGCGCCGCTCCGCGACGGCGGGAGCCGGCCGATGACGTGGGACTGGGACTGGGCCATGGAGATCCTGCCCGGACTGCTCACCCAGGGGCTGCTCGTCACCGTCCAGGCGACGATCGGCGGCGCGCTGCTCGCGTTCGTCCTGGGGCTGTTCCTGGCGCTGCTGCGCCGCTCGCCCCGGCCGTACATCAGCCGCCCGGTGGGCGCGGTCGCCGAGTTCATCCGCAGCACGCCGCTGCTGGTGCAGTTGTTCGTGCTCTACTACGTGATGCCGGACTTCGGGGTGAAGATGACCGCCCTGACGACGGGGATCATCGGGCTCGGCGTGCACTACGCCACCTACACCGCCGAGGTGTACCGGGCGGGCATCGACTGCGTGCCCAAGGGCCAGTGGGAGGCGGCGGTGGCGCTCAACCTGCCCCGCCGGTGGAGCTGGTTCAGCATCATCCTGCCGCAGGCCGTCCGCCGGTCGCTGCCCGCGCTGGGCAACTACCTCGTGGCGATCTTCAAGGAGTCGCCGCAACTGTCCGTGATCACCGTCGTCGACGTCGTCGGGCTCGCCCGCGAACTCGGCTCCGAGCGTTTCCGCTACCTGGAGCCGATGACCATCGCAGGGCTGTTCTTCCTGCTCATCGCGATCCCGGCGTCGATCCTCGTCCGTCGTATGGAGCGCCGCCTTGACACCTGAGAGCCAGCCCGGCACGCCCGCCGAACCCGATCCGCAGTGGATGGTGCGCTTCGACAAGGTCGTCAAGACGTTCGGGGACGCGACGGTCCTGCGCGAGCTGGACTTCCAGGTCCGGCCCGGCGAGCGCGTCACGCTGATCGGCCCGAGCGGGTCGGGCAAGACGACCATCCTGCGCCTGCTGATGACCCTCGAACGGGTCACCTCCGGGACCATCCACATCGACGGGGAGTGCCTCTCCCACATGCGGCGCGGCACCCGGCGGGTACCCGCCGACGAGCGGCACCTGCGCCGGGTCCGCAAGCGCATCGGCATGGTGTTCCAGCAGTTCAACCTGTTCCCGAACATGAACGTGCTGCGCAACATCACCGAGGCCCCGGTCAGGGCGCTCGGCGTGCCGCGCGACCAGGCCGAGGACAAGGCCCGCGAGTTGCTGGAGATGGTCGGCCTGGCCGACAAGGCGCTCGCGCACCCGTCGCAGCTCTCCGGCGGGCAGCAGCAGCGCGTCGCCATCGCGCGGGCGCTGGCCATGGAGCCCGAGGTGCTGCTGCTGGACGAGGTCACCTCCGCGCTCGACCCCGAACTGGTCTCCGGCGTGCAGTGCCTGCTGCGCGACATCGCCCAGCAGGGCAACCTCACGCTGCTGTGCGTCACCCACGAGATGAACTTCGCCAGGGACATCTCCGACCGGGTGCTCATGTTCGACCACGGGCGGATCTTGGAGGAGGGCCCGCCCGACCAGATCTTCAGCGAGCCCGAGCAGCAGCGCACCCGAGAGTTCCTGCAGGCGGTGCTCGACGTCTGAGCGGCGTGGCATACCCGCGTCATACCCCTCCTGCCTAGGGTCGCCTGGTCAACAGCTCGCAAGCGCCGCGGAGACCCTGAATGCGCACGAAGGTGACGTCGCGACCCTTGGTGGCCGGTGTGGCCGCCTCCCTGGCTCCCCTGCTCGCGGCCACGCTGACCGGCTGCGCCGGCGCTCCCCCGGCGGACGCCCCCATCGCGGCGCCCGTCAGCGCGTCCGCCGGCCCCGTCATCCCCGACCGGCTGCGTCCCATCACCGGGGCTCAGGTCTGCGCGGCCGTCCCCGAGACGCTCCGGGCGTCCCTGCTCCGCGCCGAGACGTTCGGCGACGACATCGACTGGAGCAACAACGTCGCGACCGCCACCTGGGCCTGGGGAAAGTGCGACTGGTACCGCGGCGCCGCCCGCTCGCTGGAGGTGACCGTCCAGGCGTACGGCACCATCACCCGGACCGCGACCGACCACACCAGGCAGGTGTTCGACCAGAGCAGGGCGAGCTCCGCGAAACAGGCCGTGGAGCCGGGCGACGACGGCTGGACCTACACCCCTCCGCTGGCGGCGAAGCACGGTGACGCCGCATTCAGCCTGACGGGCACCGAGACCGGCGAGCGCCGCTCCCGCTACGCCCACCTGGTCGTCCGGCAGGGACCCTGGCTGATCTCGATCAGATACCGAGGCGAGGAGCGCGACGGCGCACTGCCCGCCGAGGCCGAACTGCGCCGCGGCGCGGACCGGGTCGCCGAGGTCTTCACCGCGGAGATGACCAAGGCGCCCGGCACCGTCGCCCCCGAGGACGGCGGCCCGTGCGGGGCCGTCTCCACCGCCGACGTCGACGCGGCCTTCTTCCCTTCCGTCACGGAGGTGCGGGGCAGCCGCGACGCCGAGGACACCACCTGCACCTGGAAGATCCGCGACGGAGCCGGCCAGACGGACGACGCCGCGCAGACGAGCGACTCCTGCGGCCGGGGAGTCATCCAGATGGGGAACGTGGCCCCCCGCTGCGGCGAACTGCGCATCCACATCAGTGACCCCGCGCGACCTGAGCGGGCGTTCGACGACCAGGCCGCGAGGTTCGCCGAGGACGCGCCCGTCAAGCACCTCACCGGCCTCGGAGACCGGGCGTTCACGGTCGCCGACCAGGTCCACGTTCTGGCCGGCGACGACGTCATCCAGCTCACCTACGACGGCACGAACACCGGCGGCGGCGTCCGCGACGCCCCCGGCTACCAGGAGCCGGGCCTGGACGCGGCCGCCCTCCGGAAGTCCCTCGTCCGGATCGCCAAGGGCTTCGTGTCCGCCCGCGACTGAGGAGCCCGCTAGATGGACACCCCGGGCTGCATGAGCCGCCGCGCCGCCTCGGTGATCGACCCCGACATCGACGGGTAGACCGCGAACGTGTGCGCGAGCTGATCGACCGTCAACCGCTGCTGCACCGCCACCGACACGGCCAGGATCAGCTCGGACGCCCGGGGCGACACGACCACGCCGCCCAGCACGATCCCGGTGTGCGGGCGGCAGAACAGCTTGACGAAGCCGTCGTTGAAGCCCTGCATCTTGGCCCGCGCGTTGGTGGCCAGCGGCAGCTTGACCACGTTCGCCTCGATCTCGCCGGCCTCGATGGCCCGCTGGGCGACGCCGACCGCCGCGATCTCGGGGTCGGTGAAGATGTTGGAGGCGACGGTGGCCAGCCGCAGCGGCTGCACCGCCTCGCCCAGCGCATGCCACACCGCGATCCGGCCCTGCATGGCGGCGACGGAGGCGAGCATCAGCACGCCCGTGCAGTCGCCGGCCGCGTACACGCCGGGGGCCGCCGTGCGCGACACCTTGTCGACCTTGACGAACCCGCTCCGGTCGAGCTGCACCCCGGCCTCCTCCAGCCCGATGCCGGAGGTGTTGGGGATCATGCCGACGGTCATCAGCGCGTGCGAGCCCTCGGCCGTGCGCCCGTCCTCCAGCGTGACCACCACGCCGTCGGAGGTGCGCTTGACCGAGGCGGCCCGCGAGCGCCCCATGACGTTCATGCCGCGCCGCCGGTAGACCTCCTCCAGCACCTCGGCGCCGTCGGCGTCCTCGTTGGGCATCATCCGGTCGCGGCTGGAGACGAGCGTGACCTCGGCCCCGAGCGAGCGGTAGGCGCCGGCGAACTCCGCCCCGGTGACCCCGGAGCCGACCACGATCAGGTGCTCGGGCAGCTCTTCGAGGTCGTAGAGCTGCCGCCAGGTGAGGATGCGCTCGCCGTCGGGCTCGGCCCCCGGCAGCACGCGCGGCGTCGCCCCGGTCGCCACCAGCACCACATCGGCCCTGATCGTCCGGTCGCCGGCCTTGACCACCTGCGGATCCACCAGCCGCCCGCGCGCCTTGACGATCTCCACGCCCTCGGCCTCGACCCGCGTCGCGATGTCGGCCGACTGGGCCTGCGCCAGCTCCTTGACCCGCTTGTTGACCAGCGGCAGATCGACCCCGACCACCCCGGCGTCGCCGTCGGTGCCGCCGGAGAACGACACACCCAGGGACGGCGCGTCGAGCAGCGCCTGCTTACGAACGGAGGTCGCGATCAGCGTCTTGGACGGCACGCAGTCGGTCAGCACGCACGCGCCGCCGGGGCCGTCCTGCTCGACCATCGTGACTTGCGCGCCTAGCTGGGCGGCCACCAACGCCGCCTCGTAGCCGCCTGGTCCGCCACCGATGATCACGATCCTCGTCACGTGTACCATTCTCCCGCATGCCCCGAGTTGCCGACGAACGGGGCAGGGCCTCAGGCGCTAGTGTTGTCTGCTGTGCCTGTCTACGCCGCCTACGGCAGCAACATGGACCCTGAGCAGATGGCCATGCGTGCCCCGCACTCCCCCATCCGGGGTGTGGGATGGCTGCCGGGCTGGCGTCTGACGTTCGGGGGGATGGACCTCGCCTGGGAGGGCGCGGTCGCCACGATCGTCGAACACCCCGGCGAGCACGTGTTCGTGGTGCTCTACGACGTGCCCGACTGGGAGGAGACCTCGCTCGACCAGTGGGAGGGCGCGGTGCGCGGGGCCTACCACAAGGTGCGGATGCGGGTGCAGACCCTCGACGGCGAGGTCGTGGCCTGGTTCTACGCGCTCGACGGCTACGAGGGCGGCCTGCCCTCGGCCCGCTACCTGGGCAGCCTGGCCGAGGCGGCCGAGCGGGCGGGCGCGCCCGACGACTACGTCAAGGAGTTGCGGCAGCGTCCCTGCACGTCGTTCGGCGGCTGAGCGCCCGCCCGTCGGCTCAGCGCAGCGGCTGGTCCTTGGTCTCCCGCAGCACGAAGACGTAGACCAGCGTCGAGATCAGCGCCAGCGCCGACATGTACCACGGGAAGAGCCCGGGGTTGCCGGCCTCCTGCAACGCGGTGCCGATCAGTGGCGCGGTGCCGCCGAAGAGCGCCACGGTCAGCGAGTACGGGAACCCGGCCCCCGCCGCCCGCACCCGGGTCGGGAACAGCTCCGAGTTCACCGCGGCCGAGATCGAGGTGAACCCGCTGAGGAACACCATGCCGACGAGCTGCACCACCAGCAGGCTCGCGTACGCGTCGGTGAGCAGCCCGAGCAGCGGCACCGGCAGGACGAGGAACCCGAGCCCGAACCCGATCAGCAGCGGCCTGCGCCCCACCCGGTCCGACAGCAGGCCCATCAGCGGCTGCAGGATCATGAAGAACACCAGCGAGATGGTGCCGATCTGGAGCGACTGCGCCTTGTCGAAGCCGACGGTGATCTGCGCGTACGTGGGCAGGAAGCTGGTCCACGTGTAGTACGCGACGGTGCCGGCGATGGTGATGCCCACGATCGTGGCCGCCGACCTCGGGTGGTGCCGCAGGAACTCGAACAGCTTGGGCCGCTGCGCCTCGCCCCGCCGGATCTCCTGCGCCACGGCCGAGGTCTCGTCGGCGCCCTTGCGGATCCACAGACCGACCAGGCTGAGCACCGCGCCGACGATGAACGGGATGCGCCAGCCGTAGGAGGACATGTCGGCCTTGGCCAGGCTGGTGGCCAGCACCGCCGCCAGGCCCGACGCGAGGAGCTGGCCGATGGTGGTGCTGACGTACTGGAAGCTCGAGTACAGGCCGCGCCGGCCGGGCGGGGCCGACTCCACGAGGAACGTGGTCGCGGCGGCGAACTCGCCGCCCACCGACAGGCCCTGGATGAGCCGGGCCAGGGTGAGGATGACCGGCGCCAGCACCCCGACGGCCGCGTACGTCGGGGTCAGGCCGACGAGCAGCGAGCCCGCGCCCATGAGCACGATGGTGAACGTCATGGCGGCCTTGCGGCCGTAGCGGTCGGCGAAGGCGCCGACGAGCAGGCCGCCGAGCGGGCGCATGAAGAAGCCGACCGCGAAGACGGCGAACGCGCTCAGCAGGGGGACGAGGCTGTTGGCCGAGCTCTCGGGGAAGACCTGCTCGGAGAAGTAGACGGCGAGAAACGTGTACGCATACCAGTCGTACCACTCGACCACGTTGCCGGCGCTGGCCGCCATGAGCTGGCGGACGCGGCTCTTGGGGGTGCCGAGTGGGGAGTGCGCCACAGGGGAGGTCGCCACGTGGGCTCCTTTGCTGACAAGTGCGGTAATGGCTTACTGTGCATTCGGGCGACCGAAACAGTCAAATATTCGCCACAATATTTACATTCCCGACATGGAAACGGGTGCAGGTGGACGTTCTCGACCAACGGCTCGTGGCCGCGCTGCAGGTCAGCCCCCGCGCCTCGTGGGGCGAGATCGGCCGGGCCGTGGGCGAGCACGAGCGCACGGTCGCCCGGCGGTTGCAGCGGCTGATCGCCGAAGGCGTCGTCCGGGTCACGGCCATCTACGACGACCTGCGCACCGGGCACGGACGGCCCGTGCACCTGCACGTCCACGTACGGCCGGGGACGGCGGCACAGGTGGCCAAGGCGCTGGCCGACCGGCGCGACACCCGCTCGGTCTACTCGCTGACCGGGGCCGCCGACATCGGCTGCGAGCTGGTCTCCCCCTCCAGGGAGGACCTGCACCGCATCCTGTCCGCGCAGATCTCCGACATCGACGGCGTGTCCCAGACGCAGACCCAGGTCGTGCTGCACACCTTCAGGACGGTGGCCGAGTGGCACGCCCCGTACCTGACCGATCGGGAGGTGGCCGAGCTGCGGCCCGTCCCGCCGCCCGGCCCCCTGCCCGACGAGGAGGGGCTGTCGCCGCTGGAGCAGGAGATCGCCGCCCTGCTCACCACCGACGGCCGCATCGCCTTCACCGCCGTCGCCGAGCGGCTGGACGTCTCCGTGCCGACCGCGCGCCGGCGGGTCGCCTCGCTCATCGAGCGGCGGCTGCTGCTGCCCAGGGCCGAGGTCGAGCCCGCGCTGCTCGGCCTGGAGGTCGAGGCCATGCTGTGGCTGAAGGTGCGTCCGCACGGGCTCGATCTGGTCGGCCAGGCGCTGGCCGCGCACCCGGACGTGCGTTACTGCGCCGCCACCACGGGCACGCACTCACTCATCGTGCAGGTCGTCGTGGCCCACGAAGCGGCCCTCTACCGTTTCATGACCGGCGTCGTCGGCCGGCACGACGAGATCACCGACGTCGATCTCACGCTCATCACCCGCGCCTACAAGCGCGGCCACCTCCACAAGTCCGGACTGCTCACGATGGAGAGAACACCATGACCCCTGCGGAGAAGGAAGTCGCCGACCTGTGCGTGGAGCTGATCCGCGTCGACAGCAGCAACTACGGCGACGGCAGCGGCCCCGGCGAGCGCGCCGCGGCCGAGGTCGTCATGTCCAGGCTGGCCGAGGTCGGCATCGAGGCGACGTACGTCGAGAGCGAGCCCGGCCGCGGCAACGTGATCACCCGCGTCGAGGGCTCCGACCCGTCGCTGCCCGCCCTGCTCGTCCACGGCCACCTCGACGTCGTGCCGGCCAGCGCCGCCGACTGGACGGTGGACCCGTTCGGCGGCGAGGTGCGCGACGGCTACATCTGGGGCCGCGGCGCGGTGGACATGAAGGACATGGACGCGATGATGCTGGCCGTGCTGCGCCAGCTCAAGCGCGAGGGCCGCAAGCCGCGCCGTGACCTCGTCTTCGCCTGGGTGGCCGATGAGGAGGCCGGCGGCGTGTACGGCGCCAAGTACCTCACGGCCCACCACCCCGAGCTGTTCGAGGGCGTGACCGAGGCGATCAGCGAGGTCGGCGGCTACTCGCTGGAGGTCGACCCGTCGCTGCGGCTCTACCTGATCGAGACGGCCCAGAAGGGGCTGGCCTGGATGAAGCTGGTCGCCGACGGCACCGCCGGGCACGGCTCGATGCTGAACGACGACAACGCCGTCACCGAGGTCGCCAGGGCCGTGGCCAGGATCGGCGACCACGACTGGCCGCTGACCTACACCCCGACCGTGCGCCGCTTCCTCACCGAGGTCGCCGATGCCTTCGGCATCCCCTTCGACGAGGACGACCCGCAGCCGATCCTCGACAGGATCGGCCCGCTGGTGCGGTTCGTGGGCGCGACCCTGCGCAACACCACCAACCCGACCCAGCTCGGCGCGGGCTACAAGTCGAACGTCATCCCCGGCCAGGCCACGGCCGTGGTGGACGGGCGGTTCCTGCCGGGCTTCGAAGAGGACTTCTTCAAGACCGTGGACGGGCTGCTCGGGCCGAAGGTGCGGCGCGAGTTCGTGCACCACGACATCGCTCTGGAGACCTCGTTCGACGGGGCGCTGGTCGAGTCGATGATCGCGGCGCTGAAGGCCGAGGACCCGGCGGCGCGGGCGATCCCGTACTGCATGTCGGGCGGCACCGACAACAAGACGTTCTTCGCGGACCTGGGCGTGCGCGGGTTCGGGTTCGTGCCGCTGCGGCTGCCCGCCGACATGGACTTCGCCTCGATGTTCCACGGCGTGGACGAGCGGGTGCCGGTGGACGCGCTCCAGTTCGGGGTGCGGGTCCTGGACAGGCTGCTCCTAAACTACTGAAGGTGACCAAAGACGCATACACCCTGGCCGGTACGGCCGCCACCGCACTGCGCGGCGCCGCCGGCCTCGACACCTTCGACGTGGCACTGGTGATGGGGTCGGGGTGGGTGCCCGCCGCCGACGCGATCGGCGAGACGGTGGCCGAGATCGCGTTCACCGAACTGCCCGGCTTCCGCGCACCCGCCGTCGCGGGCCACGGCGGCAAGATCCGCGTCGTGCGCACCCCGTCCGGGCGGCACGCGCTGATCTTCCTCGGGCGCACGCACCTGTACGAGGGGCTCGGGGTGGACGCGGTCGTGCACGGCGTCCGCACGGCGGCGGCGGCCGGTGTGCGCACCCTCGTGCTCACCAACGCCGCCGGCGGCCTGCGGCCCGAGACGCAGGACGTCGGCGACCCGGTCCTGATCAGCGACCACATCAACCTGACCGGGGCCAACCCGATCACCGGCACCACGTTCATCGACCTCACCGAGGTCTACTCGCGCCGCCTGCGCGCGCTGGTGCGCGAGATCGAGCCGGGCCTCGCCGAGGGCGTCTACGTGGCCTTCCGCGGCCCCACGTACGAGACGCCGGCCGAGATCCGCATGCTGCGCACGCTGGGCGGCGACATGGTCGGCATGTCCACCGTCCTGGAGTCCATCGCGGCCCGGGAGGCCGGCCTGGAGGTGCTCGGCCTGTCCCTGGTCACCAACCCGGGCGCGGGCCTGTCCGGCGAGCCGCTCAACCACGAGGAGGTCCTGGAGGTGGGCCGCGCCACGGCCGCCCGCATGGGCGTGCTGCTGGCCAAGGTGGTGGACCGGCTTTGAGCGGCGTCCTGGAGGAGGCCCGCCGCTGGCTGGCCCAGGACCCCGACCCCGACACCCGCGCCGAGCTGTCCGCCCTGATCGAGCGCGCTGACCTGCCCGCCCTCGACGACCGGTTCCGCGCCAAGCTGGAGTTCGGCACCGCGGGCCTGCGCGGCGAGCTGGGCGCGGGGCCGAACCGGATGAACCGGGTCACCGTCATGCGCGCCGCCGCCGGTCTGGCCGCGGTGCTCGGGCCGGGCAAGCACGTGGTCATCGGCCACGACGCCCGGCACAAGTCGGACGTGTTCGCCCGCGACACGGCGGCCGTGCTGACGGGCGCGGGTCTGCACGCCTCGCTGTTGCCGGGGCCGCTGCCCACGCCCGTGCTCGCCTTCGCCGTCCGCCACCTCGGAGCCGACGCCGGGGTGACGGTCACCGCCAGCCACAACCCGCCGCGCGACAACGGCTACAAGGTCTACTGGGGCGACGGCTCCCAGATCACGCCGCCGATCGACAGCCGGATCTCGGCGGCCATCGACGCCGTCGGCCGCGTGGACGAACTGCCCCTGAACGGCCCCGGCACGCTCACCGAACTGGGCGAGGGCATCGTCGCCGACTACGTCGCCGCCGTGACCTCGCTGCCCCTCGGGGACGCCCGCGACCTGCGCGTGGCCTACACCCCGCTGCACGGGGTCGGCGCGGCCACCCTCACCGACGCCTTCCTGACCGCCGGCTTCGAGAGCCCGATGGCGGTCGAGGAGCAGCGCGACCCCGACCCCGACTTCCCGACGGTCGCCTTCCCCAACCCGGAGGAACCGGGCGCGATGGACCTCGCCGTCGCCCTGGCCGCCACGCTGGAGGCCGACCTGGTGCTGGCCAACGACCCCGACGCCGACCGGTGCGCGGTGGGCGTGCCGCTGCCGGGGGGCGGCGTGCGCATGCTGACCGGCGACGAGGTCGGCGGCCTGCTGGCCGAGCACGTGATCACGCACACGACCGGCGATCGCATGGTCGCCACCACCATCGTCTCCTCCTCCCTCCTCGGCAAGATCGCCCAGGCGCACGGCGTCCGGTACGGCGAGACGCTCACCGGCTTCAAGTGGATCATCAAGGCCGGCCCCGGCCTGGTCTTCGGCTACGAGGAGGCCCTCGGCTACAGCCTCGGCTCGGACGCGGGCCTGCCCGTCAGGGACAAGGACGGCATCGGCGCGGCCCTGACGACGGCGGCCATCGCGGCGGCGGCCAAGCGCGACGGCCGCACCCTGCTGGACCTCCTCGACGACCAGGCCCGCCGCTACGGGCTGCACGCGACGGCGCAACTGTCGTTCCGCGTGGCCGACCTCTCCCTGATCGCCGCCGCCATGACCCGCCTGCGCGCCGACCGCACTCCCACGCTGGGGGGCCGCACCGTGGAACGCCTGGACGACCTGTCACGCGGCGACGGCGGCCTGCCGCCCACCGACGGCCTGCGCTACCGCCTGTCGGGTGACGCCCGCGTGATCGTCCGCCCGTCGGGGACGGAACCGAAGCTGAAGTGCTACCTGGAGGTCGTCGTCCCGGTCACGGGCACCCCCGCAGAGGCCCGAGCCCGCGCCGCCACCCACCTCACCACCCTGAAGTCCGACCTGACCACCCGCCTCAACCTGTGACGGACCCCTTCGGCACCTTCCTCGCCCAGGCCCGCCAGGACCCACGGGTGCTGGGGGTGGTGCTGAGCGGCTCCCGTGCCCGCGAGGGCGCCGCCACGGCACGCTCCGACCACGATGTCTACGTGATCGTCACCGACCGCTCGGCGATCGCGCCGCGCCGGGACGCCGTGCTGGACGTGGTGGTGATGACGCTGGAGGAGTTCCGCGGGCATGCGCTGCCAGGCTCCGGCACCGAGTGGAACCGGTACGCCTTCGCCTACGCCAAGGTGCTGAAGGACGCCTCGGCCGGGATCGGTGACCTGGTCGCGGCCAAGGGCCGGCTCGCGGCGGAGGAGTCCGAGGCGGTGGCGGTGGCGGCGCTGGGCGCGTTCCTCAACAGCGCATACCGGTGCCTGAAGAACGATCGCGACGCGAACTCGCTGGCAGCCCGGCTGGACGGGGCCGAGGCCGCCTCGCACTACCTGACGTATGTGTTCGCGTTGCATGGACGGGTGCGTCCGTACCACAAGTACGTGGAGTGGGAGCTGCGGCGGCATCCGCTGCGGCTGCCGATCTGGGGCCCCGAGGAACTCCTGCCACGGCTGGAGGCCGCGTTGTCCCCGCAGGCCGCACAGGCGGTGCGAGGGCTGCTGAACGACGTGGAGCCGCCCGCGCGGGCCGCCGGGCACGGAGAGGTGTTCGACGGGTGGGGCGCGGACCTGGCGTTCATGCGCGGCCGATAGCACCTGCCGTTGGTCTCATCCGTGAGACCAACGCCATCGCTGGGTCCGCCAAGTCCATACCGTGATACCAACCGCTTCGGTCAGTCTCAATTTTGAGACCATCGCAGGCGGCGGGAGCTCGCCGTTCTCAAGTGGCGTCTTGCCCTGAGCTCGGCCTGGTCAGCGCCAAGCTTCCGGCACCCGCTCGGGGTGACGGTCGGGCGCGGGGGCGGCCCCGCGCCCGGGTGGGTCAGGTCAGGCGGAACTGTAGTTCGGTGTCCCACTTGTGTAGGTCGGGCTCGACCCGTGGGTCCGTCATGAACAGTTCGAGGCGGCAACCCCACTGCTCGGCGCCGCCGTCCGCGGTCATGTCCCAGCTCAGGCCCTGCTCCTCGCCCCACTTCAGCAGCGCCTCGACGACGTCGAAGAGCCCGTCGGGGTGGCCGTGGTGAGTGACGCTCGCGTAGCGGCCGGCGGGCAGGGTGGCGGCGAAGAGGTCGCGCTCGCCCTCCAGCGGCGCGGCCACCGGCACCCCCGCCTGGACCACCAGCCGGTCGCCCGCCAGGTCGATGCTCTCGTAGCGCAGGAACGGCGGGCCCGCCGGGGACTCGCCGCGTTCGGCGAGCCAGCCGATGATCTCCGAGATTCGGTCGGCGATCAGCCCGAAGGTGGTCATGGTGATGGTGCCGCGCACCCCGATGTAGGGGCGCCCGGGAAGTTCGACGATCTCTGGCATGTCGTGTTTCTCCTTTCACCCCTCAGTACGGAGCGCGGCCTCGAAACTCATCGGCAGCCCGAAGAGCGGAAACAACCCGGGATCCAGGTACGTGCTCTGCCCTGCGATCAGCCCGCCGGAGACCTCCAGCACGACCAGGGCGAACGGCTCCCCCGCCAGGTACTGGCCGAAGGCCGGGCAGCCGTTGGCCCGGACCGGGACCAGGCGGGAGCCGGCGCACGGCGCGCCGGAGGCCAGCAGCACCGCGCGGATGTCGGCCCGCCCCCGCAACCACCACGCGAACGGCGGCATGGACGACGTCGCGTCCTCGTGCAGCAGCGAGACGAGGGCGTCCACGTCGTAGCGTTCGAAGGCGGTCACGTACCGGGCGAGCAGTTCCGGGTCCACCTCGGCGTCGAGGGGCGCCACGGCGGGGAGCCTGGTCCTGGCGCGTTGCAGCGCGCTGTTGACGGAGGTGACGGTGGTGGCCAGCAGGGCGGCGGTCTCGGCGGCGCTCCACCTGAGCACGTCGCGCAGGATGAGCACGGCCCGCTGCCGCGGCGGCAGGTGGTGCAGTGCGGCCACGAACGCCAGCCGCACCGTCTCGCGCGTCACGGCGAGGTCGGCGGGGTCGAGGACGCGGGCGTCGGGGACGGGCTGCACCCAGCGGTTCTCGGGCAGCGGCTCGCCCAGCGCGGCGCCGGGGACGGCGGCCGGGCCCAGGTCCATGGCACGGGCGCGCCGCTGCGGGCCTCTGAGCAGGTCGAAGCAGGCGTTCGTGGCCAGGTGGAACAGCCAGGCGCGCAGCGGCCCGCGCTGGGGGTCGTAGGTCCGCCACGCCCGGACGAACGCCTCCTGGACCGCGTCCTCGGCCTCGAAGCCGGAGCCGAGCATGCGGTAGCAGTAGCCGGTCAGCTCGGCGCGGTGCCGCTCCAGCTCGTCCGCAAGCCCCGCGGGGCTCCCCTCGCTCCGCACCTCTGTCACCCGGTCGTCCGTCAGGCGACGACGATGGCGGCGACCACCAGGGCGAGCGCGAGCACCAGCATCCCGATGGAGTCGTAGGACCAGCTCACGCGGGCGGGTGTCGCCTCCTCCCCGCGGTTCCTGGCCGACTCGGCGCGGTCGCGGATCTGCTCGCCCACCCAGTCGGCGTGCGTCTTGCCGCTGAACGCCTCCAGCGCCGCCTGCTCGCCCTTCGCCAGGGTCGGCTCGGTCGGGAAGCGCCCGCGTCCGCGTCCGCGCTCCTGCTTGACGGTCCCGCGCCGCTGCGCCCTGGCCCGCTCGCGCGCGCTGCTCATCGGCGTCCACAGCCGCAGCACCTGCTCCTCGCCGTGGCGCACGTTGATGGCGTGGGAGACCGTGACGTCCTCGACCGAGGCCCACGGCAGGAACGTGGTGCGGAACGGGTTGCGCCCGACGAGCCCCTCCTCGGTGAAGACGGTGGCGGGCCGGAGCGCGACGACGTAGACGAGCGCCGTCAGCGCCCCGAGCACGGCCAGCGCGACGAGCGAGGGCTTGCCGTTGAAGCGGACGATCAGGTCCCAGACGTTGAACGCGACGAACGCCACCCACACCCACGCCATCACGAACGCGGTCTTGGAGCGGTAGACCTGCTTCACGGCTGCCACTTGATCTGCTGGAAGCCCGGCTTGATCACGCCGTTGATCAGCGCCAGCCGCTCGTCGAAGGGGATGAACGCCGACTTCATCGCGTTCACGGTGAACCACTGCAGGTCGTCCCAGCCGTAGTCGAACGCCGCCACCAGCTTGTGGAACTCCTCCGACACGCTCGTCGAGCTCATCAGCCGGTTGTCGGTGTTGACCGTGACCCGGAAGTGCAGCCGCCGCAGCAACCCGATCGGGTGCTCGGCGATCGAGCTGGCGGCCCCGGTCTGCAGGTTGGACGTGGGGCACATCTCCAGCGGGATGCGCTTGTCGCGGACGTAGGCGGCCAGCCGGCCCAGCTTGGCGCTCCCGTCGCCGGCCACGGAGATGTCGTCGATGATGCGGACGCCGTGCCCCAGCCGGTCGGCGCCGCACCACTGGATGGCCTGCCAGATCGACGGCAGCCCGAACGCCTCGCCGGCGTGGATGGTGAAGTGGGCGTTCTCCCGCTGGAGGTACTCGAACGCGTCGAGATGCCTGGTGGGCGGGTAGCCGGCCTCGGCTCCCGCGATGTCGAAGCCCACCACGCCGCCGTCGCGGTAGCGCACCGCCAGTTCGGCGATCTCCCGGGAGCGCGCCTGGTGCCGCATGGCCGTCAGCAGCGTGCCCACCCGGATGCCGCGCCCGCGCGAGCCCTGCTCGAAGCCCTCCAGCACCGCCTCCACCACCTGGTCGAGGCTCAGCCCCCTGGTGGTGTGCTGCTCGGGCGCGAACCGCACCTCGGCGTAGACGACCCCGTCGTCGGCCAGGTCTTCGGCGCACTCGGCGGCCACCCGGGCGAGCGACTCGCGGGTCTGCATGACGGCGACCGTGTGGTCGAAGGTCTCCAGGTAACGTTCGAGCGACCCCGAGTCTGACGCCTCCTCGAACCACTGGCGCAGGTTGCCGGGATCGTGGGTGGGCAGCCGGCCGTAGTCGGTCTCCCGGGCCAGCTCGACGATCGTCTCGGCGCGAAGCCCGCCGTCGAGGTGATCGTGCAGCAACACCTTGGGAGCCCGCCGGATCTCGTCAGGCGTGGGTCTCATCTGGCCATGATATGAGCACCGTTGGCCGATGTGACCACGGCTCAGTCGCGGCCCGCCGCCTCGGGCGAGAACGCGGGCAGGCACACCGCGACGTACTCGGCCCCCTCGGGCCCCACGCGGTAGCGGACCTTCTCCCCCGGCGACGTCACCACCGACTGCCCGGCCTCGACCCGGGTCGTGCCCTCCGCGTGCTCCACGATCACCGTGCCGCGCAGGACCACGGTGTACTCGGTGAACGCCGGCGTCTGCGGCGGCTCCTCCCACCCGGGCGGCGCGGTCATATGAGCGATGGAGAGCGCTTCGTCGCCACTGCTGACGCGCCCCACGTGCTCGTCGATGATCTTTCCGCCGGGTACGGGGATGCGAGCCGCTCCCTCGATCTTTCTCACCACGACGTCAGTGTGCCACGTCCAGGATCAGCCGGTCGGGTGAGCCCTGCTCACTGAGCTGGAAGGCGGCCTGCCGGTCGAGCACCAGGCCGATGCCGACGCGTCCCTCGAAGTCGCCGGTCCTGACGACGTCGGTGACGTTGCCCAGGCGCGCGGTGTAGACGGGGCCGCCGCCCCACGTGGGCGTGCCCTCCTCGTCGTGGGCGTGCGCGGAGAAGAGCGTGAGCTGCAGGTACGCGCGGCCGGGCACGTCGATGGGGCGTCCGGAGCCGTCCTGGACGAGTTCGTCCACCCACTTCACGTTGTAGCCGGGGATGCCGCCCTTGAGATCGACGACCAGCCGGTCGAAGGTGTCGTGCGCGGCGTACCGCACGCCCGTCACGATCGCCGGGTCCATCCCGGACCGGTCGACGTCCACCTCGGCGGTTCCGGTCGGGGTGCCGGGCGAAGCGGACCCGGCACGTGGATCGGGGCTGGTATCCGAGCTGGTTCCCGGGCTGGACTCGGTGCTGCCGGGGCTCTGCGCGGGCAGCGCCGTCTGCTGGACGGTGCCGCACGAGGCGGCGAACAGGGCGAGGAGACAGGCGATCGGTACGGCCACGCGGGCCGGAACGGGCCGTCCGCGGGGCGGGGATGACGAGCGCATGCCCGGTAGATGCCCAGCTCACGGCGTCCGCAAGCGGTACGGCGACGGATCGCTCGCGAACCCCGCCCGCCTCCGCCACGGCGAGGCCCGGGGGCCGTCAGGTGATGAGCCCCGGGTGCGCGGCGGCGAAGTCGGCGAGTCCCTCGGGCGTGAGCCTCAGGAACAACCCCCCGTCCACGTCCATCACGAGCGGCTTGTCCCTGCCGTAGACCACGACGGAGATGTCACATTCGAGGTAGGTGTTCTCGTGCTGCTTCTCCAGGAAGTTGCGTTCGAGGATGTCGGCGTTCCGGGAACCGGCCTCCTGCCTGGTCTTCGAGCCGCCGCCGACGCCGCCGTAGCCCAGCGTCGGGTCCTCGGACACCCCGCCCGACACGCCGCCCCTGGCGGCCCGGCCCCGTCCCAGCCCCTGGCCGTGCCCGGTGACGTTCATGGTCTGCGTGTAGACGCGCTGCTTGACCTCGGCGCTGGTGACCTCGCGCGCCCCCTGGACGTCGATCCCCACCTTGCCGATCCCCGGGATCTCGTACTGGTGCGCGAGCAACTGGTCCAGGTGCGCGCGCATGGTCCGTTCCTTGGTGGCCTCGGCCAGGGTCATGCCGTCGGGACGGGTGAGCCCGAAGCCGCCGGGACGGTCGTCCAGGGAGGGCGTGCCCTCGCGCAGCCGCGGCGGCACGGCGGCCAGCGGCGCCCACTCCTCCACCAGGGAGGCGGCGGGGAAGGCGACCTGGTTGACGTCACCCTTGGGAATGCCGTTCCCGAGCGTGGCGGCCACCGCGCCGGGCCCGCCCGGCTCCGCCCAGCGCGGGTCCGCCGCGACGACCGGCGTCCGCGCCACGACCGGCGTGCCCTGCGGGACCTCCGTGGTGAGGTGTCCGGGCACCACGACGCCGACCTCGCCGTGCGCGACCGCGCGGGTCGTCGTGGTGGTGCCGACGTGCCGGTCGAACAACCTCATGGGCCCGTCGAACCCGGTCAGCCCGCCCACCTTGAGCAGCGCGCCGCGCGCCCCGTCACGCACGGGCTCCAGGACGGGCCGCACCTTGGCGCGCTCGACCGTGATCTCGTACGTGACGGGATGCTTGAACTCCTGCGGGGTCTCGCGCGTCTGGTAGCGGTTGATCTCCTTCACGTTCGTCCCGTGCGCGTCCACGCGGTGGGAGTCGCGGGCGGTCGAGAACCCGGCCTCCGCCCCGCCGAGCCGGCCGTCGGCGGACGCGCTGTAGCGGGTGAGCGCCTCCACCCCGCGGTCGGTCCCCCGCTCCTGGAGGCTCAGTTCGCCGCTGAGCCGCTCGTTGCGCAGCATGAGACCGGTGTCGGGCCGCTCGCGGACGTGTACGCCGTCGCCGATGTCGGCCGTGACCCGGATGCCCACCCGTTCGGTGATCCGGCCGTTCTCGTCGGTGACGAACAGCCAGGAGGGCACTCCGTTCCCGCGCAACTCCCCCAGTTTGGTGGCGAGCGCGTCCTGGCTGTACTGGCCGCGCAGGTGCTCGGCCACCGGATGGTTGGTCCACTCCTGGTTCGGGAACAGCAGCCCCTCCTCGCGGAGCTTGCCGAAGATCTGCGGCAGGACGTCCCGGCCGTCGAAGTGGTGCACGAACGCGGTGCTCAGGGCCGCCTCCGGCGCGGTGTAGGCGCGGGTCGTGTCGCCCGCCGGCGCGGCGGTCTCGGCGGCCTGCGGGCCCTCCAGCCCGTGCCGGCCCGCCACCTCGTCGGGAAGGACGAGGTCCACGATCTCCGACACCCGGACGTACGTGGTCGGGCCGCGCTCGACCACCTTCCCGTCGGTCCGGCTCGGGGTGACCTCCACGACGAGGTCCCCGCGGTACCAGTGCGAGGTGCCGTGGTCGCCGTAGGTCACCCGGGAGACGTCGCTGCCGCCGTGGTAGACGCTCTCCAGGGACATCTGCTTCGAGGCGGCGTGCACCCCGGCCCGAGCCATGATCTTGTGCTCGGTCCTGGACTTGCCGCCCTCCCGCCGGGGACCGCCCGCCTCGTGCCCGCCCTGCTGATGAGCACCCTGCTGATGAGCACCGGCCTCGCCGTCGCCGCCGATCGTGGCGCGCACCCCGGCCCGCGCGTGCCCGCCCAGGCTCCGGGCACCGCGCTCGCCGTCCGCCATTCTCGAATTGCTGTTGGAGTATGCCTCGTACTCCACCCCGGTCTCCGACTTGGCGTACGTCAGCCCGGCGACGTCCGCCTTCAGGTGCACCTCGTACGACCAGCCCCCTTGGCTGGTCACGGTGTGGAACATGCCGTCGGGATGCGAGGTGATCATGGTCTCCAGCCTGATCACGTCGGTGGCGTTCTCGATCGGCATCGGCACGTCGAGCCGCCCGGCGGCCTGGGGCGTCTCCGCCCACTCGGAGAAGGCCCTGGACACCGTCTGCGACAACTCGGGCATGCCGCCCAGGCGGACGATGGCGTGCAGCCGGTCCGCGTGCGACCACACGTCACCGGGCCGCTCGGACGTCGTCTCGATGGCGCCCACCCGCACGAGGTCACCGGCGAGCAGCGGCTGCCGCGGCAGGTGCGGGTTCGGCACGACGATCTCCGCCCTGCTGCCCTCCACCTGCCACGACCTGCTCGTCGCCGCGTCGCCGCGGTGCGAGGTGCGCATCTCGACGTCGAAGGTGAGATCCCGGGTGAAGGTGAAGGCGTCGCCGCTGGTCTCCGTGCGGTCGTACCTCGTGTGGGCGCTGGTGAAGGCGTCGGTGTGCGCCTTCGAGCCGCTGCCGGTGACGGCGATGTTCGGCAGGTCGACCTTGAGCGCGCCGCCGGTGTCGAAGCGCGCGACGGCGGCCACCTCGGCGCGGCCTCCGGCGGACGTCTCGCGCTGGCTCGTGCCGCTCCAGGACGTGATCCGGCGCTCGTTCACGGTCATCTCGGTCCAGCCGACCTCGTGCCGGCGGCCCAGGGCGCCCTGGGCCAGGATCTCGACGGTGTAGCCGCCGATCGTCTTCTCGTACCTGATCCCGTGCAGGGCGTACGTCAGGTCGGCCTCCAGGGCGCCGCCGCCGAAGTGGTGGTCGATGTCCCTGATCACCTGCCGCCTGATGTCCGGCGGGAGGTCGGGCAGCGCCTCGTCGAGGGCCTGGCGCAGTTCCGCGCCGAGCCGGCCGTCCGCGTGCACGCGCACGCCGCTGCCCAGCCCCGTCCCGCGGCCGGCCGCGAGGGTCACCGGCTCCAGGACGTGCGGCTCGTAGCCCCGGTTCGCGCCGGGGTCGCGGCTCGGGAAGGCGCCGACCGGCTCGCTCGACGCGAACTCCGCCCGTACGAGGTCCATCTCCCGGTGCAGGCCGGCCAGCTCCGACTGGATGCGGTTGAACTCCCCGACCGGCCGCAGGTCGTGGCCGAAGACGTCCCGCTCCATGGGGGCCGCGTCGCGGGTCGGCACGGCCAGTTCGGCCGGCACGTCCACCGTGAAGACGCCCATCCGCTCCGTCTCGACGCGCAGCCGCAGGTGGGCGTCGTACGTGGTGACGTCGCCGCGCGTGTTCAGCACGGTGTGGTTGCCGTGCGCCCGGTTGGTCGTCGTGGCGTGGTCGGAGCCGAAGCCGAACCCGCCGATGGCCCGTCCGACGACCTCCGCCCGGTTGCCGAGGTGCACGCCGATCTTGCCGCCGACGTGCACGTTGACGTCTCCGCCCTGCCGGTACGACACGCCCTCGGCCGTGCGCCGGCCCATGTCGTCCCTGATCATGGTCTCGACCGGCGGCCGGGCGCTGCCGTCCACGGCCTCGATCCGCGTGACCTCCCCGGTGATCCGGAAGGTCTCCTCCGCCGAGCGCAGCGCGGAGCCCCGGTAGCGGACCGCCTCGGAGGAGGCCCCGCCCGACAGCAGCGCCTGGGTGCGGTTCTTCAGCCCCTGCTCGTTGAGCACGGTGGAGGTGAGGTGATCGACGATCTTGGCCACCTCGCGGGCCGGGACGCCCTGCGCCAGCGCCCGGCGCTGCACCTCCAGCACCAGCGGCGTGAGGTCCACCCCGGTGACCGAGGCCCCGTGGTCGCGGAACTTGTGCCCGGCCCCCGACGGCACCTCGTGGCGCGGCAGCGCCGGCGGGTGGTCGGCGGCCAGCAGCGGCCCCTCGCGGGTGAACTGCTTGGGGAAGGGCACGGTGACCGACAGCTCGGGCACCCCGCTGGTCCGGGTGACCCGCTCCCCGTCGCGGTAGACCTCGACGGAGACGTCCGCGGTGAAGTAGTCGTGCGCCGGGGAGACCGGCTTGTGGCCGCTCATGAGCTCGACGGCGTTCGTGGCCGTCGTCCGCGAGCTGTTGACGACGCCCGTGCGCGGCAGGGCGCTCGACTCCTCGGCCGCGTCCGGCGACTGGTTCAGCTCGCGGATCAGCCCCGCGGTCGCCTCCTTGGAGGTCGACTGCGAGGACTTGCCCTCCACGCCGTCCCCGCCGAAGGCGACCGGCTTCTCGGGCGCGAGGCTCGGCTGCTCCACGTGCCGGAAGTCCTCCGGCGTCAGCTTGAGGTAGAGCGCCTTGCCTCCGACGTCGAGCGTCACGCCCGCGCGGAGGTGGCCGGTCCAGGCCTCGCGGTCGGCGTCGGCGAGCACCTGGGCGAGCCAGTCGCGGATCGCGGACCGTTCCCGCCCGGTGACGCCCGTGAGGCCGTCGGCCAGCGCCTGGGCCGTCGCGTTGGGGTCGCGCGGCACCGTGACATCGTGCACGGCCGTCTCACCCAGGGCGCCGATCTCGGCGATGCGCGGCGGGTGAATCTCGGGCGGCGGCCCCGCATCGTCACCGGCCTGTCCGAGCGGCGGTCCCGCGTCGTCACCAGCCTGCCCAAGTGGCGGTCCCGCGTCGTCGCCGGCCTGCCCGGGTGGCTCGCCCTTCCACGCCGCC
>NZ_SSXE01000559.1 GCF_021699195.1 Nonomuraea sp. MG754425 | reverse complement strand
TTTAAAGCAGTATCACTCTAAATAAGTCACTTCTTACTTGAGGATAAACACACGAGGATACGGTACAACTATATCAATTTTCAATAACTTAAATTGTTACTACTGGCATCTTGTTACAAAACAATATCAAAACAACGTAAAAATTAATCTGTAATAAGACAATAATCTAAAATTTTCATAATCAAGGTACTTTCCAAAGTAAGTTTAAAGCATATGCTGCACGGTATGCCTTAAAAATTCTAAACCACTAAGGATACTCACAATTTTAATTACTCAAAAATGGACTAACTCAATACTTATACATTTCAATATATTTTGCATTTATAAAAC
>NZ_SSXE01000558.1 GCF_021699195.1 Nonomuraea sp. MG754425 | reverse complement strand
TGGATTTTCGCCACCTAATTCCGCCGTTATTCAGCTTTTCTAATGATTAGTTGGAAAATCGCAACTTATTTTAGGCCGAACAACTCGTTTAGAGCGAAAAGTGTATCATTAAGTAGCATTTTTCCAACTAGATTCTTCGCAGCAGTAGTTAGCCCGGAATTAGTTGGCGATTTTCCACTTAGTTTGATTAGCGAAAGCCTTGTTGAAGCATTCCCGTGAAATTTGTAAGCTTCGTAAGTCCAGAAAGATCCATCATCAGCTTAACTGCGCAGAATACAAGGAAGCATGTGCAGTATGTGCAGAAGTAGAAGTGCGTTACAGCCATATAGTTG
>NZ_SSXE01000557.1 GCF_021699195.1 Nonomuraea sp. MG754425 | reverse complement strand
TCTGACCGGCTGGACGTGTTCCGGTGCGCAGGCCGTGTCGTCCCCGGTGCACGGGGGTGCCGGGGCTGTTCGGGCGACGCCGCAGGGTAACGACCTGGCGCGTTGTCAGCAGGTCGTCTCCGTGCGGCCGAACACGACGTACCAGCTCTCGGCCTGGGTCCAGGGAAGTTACGTCTTCCTGGGAGCCACGGGGACGGGCGTCGACGTCAGCACCTGGGGCGCTCCCGACGGCCAGTGGGGCCGGCTCGCGACGTCGTTCACCACGGGTGCCTCGACCACGTCGGTGACGGTCTACGTGAACGGCTGGTACGGCCAGGGCGCTTATCTGGCCGA
>NZ_SSXE01000556.1 GCF_021699195.1 Nonomuraea sp. MG754425 | reverse complement strand
CAGGTCGCGCGCAGCTTGGCCGCGCCCTGCAGCAGGTACGCGCCGTGCCCGTCACCGTGCCGGAGCACCACGGCCCCGGGGATCGAGCGGGCCGCGCGGGCCGCGCCGGCGGCGGGGGCGTCGGTGTCCAGCCGCCCGATCCCGACCAGCACGACGGGCCCCCTGCCCGCACCGGACCTCGTCCTCGCGGCCGCTCCCGACCCCTCGCCGGAGCCCACGCCCCCGCCTTCACCCGGCCGCGCGGCCCGCTCGATCCCCGGGGCCGTGGTGCTCCGGCACGGTGACGGGCACGGCGCGTACCTGCTGCAGGGCGCGGCCAAGCTGCGCGCGACCTG
>NZ_SSXE01000555.1 GCF_021699195.1 Nonomuraea sp. MG754425 | reverse complement strand
TCTGACCGGCTGGACGTGTTCCGGTGCGCAGGCCGTGTCGTCCCCGGTGCACGGGGGTGCCGGGGCTGTTCGGGCGACGCCGCAGGGTAACGACCTGGCACGTTGTCAGCAGGTCGTCTCCGTGTGGCCGAACACGACGTACCAGCTCTCGGCCTGGGTCCAGGGCGGCTACGTGTTCCTCGGCGCGACCGGCACCGGTGGCACCGACCCGCAGACCTGGGGTTCGCCGGGCACGGCGTGGGGCCGGCTCGCGACGTCGTTCACCACGGGTGCCTCGACCACGTCGGTGACGGTCTACGTGAACGGCTGGTACGGCCAGGGCGCTTATCTGGCCGA
>NZ_SSXE01000554.1 GCF_021699195.1 Nonomuraea sp. MG754425 | reverse complement strand
TTATGGCGGAGATATGAGCAGTGATGACGAAGAAGAGAACTCGACGGATGAGCCCGCGGCCGGCAGTGTGAAGCTGCCGGAGCTGCGCGAGGGGGAAACCGTTAAGGTCCAGCGCTGCATTGTGCGTCCGGGCCGGACACAGCCGCCCAAACGTTATAATGAAGCCACTCTGCTGACCCAGATGGAGAAGCACGGGCTTGGTACGCCGGCGACCCGCGCCGACATTATCGAGAAGCTGGTCAGCTCCGATACGATCGAACGCCAAGGCAATCTGCTGCATCCGACAGGCAAGGGCAAGCAGCTGATCGGGCTGGTGTCAGCGGAGCTGCGCACGCCTGAGC
>NZ_SSXE01000553.1 GCF_021699195.1 Nonomuraea sp. MG754425 | reverse complement strand
TCGGCGCAGACCCTGCTGGAGAACCTCTACTTCAACGCCAAGCGCTACGACCTCGCCAAGGTGGGTCGTTACAAGATCAACAAGAAGCTCGGCGTCGACGCGGAGATCACCCAGGGCACCCTGACCGGAGACGACATCGTCGCGATGGTCGAATACCTGGTGCGGTTGCACGCCGGCGAGGAGTCGGCCGACCTGCCGCTGGAGGTCGACGACATCGACCACTTCGGCAACCGGCGGGTGCGCAGCGTCGGCGAGCTGATCCAGAACCAGGTCCGCCTGGGCCTGGCCCGGATGGAGCGGGTCGTGCGCGAGCGCATGACCACCCAGGACGTCGAGGCGATC
>NZ_SSXE01000552.1 GCF_021699195.1 Nonomuraea sp. MG754425 | reverse complement strand
GTCGAACGATCCGGGCCGCTCGACGGGCTGCCGCCGGCCGTGGAGCTGTCGGCGTACCGGATCGTGCAGGAGTCACTGTCGAACGCGATGCGGCACGCGCCGGGAGCGTCCGTGGCGGTGGAGATCGCCCGCCAGGGAAACGAGCTGCGCCTCCACATCGCCAACGGCCCCGGCACGCACGCCTCGGCGGCTCCCCGGGCAGTGGCCGCCGCCGGATCGGCGCTCGACGTGTCTTCGGAGGCGGCCTCCGGGGCGGAGCGGGCGGGAACAGGCGAGAGCGGGGGCGCCCCGGGCGGCGTGGCGCGGGCCGAGGCGCGGCGCGGGGCCGGGCAGGGGCTGGTGG
>NZ_SSXE01000551.1 GCF_021699195.1 Nonomuraea sp. MG754425 | reverse complement strand
AGCCGGTCTCGTCGGCGTACGTTCAGGTCGATGATTCGCGTCGGATCCGTGATCGGATCGGGCACGGTGCGTCGCGGCGCTGCTTGGTTCAGGGCTTGATGTGCTCGGTGCTGGTTGTAGAAGTGTTCGTACTCGCGCAGGGCGTGCCGCAGGTGGTGTTCGTTCCAGATCAGGCAGCGGTCGAGAAGCTCGTGGCGGCATGACTGCACCCACCGCTCCATGATCGAATTCATGCGCGGCATCCGAATACCGGTGAGCACCGTCTTGATGCCGGCCTCGGCGAGAATCTCGTCCATGAGGGCTGGGAACTTCCCATCCCGATCTCGGATCAGAAAGCGCGGCCGG
>NZ_SSXE01000550.1 GCF_021699195.1 Nonomuraea sp. MG754425 | reverse complement strand
TTCCGGGACTGTATGCCGCAGGAGATGCGGCAACCCGCGAGCTGATCTGCGGCGGCTTCACCGGCGGCGGCAGCCACAATGCCGCCTGGGCAATGTCCTCCGGCTCGTTTGCCGGAGAAGGCGCAGCCGCTTATGCCGCCGGACTGGGGCGGCATGCCGCTGACCGCAGACCGCGCGGGCTGTCCTCCTCACCGCTGGTTGACCAGCAGGTGAAGCCCGGAACGACGGCGCGCGCAGCGGAACTTGTCGCTGCTGTTCAGGACGAGGTCAAGCCGTACGACATCAACCTGTTCCGTACGGAGCAGGGGCTGACCTCCTCGCTCGGCCGCCTGGACGGCCTGTGGA
>NZ_SSXE01000056.1 GCF_021699195.1 Nonomuraea sp. MG754425 | reverse complement strand
GGTTCGACGTATCCGGCGGTGGCCGGGCGAGTGCGGCGGGACCTGACCACGAGCACCGCGAGCACGGCCAGCAGGGCGACCACGAGCACCACGGCCGAGGTGACCATCGTCGCGGTGGAGAAGCCCGTCTGCCGGCTGGACACCGCGGCGTCGAGGTGTGCGGGGACGGCGCTGGAAGCCGTGGTGCTGGGTGCCGGCGGCGTGGCAGCGGTGCCCTCGGCGGCGTCGGCCTCCGGCGTGGGGGGCGGCGTGGGCGAGGCCGAAGTGGCCGCTGCCGCTGCTGAAGTGGAGGTGGCGGACGGTTCGGCTTCGTCGGTGGCCGAAGCGGATGGTGACTCCGATGTCGTGGCGGTGTCCGCGGGGGAGGGCGACTCGGAGGACGTGGCGGTTTCTGTAGGCGATGGCGAGTCGGATGCCGTGGGGGTGGCTGAGGGGGACTCGGACGTGGCCGTGGGAGTGGCCGTGGGGGACTCGGAAGTGGTGGGTGTGGGGGAGGACGATTCCGACGTCGTGGCGGTCGGGGTGGATGACGGCGTCGCGGTGGACGTCGGTGTGTCCGAGGTGGGTTGCGGAGTAGTCGTGGTGGCAGGCCCGCCTGACGTTGAAGTCGGAGTGGCCGTCGGTGTGTCGGACGGTGGCGCGCTTTCAGACGGTGGCACGCTCTCGTACGGTGGCGTGTTCGAGGCATGAGTCGGCTCTGGTACGGGACGGGTCGCCACGGACGACGGGCCGGCACCCTCCTGGTGGGAGTCGGCCTGATGGGATCCGTTCTGGCTGGTGCTGTCCCGGTCCGGGGCCGACGGGGTGGTCGGCTTCTCCGGAGAGCCATGGCCCAGCTCTTGAGAATCCGGGCCCTTCCCGTGCGGGCTCTGGTGCTTGGCTTGAGTGTCCTGGGGATCGTCCGTGTCGGTGCGCGGCCCACCATAAGATTCGCCCGCCGCCGGGCCCGCGTGGACATCGTGCGCCTGCGGAGCGTCGTCCTGAGCGCCGGTGGCGCCGGGCTCTGCCTCGGTGGTCTGATACCACGAGGTCAAGACGTAGGTCGCGTCAACGAACTGCTGGATATCTGGCGCCATGGAAGCTGGGGACCTTCCGGACGAGACCGGATTTACCCATGCAGACCATGACAAAAGTGATGACGAAGGACTGATGAGGCTAAACCGGGAGCCTGTGGGTACGGCGAGCGTACCCTGACGTTCCCGCAGGTCAAGTGCTCCAGAAGGCGTGATCGACGGCTCTGCCCGGAGTGAAGCCCAAGCCAGATCGGCGCTGTCGGTAATTCAGTCAACGCGAACCAGGAAGAAAGATCTACCAAAGTCCGCCGCCGGCCAGTGGCCGGAATCCTTTTGATCGAGACCACATCCTGATGGTGCCGTCTTGCAGTCGCCCGCAGGAAGGTGATCAACACATCTCCCCGTTCCAGTCCCCCCAGATAGGGGTCCAGTTCGTGCTGCTCCTCGACGTTGGCGTGGTGACGGGCCGACAGCTTGCCGATCACTTGGCCGGTGGCGGTGTTGAGCGCGGCGAACAGATCGACGGTGCCGTGCCGCACGTAGTCGAAGCTGCGTCGCTCAGGCACACCGGGCAGCATCGGCAGCACCGGGGCGTTCCGCTGCAACGCCTGGATCTGCGGCTTCTCATCCACGGCGAACACCGCAGCATGGTCTGGCGGGGCCAGATACAGCCCCACCACATCGCGGATCTTGTCGATCAGCAGCGGATCGGTGGAAATCTTGAAGTTCTCGGTACGCCAGGGCGTCAGCCCGACCGCCCGCCAGATCTGCAGCACGCTGCTCGCAGAGATACCCACCTTGCGGGCCAGTTCCCGCTTGGACCAGTGCGTGGACCCGGCCGGCACCTCTTCCAAAGCGCGCACCACCACCTCCACCTGGGTATCGGTGATGGTGCGCGGCACCCCGGGCCGCGGCTCATCGCTCAGACCGTCCAGCCGAGGCGCCAGGAACCGACTGCGCCAGCGTGCCACCGTCTTGCGGTCCAGCCGCAGCCGAGCCGCTACCGCCACGTTCCCGCCACCCTCGGCACAGGCCAGCACGATCCGCGCCCGCATCGCCAGCCCCTGAGCAGTCGAGCGACGCCGGGCCCGGCCCGTCCGCATCCGCCGCTCTTCCTCGGATAACACCACCGGCTCAAGTCTGCTGTCCGCCATCACTCCAGCACACCTCAGCAGCCAGACGTCGTCACCACCGCACAGCCGGTCTGAAACAAAACACACCTCATGCGGCGTCCCTGATACGCACAACCGGCTCACTAGGTGAGTGCCCCCGGCAGGATTCGAACCTGCGGCACCCGCTTTAGGAGAGCTCGAGTCTTTTCGAGTCCAACATGTCTATTGATGGGCGATATGTGGTTTCTGTCCACCGTGCATTGGCGCCTCGGCAAGGACCTCCTATCGTCCATCGCTTGACAGGCGTTTGGCCTGGTCAAAACGTTACGCGCGGTCGGAGCCCTGCAAGGCGTTCCCGCTCTTCATATGCGGATGTTTTTGTGAGCTGCAGATCCGGTGGTCCGGCCGGGCCAATTGACGCTGCCTCGCCGACGCCAGATGGATGGGCGCTGGGCATGAGTGCCTGGTCGCGGACGGCGAGGTTGGTTGCGTCCACGGAAGTGGTGTACGAGTTTGACCTGGTCAAAGGCGTGGCGTCGTGAAATAGCGGCGGCCATCGCGTGATCCTTTCGATTAGCGAAGATCAAGTTCGAAGGGAATCAGGCGATGGCCGCAGACCTCAGTGTGACGCCCGAGCAGTGGCTGGCGAAGCAGATCGAGACCGGAGATCCGGATCTGTTGCGATCCATGGTGAAGACCATGGCCGAAGCGTTGATGTCAGCCGAGGCCGACAGCCTGTGCGGCGCCGGCTATGGCGAACGCAGCGACGAGCGGACCAACCGGCGCAACGGCTACCGCACCCGCGAGTGGGACACCCGCACAGGATCGATCGAGCTGGCCATCCCGAAGCTGCGGTCGGGCTCGTACTTCCCGGACTGGCTGCTGGAACGCAGGCGGCGGGCGGAGCCGGCCCTCATCAGCGTCGTGGCCACCAGCTACCTGCTGGGCGTCTCCACCCGCCGGGTCGACAGACTGGTCGAGCAACTCGGCATCAAGCACATCTCCAAAAGCCAGGTATCCGAGATGGCCAAGACGCTGGATGAACAGGTCGAAGCCTTCCGCACCCGCGCGTTGGACGCCGGCCCCTGCACCTTCCTGTGGCTGGATGCCCTGACCCAGAAGGTCCGCGAGGGCGGCCGCATCATCAACGTGCACGTCCTGGTGGCCACCGGCGTCAACGCCGACGGCCGCCGGGAGATCCTCGGCCTGGAGGTCACCTCGGCTGAGGACGGCGCAGGCTGGCTGGCGTTCCTGCGCGGCCTGGCCGCCCGCGGCCTGTCCGGGGTGCAACTGGTCATCTCCGACTGCCACGCCGGTCTCGTGGCCGCCATCGGCGCCACCCTGGCGGGCGCGTCCTGGCAAAGGTGTCGCAGCCACTACCTGCGCAACCTTTTGACCTGCGTGAACAAGTCCGCGCAGCCGTTCGTGGCCACCCTGGTGCGCACCATCTTCGACCAGCCCGACGCCACCTCGGTGCGTGCTCAGCACGCCTGGGTCGTGCAAACCCTCGAGGCCAAGCATCCGGCCGCGGCCGAGCACCTGGACGCCGCCCGGGAAGACCTGATCGCCTTCGCCGTCTTCCCCCGCGAGATCTGGCCTCAGATCTGGTCCAACAACCCGCAGGAACGGCTGAACAAGGAGATCCGCCGCCGCACCGACGTGGTGGGCATCTTCCCTGACAGGCCCTCGATCATCCGGCTGGTTGGCGCCGTGCTGGCCGAGCAGACCGACGAATGGGTCGAAGCCCGCCGCTATATGAGCCTGGATGTCCTGGCCAAGGCCCGCGTCCGGATGATCCTCGGCGACACACCAGCCCAGAGCCCGGCCCCGCAGACACTTGCCGCTTAACCTGCAGAAACAGGATCACGCGAAGATCGATTCATACACCACGTCCGTGGACGTGACCGCGAGGTTCTGTGGCGTCGGCGGTCCGTCTCTCCGCTGCCGGGCGTCCGAGCAGCTTGTCAATGCTGCGTCGTTCGCGTTCGATGGGACGGCCCGCGCGCGCCGCACGTCCGTACGGCCACCGTCACGGCCTCCTAATTGGCGCGGACGAGGCGGAGGGCTCTTGGCGATGTAGTACTCGGCCGCGCCCCGGCAGGCGTCGGACGCGATCGAACGCGTCTCGGCCAGTCGCACTGCTCAGGCCCGGCGGTCCACGAGCGCCCGGCCGCTGACCTGGTGCTCGGATGCTGTACTGAGCGATGCGACAGCTTGTGGAAGGCGCAACGGGGAGGCGGACTCGCCTGTGGCGCCGACAAAGACGTTGTCGAATGAAGGTCGCGCATGTCTGACTCCGCTGGTCAATGTGACCCATGTCACAAAGTATCGACCATCTGGTATGGGGAGTTTCTACAAGCTGGTTGACATGCAGTGCGCCTCGCTGTGGATCAGAAAAGGGACATTCCGTAACGTTTGCGGCGAACTTGCGGCTGTTGACCTCTAGATGATCGTCGATCAAGATCCGGACTGATCGTCTTTATCTACTCCTTACGGCCTGACGCGGCCTCTTCCGAAGGCCTGCGCCAGCGTGCCCTGAAGAGGTGGCGACATGCGAACCTGGCGACGGTTACGGACGACGGTGCTGGTCATCGCGGTGGCGATGGCATTAGTGATCTCCGGCTTGGGGGTGCCTGACAATCTCGTGTTTCCGGCGGCGGCGTCGGTTTCCGGGCCGGATCCCGAGACATCGGTGGATGGCCGACCGGTGGCGAAGGCCAAGACGGTCAAGGGGGCGGAGGAGTCCCAGCCGAAGGTCGAACGCAAGGAGCCGGTGTGGCCGAAACCGGGCACGGCGCAGGTGGATCCCGGCGAGAAGGCGGTAGCGGCGGGCGCGCTGCCGGTACGGCTCTCCGAGGTCAAAGGCGCGGCCGAGGTCGGCGCGGTGAAGGTGGAGACGCTGCCCGCCGACACCGTGCAGAAGCTGGGCGGGATAGGCATCGCCGCCCGGCTGACCGGCGACAGCGCTGGAAAGGTGCGAGCGGAGTTCTCGTATGCGAGCTTCCGCGATGCCTACGGCGGCAACTTCGCCACTCGCCTGCAGCTGCTGCGGCTGCCGGCGTGTGCGCTGACGACGCCACGCCCGCGCGATTGCGTCGTACGCCCGCAGCCGGTCAAGGCGCACAACGACGTCAAGACCGGCACGCTGACGGCCGACCTTGACACCGACCCGGCCACCGGCAAGGCAGCGGCGCTGACGCTGCCGAAGAGCCAGAGCGGCAAGGACGTCAAGACGGCCGATGCCCGCGCCGGGCAGGCGTTCACGTCCGGGTCGGTGTACGTGCTGGCGGCCGGGATGACCGGCCCGGACGGCAACTTCGGCGCCACCGACCTCAAGCCGTCCGGCACCTGGCAGGCCGGCACGTCCGGCGGCGGCTTCTCCTACGACTACCCGCTGCCGGAGGCGCCGTCACCGGTCGGTGACGGGCCGAACCTGTCGCTGCAGTACGACGCCTCCTCCGTGGACGGCGAGGGCCACTGGACCAACAACCAGTCCGGCGTGACCGGGATCGGCTGGAACCTGTCGGCCGGGTTCATCGAGCGCAAGTACCGCCGCTGCACCGCCTGGACCGAGTACGACCCCGACACCGCCGCGCTGATCTGGCACGCCGACGAGAACGGCCCCTACGGCTCGGCCGTCTGCTGGGAGTCACCCGACGAGCTGGCCACCGACGTCACCAAGGACTACACCCAGTCGGAGCTGGTGCTGAACCTGGCCGGCCGGTCGGCCTCGATCGTCAAGGACCGCACCAGCGGGTTGTGGAAGACGGTGCCGGACTTCGGCTGGAAGATCGAGCAGCTCACCGGCGGTGCGGACGGCCTGGAGTACTGGAAGGTCACCTCCAGCGACGGCCAGGTCCACCGCTTCGGCTACAACAAGGACGCGCAGTGGCAGTTGCAGTACGTCGGCAACCAGCGCGCCGAGCCGTGCGCCGACCGGTACTTCAACGACATGATCCCGCCGACCTGCACCGGCGTGTGGCGGTGGAACCTGGACCAGTCGATCGACGCCAACGAGAACGTCATCGACTACACCTATGAGCGCGAGACCAACTACTTCTGCATGCCCGACTGTGTCTCCGAGGTCTACGTGCCGCTGCCCTACGATCGGGGCGGTTTCCTCAAGCAGATCAGCTACGGCCACAACACCCAGGTGTCCGGCAGCACGCCGACCTCGCGGATGACGTTCACCACCTCCGACCGCGGCGGCCTGGACGTGCCGACCGACCTGACCTGCGGCTCGTCTTGCACGACCAACGATGCGGTCGCGTTCTACTCCACCCGCAAGCTCGACTCGATCCTCACCGAGTCCAAGAACCCTGCCTCAGGGGTGTGGGAGCCGGACACCCGCACCGACTTCCGCTACCGGTGGATTTACACCCGCACCGACTTCGGCCCGGCCTATGACCCGGTGTTGTGGCTGGACAGCGTGCAGCAGACCGGCCTGGCCGGCACGAGCGCGCAGAAGCTGCCGCCGGTCAGCTTCGACGCCGCCATGGTCGCGGGCCGGATGGAGTACGACAACTGGTCGGACTGGACCGACTTCCTGTCCTGGCGGATGGTGCCCCGCGTGGCCGGGATCGGCAACGGCATGGGCGGCCGGATCGAGGTCACCTACGGCCAGGCCGACCCGTGCGGCGGCGGCAAGGGCCGCGACGGCACCAGCTACTTACCCGACGCAACCGGCGACTGCTACAAGGTCGACTACTTCTACAACGAGGAGACCGGCCAGGAGAACTGGGGCCGCTTCTTCAAACAACTCGCGACGAAGGTCGTCGAACGCGATCTGGTCGGCGGCTCGCCCGACATGGTCACCAGCTACGACTATCTTGACTCTCCGCGCTGGACCAACCCTGTCGCCTTCGCCCAGCCCGACCTCGCCCCTGCGGGCAGCGACTGGCGCGGCTACAGCACCGTCCGCACCACCCGCGGCTCCGGCAGTGACCCGAACGGCTACACCGTCACCTCCGACACCTTCTACCGCGGCATCGACGGCGCCACCATCACCACCTTCGAAGGCACCACCGCCACCGACTCCCGCGCCCTGCAAGGCCAGCTGCTGCAGGAGCAGACCTGGAAACTGACGGCCACCGACCCGCGTGCCTACACCGAGGCCGAATCCACCCGGTATGAGTACCAGGTCGTCTCTACCGGCACCGGCCCCGGCGTCCTGGACCCGGCCTTCGTGCACCGCACCCGCGAACGCACCCGCGAACAGATCACCGGCGGCACCTGGCGCTGGAGCGACCAGCGCACCGCCTACAACAGCGACGGCCAGCCCACCACGGTCAACGACTACGGCGACACCTCGCTGACCACGGACAACACATGCACCAGCACCACCTACGCCCGCAACCCCGCCAACGGCATCACCAGCCTGCCCTCGGTAATGGAGAAACGCTCCGGCGACAGCTGCACCGGCGGCACCGTGCTCGGCAAGGCCATCACCCTGTACGACGGCGGCACCGACCCCGCCACCAACACCCCCAGCGACGGCAACGTCACAGAGACCCGTTCCTACGCGAACGCCACCACCATCTCCACCACCAAGAACACCTACGACGACTACGGCCGCCCGCTGACCGCCACCGACGCCCTGAACAAGGTCACCACGACGGCCTACAGCCCGGTGGTGGGCTGGCCGCACCAGGGTGTGACGGTTACCAATCCCAAGAATCACGTCGTCACAACGTTCTCCTCCCACCGCAACGGTCTTCCCACCAAGGTGGTGGACGCCAACGGCAAGACCATGGAGATCGACTATGACGCCCTCGGCCGGACGTCCACCCTGTGGGAGCCGGACCAGCCCAGGAGCGCGGGAACCCCGACCGCGACGGTGGCCTACGACATCCCGTTCAACGGCAACCTGGGCCAGCCCACCGCCCCGGCCAGGACCACCATGCGCAAGCTCCTGCGCGGCACCACGTACATCTCGACATACAGCTACGACGACGGTTTCGGCCGACCTCGCGAGACGCAGATGAGCTCACCCGCCGGTGGTCGTGTGGTCTTGCTGACCACGTACGATGCCCGCGGCCTGGCGGCGGCGACCTCCCAGCCCGTGCACAACGCCGCCGATCCGGGCAGCGGTCTGCTCAACCCGGCGCTGACCACGCTTCCTTCGTGGACCAAGAAGGTCTACGACAGCATGGAACGGCCTACCGCGGCCATCGAGTATCACCTTGCCGCCGAGTTCCGCCGGACTGTAACCGCCTACCCGGGCCTGGACCGGGTCGAGGTCACGCCACCGGTCGGCGGCAAGACGGCCACCGTCTCCGACGTCTTCGACCGCACGATCAAGACCGAGGAGTGGAAGGACGCCGCCACCCACCACGACACCACCTACACCTACAACGCCGCCGGCAACCTCTCCACGATCACCGATGCCAACGGCAACTCCCGTACGGCGAGCTACGACTGGCTTGGCCGCCGCACAGCCGCGAGCGACCGTGACTCGGGCAGTGCTTCCTACGGCTACGACGCCGTAGGAAGGCTCGCGTGGAGCATCGACGGTAACGGCACCAAGGTCTCGAACGTCTATGACGACCTCGGAAGGCGCACCAGCCAATGGCAGGGAGATCCGCAGAACGGGACGAAGCTCACCGAGTGGACCTACGACGAGGTCGCCAAGGGGTACCCGTCATCCTCGACGCGATACGTCGGTGGCAACGCGTACACGGAGAGGGTCCTGGCCCTGGACAGCTCCTACCGGGCCACTGCCACCAAGGTCACCATCCCTACCTCTGAAGGAGCCCTCGCGGGCGACTATGAGTTCACCGCCAAATATGACGTGGCGGGGCACCTGGTAGAGCAAGGGGCACCTGGCAAGGGCGATCTCCCGGCTGAGAAGCTCGCCCTCGGTTACACCGATCTGGGTCTGCCCAGCAGCCTGACGTCCGACTACGCGAGCGGGACCACCTACGTCAAGGAGAGCGTTTACTCGGCGACCGCTCGGCTCAACGAGCGCGAATACGGCGCCAACTCCCAGGTCAGGCGCACGTTCACCTGGGATGAAGGTACCGGCTGGCTCAACCGCCTCACCACCACCTCCGGCTCGCAGGTCGCCCAGGACGACAACTTCACCTACAGCAAGGGTGGCCAGATAAGCACGATCAAGGACGCGACTTCCGGGCAGGCGGAGTGCTTCGGCTATGACGGCCTGAACCGGCTGACCTCCGCCTACACCACGACCGGCGCCTCCTGCGCCGCGTCCGCCGACAACCAGGGGCCTGACCCCTACAGCCAGTCCTTCGCCTACGACGCCGTCGGGAACATGACCTCCGCCAGCGACAACGGCGTGACCTCCACCTATGGCTACCCGCCCGCCGGAGCATCGTCCGTACGGCCCAACGCCGTCACTTCGATCACCGACCCCGGCGGGACCGACACGTACGGCTACGACGACGCCGGCCAGCTCGTCACCCGCACCGTGGACAACAAGCAGGCCACCTTCACCTGGGACTCCCTCGGCCAGATGGAAAAGGCCACAGTCGATGGCGCTGAGACGTCCATGGTCTACGACGCTGAAGGTGAGCGGCTGATTCGGCGTGACCCTGACGGCTCGTCCACCCTGTACCTAGGGACGATGGAGATCCGCGCCGTTGGCGGAGTCGCCCAGGCCACCCGCTACTACTCGGGTCCCGACGGCACGGTGGTCGCGATGCGGACCGCCGCAGGTGTGAAGTGGATGGCCTCCGGGTTGCACGGTTCGACCCAACTCGCCATCGACGACGCCACCGGCCAGGTCGCCCGGGAGAGGTATCGCCCGTACGGGCAGCGCCGCGGCCAGGACGATCTGCTGTTCACCGACCGCGGCTTCCTCGGCAAGACCGAGGACGAATCAACCGGCCTCGACTACCTGTCGGCCCGATACTACGACCCGAGAATCGGCAAGTTCGTCTCCACCGATCCCTTGCTCGACCTGTCCAAACCGCAATGGAGCAACCCTTACTCCTACGCCGGGAACAACCCGATCGGCGCCTCCGACCCCTCGGGGCTGAAGGTCATCGACGATGTCGGGCCGGTCGACGCGTGCGCCAAGCCCAAGAGCGCGGCCTGCAAAGTGCAGCGCAAACGTCAGGCCGAAGCCGAGGCCAGAGCGGCCCAGGGCGAGGTGGACCGTCAGCTCAAGGCACTGATCGACTCTGTGATGGCCCTGGCGAAGATCGCGGCCGACGAGCTCGGCATCACCGCTGGCATCAAGTGCTTCGCCAGCGGGGACCTGGGCGCCTGTGGCGAGACCGCGCTCAACATCCTGGGTTCGCTCGCGGGCGGTCTCGCAGGCAAGCTCGCTGCGAAGTACGCCCTGCCATGGAAGTGGAAGAAGGCGTACGAGCTCGGCAAGAGAGTCTGGAAACACGCCGGCGACGCCATCAGCGCCTTCAAGAACTGGCTCGCGGCGAAGGACCGGCTCAAGCTCGCCGCGAGAAAGGTGCAGAGCGCGACCGAGGCGCTGGGGGTGGGCAAGTCCTGCCCGATAGGCCGGAAGAACAGCTTCACGCCCGGAACCCTGGTGGTGATGGCCGACGGATCCCGGAAACCGATCGAAGAGGTAGCCACTGGCGACATGGTCCTCGCCACCGATCCCAAGTCCGGTCAGACGCGGGCGGAGCGGGTCATCGCGGTGATCGCCGGCAAGGGCGCCAAGAACCTCGTCCAGGTCACGGTCGACACGGACGGCGAGCGCGGTGACGGCGTGGGTGTGGTCGTCGCCACCAGCGAGCACCCCTTCTGGTCACCGGACCAGCGCGCATGGGTCGAGGCGGGGGATCTGTCGGCCGGCTCGTGGCTGCGTACCAGCGCCGGTACGTACGTGCAGGTGAGCGCCATCGCCAAGAGTTCCAGCAGCGATCAGCGTGTCTACAACCTGGATGTCGCCGGCTCCTCCACCTACCACGTGGCCGTCGGAGGCGCCGACGCACTCGTCCACAACGACGATCTTTGCGGTATCGACAACCTCGCCCATGGCAAGATGCTTTACCACACCATCGACACGCCTCAAGGCAAGATCGAGATATTGGCTACGGTAAGTATCGAAAATGGGCAGGTGACCTTGTCGGACATCGCGATCTTCGGCACGACGGGTGACATGGCACGTGGATCGCTCGGAACGGGAGGCGCGGGTCTCTTGCTCCGTGAAGTACGCAAGGTCCTTCTTCCGGCGCTGGGCGCTCAGGGATTCAAGTCCCTGCGCGTTCGCGGAGTACGCGTCACGGGCCCGGTCGGGCACCGGCCGGATCTCGAATTCAAGGTGCCGGGCGCAGACAGCTAGGCGAAGAGAATGCTCTCCAAGGAACAGCATGCCGAATTCCTCGCGAACGCGAAGAAGGAATTGGAGGCGGGCGTCGATGTCAACGTGCTGATCGGGTCCATGAGAAGGAACGGGTTCACGCCGGTCGATTGCATCCGCGGGGTCATTGACCTGCTGGGCTGCTCGCTGGCGGAAGCGACGGAGAAGGTCGCCTCCAGCCCGGCGTGGTCCGACTTGCACAGACGGGCCGGGGATGGGACCGTGTCCTGATCCTGGCCACGTCGCATCCCATCGCATCGCATCGCATCGCCGAGCGGGTTGACGACGAGGGTGACGATTTCCGAAAATCGTCACCCTCGCTCTGTCAATCCCCTCAAAGTGTGGAGACGGTCCTATGCCACAGCGGTCCTCAGCAGGGCCGTTGATGCTTGCCGCTTCTCGATCAGTTGACGCTCGAATGTGACAGGCGGCAGCCCGTCGTTGGCACTGTGCCTGCGGTTGATGTTGTAGAAGTCCGCGATCCAGGTCGCGATCTTCAGTCGGGCCTCCGCGCGGGTGCGGAAGCGGTGGCGATGTACGAACTCGACCTTCAGGGTGCTGTTGAACGCTTCCGAGGCGGCGTTGTCGAGCGCGCACCCGACCCGGCCCATCGACTGCACCATCCCGTGCTTGCGGCATTCGGCCTGGTAGCGGGCAGCCGTATATTCCGAGCCGCGATCGGAGTGAAAAATCACCCCGTCCACGTCACCACCACGCGTGACCACGGCCATCTGCAGCGAGGCCACCGTCAGCGCCGCATCATGGTGTCCGGACATGGCGTAGCCAAGTAGCCGGCGCGAGAACAGATCCTCCGCCGTGGCCAGGTACAACTTGCCCTCATCGGTGTCGATCTGCGTCACATCACCGCACCACAACACGTCCGGCGCGACCGCGTCGAACTTCCGGCGGACCAGATCCGGCGCGGCCGGCCGCTTGCCCTGCCGGGTCAGCGAACGCGGCTTCTTCGGCCTGCGGCCGGCCAAGCCGAGTCCGGCCATCCGCCTGGCCACGGTGTTCTCCGACAGCTTCCAGCCCATGACACCCCACCGCGTGTCCACTTCCGTGGGGGAAGGCCCTCCATCGGCTTGCTCGGGCTTCGATCTGGGCCAGCAGTCGGCGTTCACCCCAGGAGGAGCGACGCAGTGGCTCTCTTGCGGGCTGATCGCGGCTGGCTGGGTGCTGGCGACCACCATTGTCGCCGGAGCGGCCACGTACTGGGCCGGTGAGTGTGGACTTCAAGCGGAGTTACGCACATATTTGGCACGATCAGGCTGGCTGTGTTCGACCCATGCCGCGCGGCTGGAAGCGGGTACCGGCGAACGTGGTGTCGACGTCGCGTGAATACTGACCCCCAGGCGACGGCCGAAATCTTCGCGGACCAGCTACCAGCCGGGCGAACTCGCGCAGTGCGATCTGTGGTTCCCGCCGGCGCGTATCCCGGTCGGCCCTGATCGGGGGATGAGCCTGCTGGTGCTGGTGCTGGTCTGCGGTTACTCGCGTTGGCTGCTGGCCCGGATGCTGCCCTCTCGCGCGGCGGGGGACCTGTTCGCCGGGATGTGGCGCTGCTGTCGCTGCTCGGCGCAACGCCGAAGACGCTGGTGTGGGACAACGAGGGGGCCATCGGAGGGTGGAAGCGCGGCCGTCCGCAGCTCACCCAGGACGCCGAGGCCTTCCGCGGCACTTTGGGCGCCCGCATCCTGCAGTGCCGGCCGGCCGATCCGGAGGCCAAGGGCCTGGTGGAGCGGGCCAACGGCTATCTGGAGACCTCCTTCATGCCGGGCCGGGCCTTCACCGGCCCACACGACTTCAACACTCAGCTGGAGAGTTGGCTGCAGCGGGCCAACCAGCGCCATCATCGGCGCCTGGACTGCCGCCCGGCCGATCGGATCGGCGCGGATCGGGCGGCGATGGTCGCGTTGCCGCCGGTGCCGCCGACCGTGGGCTGGCGCAGCGCGACCCGGCTGGCGCGCGATCACTACGTGCGCGTCGCCTCCAACGACTACTCCGTCCACCCGTCCGTGATCGGCCGCCTGGTCGAGGTCGTCGCCGACCTGGAACATGTCACGGTGACCTGCGCCGGCCAGGTGGTGGCCCGGCATCAGCGCTGCTGGGACGTCCATCAGACGCTCACCGACCCCGCCCACGCCCAAGCCGCGGCGACGCTGCGCGCGGCACGGCTGCCGAGGGTGGCCACGCCGATCGACACCGAGGTGGAACAACGCCGGCTCAGCGACTACGACGCGCTGCTCGACCTCCAAGAAGGGGTGGCGTGATGGCCGCACGAACCAGCGCCGCCGCCACCACCGCCACCGCCGCGACGGCGGTCGCGAGCGGGCGCAACGTCGCCGCCGAGCTGGCCTACCTGACCCGGGTACTGAAGGCGCCGTCGCTGGCCGCCGCCGTTGAACGGCTGGCCGAACGAGCTCGGGCCGAAGCGTGGACGCATGAGGAGTTCCTGGCCGCCTGCCTGCAACGTGAGGTGACTGCACGCGACTCCCACGGCGGCGAGGCCCGCATCCGCGCCGCCCGCTTCCCAGCCCGCAAAGCCCTGGAGGACTTCGACTACGACCATCAGCGCTCGCTCAAACGCGAGGCCATCGCTCACCTGAGCACGCTGGACTTCGTCACCGCTCGGGAGAACGTGGTCTTCCTCGGCCCGCCCGGCACCGGCAAGACGCACCTGTCCATCGGGCTGGGGATCCGCGCCTGCCAGGCCGGACACCGGGTCGCCTTCGCCACCGCCGCCGGGTGGGTCGCCCGCCTGGCCGACGCCCACGCCGCCGGTCGCTTGCAGGACGAACTGGTCAAACTAGCCCGCATCCCTGTCCTGATCGTGGACGAGGTCGGCTACATCCCGTTCGAGCCCGAGGCCGCCAACCTGTTCTTCCAGCTCGTCTCCAGCCGCTATGAGCGGGCCTCGCTGATCGTCACATCCAACAAGCCGTTTGGCCGCTGGGGCGAGGTGTTCGGCGACGACGTGGTCGCCGCCGCCATGATCGACCGCCTCGTCCACCACGCGGAAGTGATCTCGCTGAAGGGAGACAGCTACCGGCTGAAGAACCGAGATCTGGGCCGGATCCCACCAGCCCGACCCGAGCACGAGCAGTAGCCAACGACAACATCAGGGGGTCAAGATTCAACCGTCGTCAGGGGGTCAGAATTCGGCCGTCGTTGACACGTGGCGGCCTAAAATGTGGTCCGACCTGGGGAAACATCATCAAGATCATCCCGCGTATATCCCCTGATCATGGTCTTACGGTTGCATGCGGGCACTGCCTGCTGCCTACGAAGGACACAAACAAAAGACCTGCGGCTGTGAAACCGCAGGTCAGGGGCCTGAAATGGCGATCTAGGTGAGTGCCCCCGGCAGGATTCGAACCTGCGGCACCCGCTTTAGGAGAGCTCGAGCAACTCCGGGTCCGACTTGTCCGCTGGCGGGCGATATATGGGTGCTGCTCGGCGTGAGCTGGGCTCTTCGGCGAGGGCCTCCCGGCGCTCATCGCATGACGGGTGTTTAACCTGGTCGGGGCCATATTCGTCGCAGGAAGATCGCAAGGCGTTCCCGCTCTTCAGATGAGGGCACCGGACCGGTGCATCCCCTATGCCCGGATCGGTCGGCAGGTCATCGATCTGACCGATCCAAGTTCGACATGCAGCGCAGCGAAGATCAAGGGCGTTCGCTCTCTCGAGAGACAAGCGTCTTGCCACGCCGCGGTCCGCGACACGACTTGGCGTAACGGTAGTCGGCGGGCGGCTATCCATCAGACTTCTTGGCTTGGCCGGGTGGGGAGTGCGTGTCTTCGTTGTTCTTCACTTCCTGCTCCTTGGCCATCTGTCCCGGGGGTTCTCGGGTCTGTCCCGGTGGAGTGTGCTGGGATGCCGCTTCCGGTTCCGGAGTGCTGGACGGCGGCAACCCTGGTGTCTTTTCGGCCTTGGCGGGGCTGGATGACGTGGCCGGCTGCGGGCGGTGCGATGCGGTCGGGGCGGCGGCCACCAGGGTCGGTCTGACCGTTGCCGTGTGGAGGACCGTGGGCCGTGGGGGGCGCTGAGGGCTAGGGATGGCCGTCGGACGGTGATTGCTGTGCTTGCGGGCCGGTGTGGTCGTCGGAGCGGTGGTGAAGCGACGCGGCTGTGTGGCGCTCGTAGTAGGCGAGGCGATGAGATGGACGTGGGCGGCGATGGCGGGGAGTGGGGCGGCGGTGTGGTCCTCGAGGGTGGGAAGTTCGTCGAGGGTGGGGGAGCTGGACGGGATGCCAGCCAGCAGTGCGGCGAGGGCGATGTTGAGGAGCCCGGCCAGGACGGTGGAGATCCGTAACGCCTGTCTCCGGTGGTGTGGGTGCTGTGTGGTCGCCTGGTCCAGGCGGGTCATCGTGGCCTGAGAGTCGCTGCTGCGGCCATGCGAGGGGTCCTCCAGAGGGGTGCGGCGAGGCGGCCTTATTGATCTAGACACGGATGTTGACGGTGGTCAAGAGCCGTTGACGTGAAGAAGGCAGAGGGTCGGCGTTTCCGCAGGTGAGGGGTTGGAGGCGCCGATTGGGTCGACCGCTGCCGGTTGCTGTGAGTTCGCTGGGAATCGAGGCGCGGCACTGGTGTGCGGTGTTGATCGCGACCAGGGGTTTTCACTGTGCGTAGTATTTTGCCGGATCGAATTAGATGATCTTCATGTGGTGGATCTCCGCAGCGGGAGCCGCTCCCAGCAGTGGATTCAACAGTGTGTTCGCAAAAGGAGTTAGGCCACGTTCCGTAACTCTTGACCGAATGTCCAGTTTTATGGCGTGATGCGGATGTTTTGCTCCGAGGGCCTTACGTCCTCCTTATCCGCGGTCCCCGTGGCCGCGTGCTTCGTGGAGTGTGCCTGTGCCGCAATTACCCCTCGACCGACCCCGACCGACCCGACCTCGCCATCACACACGGTTACGCAAGTTGATCAGCGTGGCGGTGACCGCCACCCTTCTGATCACCATGGCCCCCGCGCCGCCCGCCGTCGCGCGGACCAATACCCAACTCGCGGAGGAGCCGAGCCTCGTCTCCCGCGTGTCGAGCTGGCTGGCCGCCCAGGTGGCGGGCTGGTTCGCCGAAGAGCCGAAGGGCGAAATGCGCCCGTCCGGCCAGAAGATCACGTTGCCGGGACGTGACACCAACCCGGTGGTGCCGAAGCAGGCTGATCCGCCGGGCAAGCGGGTCAAGGAGTTCACCGGTAAGCGGTGGCGGCTCGGCACCGTGTACGAGCTGGACGACGGTCGCTCGCAGGCGGAGATCTCCACCCGCCCGGTGTACTACCAGGACGGTGACGGTGCCTGGCAGCCCATCGACACAACCGTCTCCGCCGCCGAGGGCGACGGGTTCGTGCACGGCAATGACAAGACCGGCTTCGAAACCCGGTTCGGCGACAGGACCGACAAGCTGGTCCGGATCACCGCCGGAAAGCGGCACGTCACGCTCGGCCTGGCCGGGGACAGTCGGCAGATCACCCCGCAGGTAGATGGCTCGACGGTCACCTACCCGCAGGTCTGGGACGGCGCGGACCTGATCTACGCCGTCACCGCCTCCGGCGTGAGCAAGCACATCCGGCTGACCAAGCCGCCGGCCGCGGGCGCCACGTTCGCGTTCACCGTCAAGACCGGTGGAGGACTGAGCGCCGGGCAGAACCGCGACGGGTCGATCACCTTCACCGGTGACGACAGTGACAGGGTGTTCACCATTCCCCGCCCGTACATGATCGACTCCGAGCCGGACGCCGCCTCGCCGTACGGCCGAAGGACAGGCGCCATCACGCAGGAACTTGCCGAGCAGCAGGGCGCGGAGACCACGGTCACGCTCAAGCCGGACGCGGCCTGGCTGGCCGTACCGGATCGGAAGTACCCGGTGCTGATCGACCCCACCATCAAGATCAACGATTGGCGGCCTGACGTCTACGACTCCTACGTCAGCAACGCCTCGGTGACCACCAACTATGCCGACTCCTGGAAGCTGCCGGTCGGTAAGACGGCGGCTGGGCTGAACCGGGCGCTGCTGTACTTCGGCCCTGTTTCTGATCCGGACATCCTGCCGCTCGGCACCCACATCGACCAAGCCAAGCTGGAGATGTACTTCGATCAGGCCTTGGGCGAGACAGCGGCCGTGACGCTGGCAGCGCACGAGATCACCGACGAGTCCTGGGTGTGGGACCCGCAGGGGGTGAACTGGAATAACCAGCCGTCCTTCGCCACGACCGCAGCATCCACGGTGACGCGCAACGTCGGGGAGTTGTCACGCTGGCACTCCTTCGATGTGACCGCGATGGCCAACTCCTGGTACTCCACCAGCTCCGTCCCGATCGCCGGCGTCCTGATCAAGGCGGTCGACGAGGCCAGGACCGCCCCGGTGGGCGGGGTGTCCTACCACGCGATGGACGACTTTACTGGCGTCAACCCGCTCACCGTTGATCCGGTCGCGCACCCGCGGCTGCTCGTGACCTTCGGCGAGCCGTCGGTGACGTTGCACCAGCCCACGCTGGCCACCTCGGTGGGCGCATCGTTGTCGTGGAGCGCCTACGCCGATCCCACTCCGGACGACGCCTCCGATGACCTGGTGGAGTACCGGCTGCGCCACCAGTGCCCGTCGGCCTGTGACCGCAGCTCCAACAACAGCGACGGGGACTACGACGACCTGGTGGTGGCGCTGCCCCCGGAGGTCACCTCCTACGTGGACACGAGCAGTGGTGCGGAGCCAGATGCCGCCGCCGACCCGGACTACACCCACAGAGCCGACTACTGGGTGGAGGCGGTGCTGAAGAACGGCAAGGTGGTGCCCTCCCAGCATGTGCGGGCGTTCCTGCCCAAGCCCGGCTACGTCACCAGGACCCTATATGCCTCGGCGGACACCACGCTGGCCTCGGGCGAACCCGGTACCGGGCACGATGTGGTGGGCCAGCAGAAGCGGCTGCAGGTCGGTAACACCGCCACCACGCTCGGCAACACCCGTACGGTGGTGAAGTTCGACGACTACACCGGCCAGATCCCGGCCGACGCGCAGATCGCCGACGCCCGCCTGTCGCTGTGGCAGGCCACCGCCACCGGTACCGGCGCCGCCTTCACCGCGCACACCCTCACCAGGGCCTTCGACGAGGCCGCGACCTGGAACACCCCCTGGACGACGCCCGGCGGCGACTTCACCGCCACTCCGCTGGACACCGTCACCACCCTGACCGACACCGCCGGCTGGCGGCAGTGGAACGTCACCGACGCGGCCAAGAGCTGGACAGCCACCCCGTCCGCCGGCCACGGTCTGCTGGTCAAGGTCGGCAACGAAGCCGGCACCGCCAAGCAGTCGGCCCAGTTCCTGGCCAGTGAGACCGGTGAGCCGCCGCTGCGCCCCAGGCTGGCCGTCACCTACGCCGAACCGGCCGCGGTGACGTCGTTCTATGCCCCGGATACCCCGGATCGCCTCGACGTCGGCGAGAGCGCAGTCGTCTCGGTAATGGTGAAGAACACCACCACCGAAACCTGGCCCGCTGCCACCACCAAGCTGTCCTACCACTGGAAGCTGCCTGACGGCACCGACGTCTCCACTTCCGAAACACAGCTCAGGACCGATCTGCCGTACGACCTGGAACCGGGAGACGCCGTCGCGGTGGACGCCCAGGCCAAGGCGCCGGCGTCGGTCGGCAACCTGGCCGAGGGCGCCCAGCTGGTGTGGGACGTCCAGGACACGAGCACGAACAACTGGAAGTCGGCCACCCACCACCTGCCGCAGCTGCCACAGCAGATCCGCATCGACTCGCCGACCTCTGACCTGCTCGGCCTGGAGAAGTTCTACGCCTACACCGGCAAGAACACAGGCGCCGGGGGGTCCGCCCTGGTCAACCCGTACGCCGGGAATGTGGTGTGGGGCTACAACGCCTTCTCCAACCCCTCCCGGGGCGTGCAGACGTTCGCCCGGATGACGTACAACAGTCTGGACACGTCGGCGGCCTCGCTCGGCTACGGCTGGAGTCTGCAGACCTCCACCCTGGCCAAACTGGGTTCGCAGCTGCAGTTCCACCCGCCCGGCCAGAGATGGCCCGAACAGGTGCGGCTGACCGACGGCGACGGCACCACACACGTGTGGACGCTCGATACCCACGGCCAGGCCGCCAGCGCCTGCGTGCCCAACACTTGCGACTACAAGCACCCGCGCGGCGTACACCTATACCTGCAGCGCGCCGCCGAATCCCCCGACCGGCCCGGCGTCTTCTCACGTGACCCCGCCCGCCAGTGGATCTTCACCAAGCCCGATCGCACCCAGTTCTTCTTCGACGACGAGGGCTTCCAGTCGGCGATCGTCGACAAGAACGGCAACTCCATGTCGTTCACCTACGAACGGCGTCACTCCAACAACAAGCCGACCAAGTTCCTGCAGTACATCACCGACGCCGCCGGTCGTAGGACGCTGACGTTCGACTACCACGTCAAGGGCCAGGACTACACCTACATCGACGACGAAAGCTGGCAGCCTGTCGCCGACACCAAGCTGACCAACCCGCACATCATCGACACCGTCGAGTCGATCACCGACATAGCCGGCCGCAAGGTCACCTTCGCCTACACCGACAAGGGCTTGATGGCCCGGATGATCGACGGCGCGGGCGACGACGAGGCCAAGACGTTCGGCTTCCGCTACGACGCGACGCAGGGCAACAAGAACGTCAAGCTTGTGGCTATCACGGACCCGCGCGGCAACGACACGGACCTGAAGTACTACGAGGCGCCGGTCGATCCGAAGGACCTGTGGAAGATCGAGACGCTGACGGACCGGCTCGACGGCGTCACCAAATTCGACTACGTCGACCCGGACGGCCCGCAGGGCGGCGTGATCAACGCCACGGTCACCGACCCGCTTACGCACCAGACCAAGTACGTGCTGGACGCCTACGGCCGGCCTGAGTCGATTACCAACGCCAAGAACGAGACCACCAGGCTGGAGTGGGACCCCGACCACAACGTCACCAAACTCACCGAAGCCAACCAGGCGTACGCGACCTGGACGTTCGACCAGAAGACCGGCTACCCGCTGGAGATGAAGGACGCCGAGGCCAACAAGAACGGCACCAACCCCACCACCCTGGCCTACCAGAGCTTCCTCAATGGCTACGTCGCGGACCTGACCGACAAGACCTCGCCCGAGGGCCGCAAGTGGAAGTTCGGCTACGACGCCAAGGGCAATCTCAAGACGGTCACCGACCCGCTCGGCGTCGAAACCGCGACAGCGGATGACTACACCACGAAGTACGACTACGACGGCTACGGCCAACTGATCAAGTCGACGGACACCAACACCAACCCGACCACGTTCGGTGACTACGACCCGACCGGCTACCCCAAGACCATTACCGACGCCTACAACAACGTCACCACCACTGTCTACGACGTGCGCGGCAACGTGCTGTCCGTCACCGACGCGCTGGACAAGAAGACCACCCAGACCTACGACGTCTTCAAGCGCCCGCTGGAGTCGAAGGTCCCCAAGGACCAGGACAAGAACGACTTCATCGTCACCCCGGCCCCCGTCTATGACCGCAACGACAACGTCACCAAGTCCACCGCGCCCCATGGCGCCGTGGCCACCGCTGCCTACGACGCGGCCGACCAGCTCACCGAATCGGTACTGCCCAAGGACAGTGCGGACGGTCCGGAGCGCAAGGCCACCTTCACCTGGGACCTGGCCGGCAACCTCAAGACCCAGACCGAGGCGAAGGGCAACCTGGCCGGTGCGACCGCGGCCGACTACACCACCACCTACGTCTACGACCCGATCTACCAGCTGACCGACATCATCAATGCCGACCAGCACAAGATCACTTACGAGTACGACAACGTCGGCAACACCACCAAGGTCATCGACCCGCGCAAGAACGCCACCGCCGACGCTGCCGACTTCACCGCCACCTCCACCTATGACCTCAACCATCGGGTCAAGACGTCCAAGGACGCGGCCGGCTTTGTGACGGCGGTCGACTACGACCTGGACGGGCTCGTGGTCGGGCAGACCGACCAGGAGAACAATAAGACGATCACGACGTACGACAAGCGCGGCGCCGTGATCGAGACCAAGGTCCCGCACGCCGACACCGGCGGCGACATCAAGTACATCACCACCCAGTACGCCTACGACCAGGTCGGCAACAAGACCAAGACCATCACCCCGCGCGGCGTGGAGACCGCCGACGACCCCGCCGACTTCATCGCCGAGACCAAGTACGACAAACTCAACCGGCCGGTCGAGGAGATCTACCCCTTCGACAAGGACGACCCGGCCTACAACAAGCCCGACAGCACCACCTACGTCTACGACGAGGTCTCCCGGCTGAAGGAGATCTCCGCCCCGCCCTCCCACGGCCAGACCGTCCGCAACATCACCACGCTGACCTACTGGGACAACGGCTGGTCCAAGACCACCACCGACCCGTGGGACATCCAGACCACCTACGACTACAACCAGCTGGGCCTGCAGACCAACCGCACCGTCACCTCCGCGGGCGGCTCCTCCCAGCGCGCGCTGGATTGGGACTACTACCCCGACGGCAAGCTCAAGACCCACTCCGACAACGGCGTCCCGCTCGGCCTGGACGTCGTCCTGGGGGACAACTCCGACACCGGCCAGGTCGTCTCCACCGGCTCCTGGACGCCGACCTCAGGCGGCACCTCCGCCTCCAACATCGCCGGCCCCCAGGTCGCGGCCTCGACCGGGTTCGTTGGCTACGACTACGCCACCGCGCCGGCCGGCACCGGCCAGAGCAGCTTCACCTGGAACCTGACCACCCCCACCGCCGGCATCTACAAGGTCGCCGTCCAGTACCCCCCCGGCGCCACCGCCACCAACGCCAAGTACGCCGTCAAGCACGACGGCGGCACGGATGACGTGGTCGTGGACCAGACCAAGAACGCCGGCACCTGGGTCGAGCTCGGCTCCTACACCTTCACCGCCAGCACCGCGCACAGCATCACCCTCACCGACGCCGCCAACGGCACTCTGGCCGCCGACGCCGTCAAGCTCGTCCGCGACACCGGCGGCGCCACCGACAGCGAGAAGAAGGACTTCTCCTACACCTACGACGCCAACGCCAACCTGGCCCGGATCGACGACAACTCGCCCACGGCCAAGATCGACCTGTGGGACATCGGCTACACCAACCTCAACCAGATCCACCAGATCCAGGAAAAACTCGACGGCGCCCTGAAGAACACCACCACCTACGACTACAACGAGAACAGCGCCGTCACCGTCCGCACCCACGACAAGACGGTGGCCACCTACGGCTACGACGTACGCGACCTGGTCAACCAGGTGGTCAACAAGAAGACGGCCACCGACCCGTTACCGAAGACCACCACCTACACCTACACCCCGCGCGCCGAACGCCAGACCGAGACCAAGGCCAACAACAACACCGTCACCTACGACTACTTCCTGTCCGGCGTCCTGCGCCACTCTGTGGAGAAGAAGCCCAACGCGGCGATCGTGGCCGAGCACACCATCGGCTACCAGGGCAACCTGCAACGGGCCAGCGACCACGCCAAGATCCAGAACGCCGACAGCCTCGGCGCCTACCTGGACAACACCTACGCCTACACCTACGACCCGCGCGACCGCATCGCCAAGACCGTCAAAACCCCGACCGGCGGCGGCCCGGTCGAGACCGAGACCTACTCTCACGACCCCAACAGCAACGTGTGGGAAGAAGAGGTTCTCGGCAAGAAGACCACCTTCACCTACGACCGTAACCGCCTGATGACCTCGGTCACCGACGGGGCCACCAGCACTTACACCTACGACCCCTACGGGCGCCTGCGCACCATTCAGGGCGGCGGCAAGACCTGGGAGAAGTACACCTACGACGGCTTCGACCACGTCACCAAGCACGAAAAGCTCGGCGCCGACGGGGCAACGTCCACAGTGACCACCTACACCTACGACCCGCTGGACAGGACGACGTCCAAGACGGAGAAGGAAGGCACCGCCTCCGCCAAGACCACCGCCTACTCCTACCTCGGCCTGTCCGGCGAGGTCCTGGACGAGGAAGTAGCCGGCAAGCTGGTCAAGTCCTTCCAGTACAGCCCGTGGGGCGAGCGCCTGTCCCAGGTGAAGGTGAAGGCCGACAGTACGGAGGAGTCCTCCTACTACGGCTACAACCCGCACACTGATGTTGAACAGATCACCTCGGAGACGGGTGACACTCGAGCCACTTACGGCTACACCGCCTATGGCAAGAATGACGACAAACTCTTCACCGGTGTCGACAAGCCCGACCCCGTCGATCCGACGGCCAAGGAGGAGTACAACCCCTACCGCTTCAACGCCAAGCGCTGGGACAACTCCACCGGCATGTACGACATGGGGTTCCGCAACTACAACCCCAGCCTCAACCGCTTCCTCAACCTCGACACCTACAACGGCGCTCTCAACGATCTCTCCCTCGGCCTCGATCCCTGGACCGCCAACCGGTACGCCTTCACCGGCGGCAACCCCATCAACAACGTCGAACTCGACGGGCACGAACCACGACCCGGCCATTGCCAGAGCACCTGCCCCACCTCTCAAGCTGAAATAGACAAGGCAAACGCCGAAAACCGCACCGGGCACGAGAGAATGCTTGCGAACTTCGTCAAGCGGGATATGAAGGAATGGCTGGCGCAAAACGGATATAACCCCGATACTGGGAAGCGCACACAAAAGCCATACGATCCTTTCACCCCCTTGGCAGTCACCCCCGACTACTACGCCGGTGACGAACGTGGCGGCCCGGGAGCGCTATGGAACATTATCTGGAATCTAACCGTTGACGATTATGTCGAATGCGGGAAGAGTAACAAGAGCGCCTGCCAAAGCGTGGCGGAGGACGCGCTTCTCAATATGGTCGTTGCCGGTGGCGGGAAAGCAGCCAAAAAGCTGGGCAAGGCGATAGAAGAGTCAGCTGAGGCTCTCGTTCGACTGGCAACTATCAATTGGAGCTCGAATAGCGTTAAAACATTCGGACACACCTTCAGCGATCACGGAAAGAGTGTCGCGCAACTGGCAGATAGGGCACGCAAGAAAGGCGGGCCGCAGGGACGATGGACTGACAACGAAGCTGCTGCAGACTTCATGCGTTCAGTATGGGAGGAGGGCGCCGGCGTGCGGGAAGTAGAGATCCCCGCAGGTCTCGGTGAGATTGTCTTCGCAGACGGAACAACACTTACCGCCAAACGCGCGAAGCTTGTGCCGAGCAAGAACGGCCTGTACAAGACCGCATATCCCATCTTGGACGAGTGATCAAGTGCTCAATCGGAGCCCTCGTGTAGGATCCGATTGGGATGAATAGCACGCCGACGGCGACCCTGGGTATATACTTTGCCGTGCATGCCCAGGGCCGCCACGGCACGCAGGCCCATCAACTGCGGAGATGGAGCACAATGCTTAGCTTTCGTCTGATTCCACCAGACCGCATAAGCCTGCCAATAGATGTTCGAGTACCACTCGAAGATCTTGAAGACTATGAATATCTTGTAATGACGGGCAGTCAGCAACTGGGGGCCGCTGGCTATCAATTTTACATGGGAGGCTTCGGGAGCGAAAACTGGAATATGGATGTAGAATATGATATGTCGACTCTTATTGAAGGCCTTCCGAGCCTTCTTCAAAGCCTTCAAAGTACGGGAGCGGGAGAGGTTGATCTTTATTCGCAAGGCATCGAAAGAATGTTGCGATTTCAGCGGTGCGCTGATCTTGTCGAAGTCACATGCATTTCAAGGATGCACTGGCATCCTGACCCGCCTCTCGAAATTCACAATTATGCAGACATTGAGAAGATGCTGACCGGGCTTGCCGGAGATTTTGCTCAAGGGCTGCGTCGTCTGTCGTCTCCCATTGCGCAACTACGCCCCTTTGTCGACTGGACCAATTGACGAGATTTAAGGTCGCACTCAAACGAGAGGCGACTTGTAGCCTGGAAAGACATCAGCCGCCACTTCGCGAACTGGTATCCAAGAGTCCGAGCAAGCTCGGGGTCGACTCGCCAGACACCAGTGGTAAATGGGTCACGTGGGCACCGCTCGAGTGGATCAGCGAATCAGAGATATGGATCGGAGTGACCTCTCGAGGCTTCTGGGCAATCGGGAGGCCTGCCAGGACTGTGGCGTCGTCAGAGAAAGATCTATCCATTACATGGCTAACTCTGCTAGAAATCAGCATGCACGATCTGAAGGAAAAAATAGAGAACGCTTGCAACCGCCTCCGGCTGCGGATAGAAATAGATAGCCTAGTATTGTCGCTACCGCTCCAGAGCGCGATCTATATGGCACTCGACGGCAAGAGTCCATACTGGGCAGAAAGAGCGATGCAAAGACTGTCCGAACCGAATGAGAAAGCAACCCTAGAGCCTCGATTTATTGAGCTTCTCAAGCAAATCGCGAACGCACGTTACCTTCCATAACGAATCAGACACCAGGCTATGCGCCTGGTACGGGGATCCGCTGCAGCCCCACCCGGCAGCGCCGCGAGACCGACGATGTAGTTAGTCCTCACCTGCGATTATTCCCGGTTGCGTTGTGAAGGCGGGTGCCAGCATCTCAACCCGAATCTACCGATAGCGATTCGACGCGGGCGATTCTGACTGGACTCTTCCAGGCGGCGGGGTCGAGCACGGGAGGATCCGTTCGACGCTGTGGTCGAACGCCTGCTGGGCGTGGACTCCAGGGTGATCCCCGCCGCCGTAGCCCGTGCCGGTACCGAGCATCGGAATGTCGGCATCTTCTACCGGATCCGCATCACCGGCGGCTGGCTCCGGGCTGAGCCGAACGGCGCGATCGCCGAGTCGAGGTGGACTCCGATCGTTCGACGTCGCTTGCCTGCGCCGGTCGTCCCTCATCAAAACGCCGGCCGGGCGGGTGTGGCGCTAGAAGAGTGAGCCCTTTCCATCCTGGTAGCGGCCCTCTTCGACGAGTTGCAGGACAAGGATCGCGCGCACGAGCGCAGTCGCACGATGGGGGCAACAGCGCAGCTTGGTCAGCACCTTCCAGGACTTCAAAGTCGCGACGGAACGTTCGCCGATGGCGGCTCTTCGAAGTTAAGCGGGGTTGAGGCAGCCACGGCTCTTTCGCGTGGTGGCACAGCGCGTACGGAGTCGTTGTGATTCGGGATTGCGGAAACCGTACGCGTCACGAGCGACGGTCTTGATCACGCGGTTGGTCCCCTCGGATCCGGCGTTGGTGATGCCGGTCCGGATGAAGGCGAGGATCTGCGGCCACCAGGTCTCGATGGTGCTCGCCAGTCGTTCGAGTTCGGGCAGGCCGGAGGAGGCGCACCGGTCGTAGAAGCGGAACAGCCGGTCGGCGATCACCGTTCGGTCGGGGTGCGTACGCGCCAGTGCCAGCACGTCCAGCAGATCTTCCTTGGCGTTCCACGCGGCCAGGATCGGCGCTCCGAGCCGTTGGGGCAGGGCCATCAGGTCGTCGATCATCGGATCGAGTTGCGAGCTGTGCATCCGGGCGGCCGAGCGCGTCAGCCGGTTGCGGAGTTCCCATTCCCGGTTGCCCTTGCGGCCACGCCGGCCGCGGACCTGCACGGTCAGGCGGCGCCGGACCTCGGTGACAGCGGTGTTGGCCAGCTGCACCACGTGGAAATGGTCGACGACCAGCACGGCATGCGGCAGCGCGGCCCGGATGGCCGCCTTGAAGATCGTGCACATGTCGATCGCCACGAACCTCACCTGCTACTTCCACTCCTGGCCACGCGCCTGCAGCCAACCGATGACCGCCTCCGTGGTCCGGCCTTCGACCTGGCCGAGCAGGCCCTGACCGTGCGACAGGTCCACGAACCCGACATGCCACCTGTCCACCACCGCCTTCCACGCCTGCGCGCTCTCGTCATAGACCCAGCGGGGACGGCCACGGCGTGTCTCGTCGATCCCCAGCACGGTGACCGCCTGCGGCTTGGCCGGCAGCACCCGGCCGGCATGGGCGGTGAACGCCGCCGAGGCCACCGGCCAGGACACACCGTGATCCCGTGCCGACTGCACGATCGTGCGGCCGCCATCGGCCACCGCCGCACCGCTGGCCTGGCGTAACCGCTCGGTCAGCCGCGCCCGTGCCGGGATCTGCGGCACCTGCTCGGTGAATGTCTTGCGCGGACAGGCGGCCGAACAGATCCAGCGCCTCTTACGCCACAACAGCAGACAGCGGCGGCCGGCCACCGGCAGATCCCGCGGCCGAGTGGTCACCCACTCCTTCATCCGGGTGGCCGTCACCCCGCAACCGGGGCACACCCGCGCCCGCTCGTCCATCGTCGCCAACCAGACGATAGGCCCCTCACCAGTGTGTTCATCTCTTTCGATCACCTCGACGACGGCCAGGCCATCCAGGCCCAGCAATCGCGTCGTATCGTTGACCATGCTCGCGGCTCTTCTGTTGTGATCTTCTGCGTAGACAACAGAAATGATCGACGGGAGCCGCGAGCTTCCTCAAGAGGCGATCTCACCCCCAGCCACGCGAGCGGGGGCGGCAGTCAAGCCTCAACCCCGATCAAGTTCGAAGAGCCCCGATGGCTCGGATACGGGCGTGGGCGCAGTTGACGTCCAGCTGTCCGCGCGATAACAGGGGACGATGGCGATGGCGCTTGAACGGCGCGCGGATTGTTCCGCCCGCTCCTTGATAGCCCTTGTCCGCGAAGGTCTTGACGCCGACGCCAGTCAGGGCATCGATCAGACCGACCGTCCGAGCGGCGGTCAGGTCATGGACGGCGCCCGGCAGCGCAGGTGAGGCCCACACCAGACGACCCACGGGATCTGCCAGCACTTGCACGTTCATCCCATGTTGTTTGTGTTTGCCGCTGTAGTACGGTTGCTCCTCGGCAAGGCGGTCGATAGGAATGAGGGTGCCGTCCAGGATGATGTAGGCCAGCCTGGATGCGCGCTCAACGGCGGCGTAAACGTCGTCGGACAGGGCGGCCAGCAGGTCGACGCTTTCGCGGATGTAGCGCCAAGCCGTGGTGGTGCCGATAGCGAAGCCGGCAGCCAGACGTGCGTAGGTGCCGCCGTTACGGAGGTGCGCCAGGACCAGGAGCGCTTGCTGAGCCGGGTAACCGCCGCCATCGGCAACGGCGTTCAGCCCGCTGCCTGCGGATAAGTTCGGCCAGACGGGTCAGGGTGTGGTTGGACAGGGGAATCGAGGCACGGTAAGACAGCAACGAGGCTCCCGGTTGGGGCATCGGATCTTCGTCGACTGCTGTCTTACCGGGAGCCTCTTGTCATGCCAACCTGCTCCTGCACGAACCCGTGACGACCTACACGATCGGGTTGGAGGGGCCTCAACGCCGACCTGCCCCAGCGTCTACCGCTACTGACCTGCGCCATCCGTGTGGAAGATCAGCGATCCGCCGCGAGGTCGCTCGTCGGGAGCGCCCCCGTTCCATCGATCTGGCACGAGGAGATATGAGCCGCGACGTCGCCATCGACTTGGAGTTCCACCACAACATCGATTTCATGGAGGTCCTCGATCGGCTCGCCCGCATGGGCTGGGAGTTGCGCCGCGAAGAAGACGCCATCTGGTACATGACCGACTACGACTGGAAGATCCTGCCGCTGGACGACCTGGCCGAGGCGAAGCGCGACATGCGCACCTCCTTTGAGGCTGGAGAGGCGGTAGGCATAACCACCAGGCTGCCCGACGAGGAGACCTTCGCAAACGTGCTCTTCCACGAGGAAAGGACGTCGGTCTCCCTGATCCCTCTGCTGGATTACCGCACCATCGCGCACATGCCGGAGTTCGTCGATCTGGGCTGGTATCTCGAGAAGTTCCTGACGGCATGTAGAGATCTGCCCATCGTCCGAACGGAAGCCAGCGACCAACGGTGACGATGTCAGAGAGGCCGCAGAAGACCGACCCGCGCCCTTTCGGCGGACGGGATCAGGGCGCGGAGCTTGGATCAACGCAGCCACCCGAACCACGGTGTGATGTGGCAGCGGCAACTGGGTAAGGCCGCAACGAGGCTGCCGTTGGGGGACTAGATCATGTTCGCCTGCACCTACCCCTACTGACCCACATCATCAGGTTGGAAAAGGCTCAGTCTATGGAATAGTCGTATAGCTCAGCCGGAGCCCGTAGCCACCTCAAACATTCGCGTTCGCCACCTGGAAGAGAGGAGATGAGGGCTGGGCGCGGCTAGAGAGCTCTTCCGCGTCCTCTATCGTCCAGGGGTCACGGTAGAAATGCGGGCCCAGGAGCCACAAAGTGGTAGTCCCGTGATGAGAATCCAGTTCATGCTCAAGGCGCTCATTGCTGAAGCCTGGGAGGTGGAGAACTGGCGCTGTTACATGCCAAGTGGGGACAGTTGGCGTAGTGGTCGCTTCAAGCTGCAGACCTCCGGCGAGGTTTAGCGGCCATTTTGACCAGCGCATTCGTGGAATGAGTGCACGCACACAGGCTGCAGATTCATGTGGGTCTAGCGCCTTTGTGCGTAGGCACTCGCTGCTTCCACTGATGGCATATCGAAAGAGATCACTGAGCTTAGAGGTGAAGAGAAGGTGACGCTGTAGGACATGCGCCGTTGTGCGTTCTCTCGGTTTTGCCCACGTCCTTGCCGCAGGCTGTGTTCGGGCGCCACTGGGGTCCCAAGATATGGAGGCTGGCGCACCTTCGGGCCAGGAAAGCAGGGTCAAGGCGAAGGGGGAATTGCAAGTGTCCCAGTAGTTCTTATAGGCGTCCCAACCTCCGCTGGGATCGACAAAGTGCAAGGCCGCGAGTGCGCCGACGTCCGAAGGCTTGATTGTGTCGCCACCCTGGCTGTGGATCACGACTCGGACGGCAGTTGTCGTGGGGGTGAATAGTCTCGCCAGTTCTCTGGGCAAGGCGTGCGGCACGTTATCTGTGAGCCTGTCGAAGGTGCGCCGAGTCGGCGATGGGGGATTGGCGGGGGAAACGTCTGGCGAATTCCTCGTGGAAGTATCCAGGCCTGCTGGGCTAGTCTGCCTGTACCGATTGAGTAGGATGTTTGCGCACAGTGAATCGGTGAGGTCAGTCAGGCGCGTTGAGACATTCTCATCGAGCAGTAGAACCACTGTGCGGAAACGGTTGCCGTGGCCAACATCTAACGAACTAGCCAGAATCGTGTTCAGAAAGGCGCGAGTTTTGCCGCTTCCTATATGGCCGTAGACGAGTGGAGGTATACATCCCGTCAACACCTCGATGGTCCTGTGCGGTATGGCTCGTTCCGATTGCGGCCGATCCATCGCTGCCAGCGCCGAGGCTGGGGTTTCAGCCGCGATTCCCGCCCACGGAATGAGCAACCGCAGATTCTGGGCACGCCGATTGTTTGCTGTGTCAAGTTCGCCGGCGCTCACCTGCGTCGGCTTAATCGTAGGTACAGCTTCGCCTGACGCGGAGCTTGTGACTATGCTCCCGGGTTCCTCGACGGCATATAGACGCCCCGGCCGGGACTGTTGCCATTCTGGCGTCGCATGTTCCTGCAGATCGGAGGCTGACGCAGGTGCTTCGACCAACCCTAGTGACCGAGCCATAAGATCTCGGGAATACTCGTCAAAGCCATCTTGCGGCAAATTCATGCTCTTTGGCCAGGAGAGCTCTCGGTCCAATACCGTAGCGCAGGCACGTAGCAGGGCCGGTGGAGCGTGGCCAACTCGCAAGAGTGCGGCCGAGACGATGGCTTGAGCCACATGGTCGGCCACGTCAGCGATGACGCCCTCGTCAATCAGATACTGCAGGATGCAGGCAGCCCCTCCAGGTAGGGCCACCACATTATGGATGAGCTGTCTCGGCAACTGCAGCGAGGCTGGCAGCGGAAGTACGTGACCAGGTGATGGGGACGTCGTAAGCGCATGGAGAGACGCAGCGTGGGGACAAGGCGGAGGGGATGGCAGATGCCGCATCGCTGTCTGTGGGGTGCGTTGGGTGCCGACGTTGCAGCCGCCGGGGTTCCGCGGCCGAAGCCTGAGTGCGGCCGTAGGCGTGGACTGGCACATCCGCACCAACATCAGCACGAGGTCGTCGAGCTCGAAGGACGGTTGCGCAGACATCCCCGCGGATCTGTCGCGCTTCTGGATGCGACGCGTCAAGTGTTCAGGCAGGCCCGCGCGAATGTGCTTGGCCACCGGACTTCCCAGTGACGAACGCTCGAGCATCTGGTCGAAGTCGTCGTCGATCTCCATCGTCGGTGCCAGTGGCGGTGGGTCGGCGGGTTGTATGCACGGCGAGTGCACAGCGTCGCGACGTTCTTCGTTACTCATGGCAGTCACCTCTCCGCACCGTCAGGGTCCACTTGGGCTTTTGGAGCAGGGTTCTCCTTGCCAAGATTTTTGCGGGCGCGTCCTAAGCGCCCTTCAGCAGCCTTCTCGCTTAGGCCGCAACGTTCGGCTGCCTCAGCCTGGTTGTAGCCCTGGCTGCGGAACCACAGGACTTCACGCAGCTGGGGGTCCTTGATCTTGCTCACCATGCGCCGAGCCTGGTCGACCAGAACCACCTGATCTTCTGGACTTCGGACGCGAGCGGGGCGCAAACTTGGCAAATTATCAAGATCGTCGGTCAATCCGGCATGTAGGGCTACCCGGTCCAGCACCTTAGCTTTGCACCACCTGCGGTAGACCTTCTCAAAGGCGATCAGACACCCACCGATGAAGTAGGTTGTCAGCGCCGCTCCGCCCTCAGGATTCCAATCGCCGTGGCGCACTGTGTGGCGAAAGCGCTCGATGCCTTCCTCAGCGACTTCGAAGGCCAGCTGGTCAACATCGTCTTGGCTCCATCGCCGCCAGTCGGACCTGGCGCGCTCAAGCGGGGGGATGGGAGGCAATCCTCTCTTCGCCCTGCCCTTGTTCGTCCGTGCGCGCATCTCGTTGACCTTGGCGAAGATCTTTTCAGCCCGGAACCAGCCAATCAAGATGGGCAGACTGGAACCCAACAGGCGCCCACACATCTTGTCGAAGCGATCAACGCGACCCTGGGCCAGATCCTGCTGCAGCAACATCATGATCCGGTGATCTTCTTCAAGGCGTGACCGACGCGCCTCGGCGCTCTCCTGAAGCTCGGGGGGCGCCAGCTCATGTTCGGCCTCGATGATGGCAGCGGCGATCAGATCCGAGGTTTCTTGCTCCGATATTGGATCGTCGTCGCTGCTGGCATCCTCGTCGATGCCCCCTGGTTTGACCGACTTAGTCACGAGCGTGCTCGGACGTGGGCCGGGCTGTTCGAGATGCGCCATCGACGTACCCGCTCCCCTCGGGGGTTGGGGGCCGAGGGAAGGCACGCACGGCCCGGGACAGGTGGTGGTCTACTGCGTAGCTCTATGGGGCCGCGCAAGATCTCCCCTCGGGTCTCCCCAAAGTTTTTTGTGCCGTCTGAAGGCGAGGGGAACGCGACGCGAATCGCCTAGACATCCATAACTCAAGCCCTTCTCCTTCAGAGCAGGGCCAAGCGCGTGGAAGGGACATTGTGAAGGCAAACCCTAACGTCGATCATCACCCCGTGTGCCCGCTTCACCAGCACGAGCCCAACAGTTGTGGCAGCGTGGCCAAGCCCGACGCGACCGCTGCCAAGTCTTCGGATCCTGCGTCGGCGAACCCTCCCACGCCCGCGGAACGCATCGCGCTCGCCCTGCTGTGCGCCGCAATGGCCACCGTCGTCATGACTGGCCTGATGCTCGCTGACAAGGCGTCCTGGCCCGCGTCCCTCATCGTCGGTCTGGGTGCCGGCGGCGCCGCCCTCGTCAGCGTGCTCACTCTCCTTGGCCGGACGAACTCCTAGTGATCGCTAAGAAGCGTCTGCTCCTCCTGGTCTTGCCTGACGCTCGACCGCGCGTTCGTTGGCTCCTTTGATGCTTCGGGCGTGACCGTGGCCGTTGGCCGGATAAGTCTCACCGCCGAGCTTGCCCTGCTGCCTGGGCGCGATGTCGACGGAGCCGCCATCCTTGAACGCGCCCGTGCGGGCTTGCTGCGAGACGATCCTGGGCGCTTGCCCTGTCCGCTGCGTGTTAACGGGCTGACATACACGGTGCTGGAGCCGCGGTGTTCCGCGCGTGAGCGTGTGCGCTGGTTGTCGGGCGAGGAATTCCACCCGCAGCCGTATGAGTAGCTCGCCGCTTCCTGCGTTGCCGAGGGCCAGCACGAGGCCCGTGCAGTCCTGTACGCCAAGGAACGGCCGTCAGCAGTGCGCTGCTCGGTCAGGGGCGGGGCCTCCTGCAGGACGTCACGGTCGGCTTCGGTTACAAGCCGTGGCGGGCAGCAACATGGCTCGTTGTCCTGTTGGCCATCGGTGGTGTCGTCTACTCGGTGGCACCTCCGTCTCCGCTGAAGCTGGGCGGATCGCCGCACTTTAACACCGTGATCTATGCGCTTGGTCTGCTGCTTCCCATTGTTGATCTGGGCCAGCAGTCGGTGTTCAACCCAGTTGGAGCGACGCAGTGGCTCTCTTACGGGCTGGTCGCGGCTGGCTGGGTGCTGGCGACCACAGTTGTCGCCGGAGTGGCCCGCGTACTGGGCCGGTGAGGGTGGACTTCAAGCGGAAGTTGCGCACGTATTTGGCACGATCAGGCTGGCTGTGTTCGCCCCATGCTGCGCGGCCGGAAGCGGGTACCGGCGAACGTGACCGCCTAAAATATGGCCCGACCTGGGGAAACGTCATCAAGATCATCCCGTGTATATCCCCTGATCATGGTCTTACGGTTGCATGCGGGCACCGCCTGCTGCCTACCAAGGACACAAAACAAAAGACCTGCGGCTGTGAAACCGCAGGTCAGGGGCCTGAAATGCCGATCTAGGTGAGTGCCCCCGGCAGGATTCGAACCTGCGGCACCCGCTTTAGGAGAGTGGTAGCTGTACGGCTGGATTATATGCTCTGACCTGCGCAGATGCTTCGTGTCGCCTGCAGCACTCGAAAGATCATCCCACGCATGTCCCTGCACCTGTCGAGGCGTGCCACCACCTCACGGAGCACCAGTCCGTCCCTGTGCTGGCACACTCCCGAGTACGGTACACGCCTTTTGCGCCAATCTGGCTTGGCGAATCGCGTGTTCGTCTACGCTCCGACTGTGGCACGTCTCTTGCGCACAGCCTTTCTGATCATCGTCGTTCAAGCAAGCCGCTGCCTAATTTCCCAGCGCGAGGGCCAAACGGTGACGCATCCACCAAATGGATCACCAACGCCAACGAGAGAGCCAGCTCCAAGTGGGCGCGCCGTTTCTCGCTGGACCATGATCGGAACCGTCCTGGCAGGCTTTGCTGCACTGGCAGCTCTCGCCGTCTCCACATTGGCCCTCACAATTCAGACGGCAGATCGTGATGAACGTCTTGCTCAGCAGCGGGCTGCCTTCGCCGCAAAGGTGACATGGTGGTTCGAATCAGAGCCGAAAGAAGTGCTTGTTATCCAGAACACCAGCACGGAGCCGATGATCGTCGAGTGGCGAAGAGGAGCAGCTCCTGGAAGGGGGCATGAGGACTGGGTGCCTCTCGGGGCGCAGCCACCGTGCACCACCAGTCGATACGGCCGGATATTGGTGGCTCCTGAATGGGCCGATGAGCTCTTCGACCCTGTGTATGGAAATTATGCGCTGCGGATCACGGATCCCCAAGGACAACACTGGGACAGACTGCCGAGGGGCGAGCTCATATATGCGGATCCTCTCAACGCGGGCGCCCCCTATAAAGACGCACGAGAGGTTGAGTCCGGCCTACCGCTGAGCCGTGATCCCGCTCCTGGTTGCTAACGGCGATTACCTTGGGACAGCCGATGATTCGAATCCTTAAATAAAACGTAGTAGCATCACACGCAGGGCTGGCCTGAACAGACCGCCTTCGTCCCTATAATTACCATATGGTATAGCTGGCCTAGCTAGAAAAGCGTGGGCTGTGATTCCGGCCTGCGCTGCTGAATCACTTGTTGCAATTGCCGCGGCAAAGCAGGGCGACGAGTGGCATAAGCCCGCCTTGCTATCTGCTTGTGTATGTCACCATCGCCAGTTTTGGCGATTCTGCCCCATGCCACCTTCCATTGGTCAGATTCTTGCTCATGACGGGCGAGCGAGGCATTATTCAGCAAATCAAATGCCGCTCTGACATCTCGCGCCCTAACGGCACCATACTGCTCTCGCAAGATACTTACCGTGTCATGTATGCTCACATCAATGACCCGATTATCGGCTCGTCCATAGACACTCGGCCAAGTCTTGGTCCAAAGGTGCGTAGCAAGATAAAGGGAATCAACTGCATCATTGATGAACGCCCTCGCCGCCTTGATACCTACGAACCGCGTAGCTGGTATGTTTAAGCCTCTGTCCAGTCTCGGCTGGATTTGCGGATCACGCTCGCTCTCCCGCAGGACACCATTATCAGCATGGTGGATCCTTTGGAAGGAATACACGCCGTCATCCCGAGCATACTGAACGATAACTGGGGCTACGGTGGGCGAATAAGTGTGATCTTCACACTGAAAGCGCTCAATTATGATGCGATCAACTGCCGCCGGCCCCACCCTCATAGACACGAAGAGCAAGACATCTACATGCGTAACATCGGCAAGTCCGCTCGAACCCGCTGGGAGCTTCGTGAGGGAATCATAGGCACCTAACTGCTTGCACAGTTTATTTACACTATTCTCATGCAGGGCAATCTCAGCGATTTCGCACACCAAACCGCCACCATCATTGAATAATATGGTGAAATCAGGAGTGAGGGTCCTCTGTCTAGACACACTTATGCGAGGGAAACGCTCAAAATGCTTAACTGTCTGTGGCACATCCTTAACTTCGGGGCTTGTATACAGCCACTCGAAGGCAGACACCACGTCTACGTGGCGGTCATATACGCTGTATTTCTTTAAGGCATCCTCAAGCGCCCGCTCATCTGCTGCTGCCATGCGACGACATTCCGCTTAGTGAGAACCAACAAGATCATCTATGCTGACTTCTGCTGCTTCCGGAGCATCACTGATCTGTATACCCATGAAAATATCAGCTAGTTGATCCGTCAGCCGAGTAAGCGCGGCCAAGCTTGCGCGCCACCCAGGATGAATTTCGATTGCATCCGATTGAGTTACAAAGACATCGAAATTCGAACCATCTCTGTAATCCGTGACCACGATGTGTACGTAGGGATTAGCATGTAGGACTGCAACGCCTAGCGAGCTATCCTTAGATAGCTCCTTGATCATCTCGGCAGATGTGAGAGGATGGGTAGTCCTTCCCGCCGACAGCTTGATATTCAATGGCCGGGCAGGATCCGAGGTTGTGCGGGCCCTCCCTGACAGGAGTCGCCTGCGTCTCTCAGCGGCTTCGGCTAGGGGTCGGAGTATTCTGGCTTCGAAAAGATGAAAATCGCCATTGTAATACGTCGCGCCAGCCTGGCGGCGCAGGTGAATGCGAAGTTTTTGATTAATCAGCAGAGTAAGCGACCTGACTGACGCACCGATTTGTGAACAATGATTGATAGTTTCCGAGAACGAGGGCCTGTCTTCTCCAGCGCGCTTTGGCCATCCACGAGAATAGGAGGAGTAGTCTAGGACATCCCGAGCTGTAAATCTTTCGACCTCTACAGAGGCGAAGCGCTCAAGCCCTTGCCCGACTTCTGCGATGTCGTCATCGTTGAGAAAGAATGGCGATACTCCAGGGCGCACCAACGATATCCAGCGATCGACTCGTTTCCATTCGCGACTCGTGAATGGAACAGTTGCTGCCAAGAAGACAATACCGGGGTGCTCGGTTGGCCATATTGCAAGCACAAAATCGAATGTCTCGCCGCGAACGCGAACAAGCTTGGCTTCGCCAAACGTCAATTGTTCACTAGCGACACTTCTTCTGATCGCTTCAACAAGATCTGTGTCGCCATTTTCAGTCACAATGGTAGAAACTGTGAGCTGCGCTTCAGGCATTGGCGATCGCGGGCCAAAGAGGCTTGCCAAGCTGCCGCCTTCGCCCTGCTGCGCCCGACGCCAGAGGACTTCATCGAAGCTTGACATCTCTCCAGCGTTGTGCCGTTCCACCCCTGGCCTCCTAGGAACGGACTAGTGCCTGTAGCTGCGATCTTTCAATATGAGCATCGCCGCTTGGGTCTACTCCGTTACTTGCGAACACTATCCACCGTACACAACCGCTTGCTGATCAAGAAGGGGACAAGTGGTGTGATACAGGCTAATCGAGGAGTGGATGCAGTTAGGCTGACACAGAGCTGGTACTCTGGGTCCCTTAAAGTGTGACCTGACCTGCGGAATCCATGCGGATCTGCGAGTTGACGTCGACGCCCGTCACCTGGGACGTGTTCCCAACACGGAAGCGCATCCGGAAGTCATGCAGCTGTCTGGCGCCCATGGTTTCGTCTGATATATGAGTCAGCGACGGAGCTTCTCGATGCCGACTACTCGACGCTGCTGACGGGGAAGGCGATGAGTTCACCGATCCAGGGGGTCTCTTCCAGGTCAGGAAGCTGGGAGAGCGGCAGAGCCTGGTCCTGTTCGTGGGCCATCATGTCGCGCCAGGCCTCGATGGTGCCCGACACAAGGTAAGGACCGACAGCGATCTCCACGGTGTCGCCCTCCACGTGGACCGGAGCGGTCTGGCCCGCGATTTCGAGGTCGCTGTCGAGGCTATTGCTCGCGGCATCGATCGCGGCCACCAGGTTGTCGAAGCTGAAGGAGCCGGTCCATGTCACGTCGTTGACTCTGGCGGTCGCCACGATCTTGCTGACGTCCCAGCGACTCTGGTAGAGAATGAACTCCAGAGTGGAGCCCGGTTGTACCTCGACCGGCGCGGCGGCCTGGTAGAGCCAAGATGGCCGGAAGCTGTCGAGGAGTTCGGTCATAGCCGTAGCGAGGAGACGGCGGCGTTCGGTCAGGAACTCGCGGTAGCTGGCGGCGTCGCGGAGCGGCTCGTCGTACGGGACAAGGTGGGCGGCCAGTTCCTCCTTGGTCAGGGGCGGCCCGTCGTCGACGAAGTAGACGCTCGGCGAACGGTCGCTGATCTTCCGGTTGGCCTTGCCGGAGATGAAAGCCAGGTTGGCGAGGTCGTTGATCTCCGCCTTGCTGTACCTCTGCGGGTGGCTCTTCAACGTGGCCTGGGGGTGGATGTGGTGGTGCTCCAGCTTGATATGGTCTTCAGCGATCGCTGAGATCTCGGTGCCGAACCACCAGTCCAGAGCGCCTGCCTTCTTGGCCACGAGGTAGCTCAACGGGAAATAGGCGCTCTCCCGCGTCTTACCAGTCAGGTCCTGTGGGGTGATCTCGATCCGAGTGCCAATGATCCCAAGGTTTGCGAGCAGCTTTCTGATCGGCTCCGGCTCGCGCACCGTTGGGATGTCGCGGCCGAGCATGGTGTCGGTCGAACTGCTGTAGCGGTTGCGCAAGTTGGCCAGGAGGAACCAGTAGAGGATGCCGTCGCGGGTCTCCGTGTCGAGCGGCGCGTCCGGCCGTTCGCCCAGGAAGATGACCAGCGGTAGCAGTGCCATGTGGGACGGGATGAGCGCGCTACTGGTGATCTTCAGGTTCTCCTTGAGCAGCGGCACCAGATGTCGCAGGCCACGCTGGACCGTCTTCCACCCGGTGTTCAGTGCATCGTCGGTCGCGGCGACCAAGCGGCCGTGTGACCATGTGGAGAGCCCACGGCCGAGAACGGCCCCAGCCAGGGCACGGGTGAGGAATGTGACGTCGAGGTCCGGGTAGTGGCGCTGCGTCCAGTACGCCGCCTCGTCCTCAAGTTTCTGCAAGATGCCCGGCCAGCGGGCAGAGAGCATGGCGAGCGTCAGGTCGGTAGTCTTGAGCGCCCGGCCGCTATTGACGCGGACGAAAATCTGCGCGATCTCCTCGTAGCCGAATCCGACGAGCAGCTCCATGTAGTAGATGCGATTCTTGATTGCCGCCAGCTTGCTCAGCCGCCGCCCGATCTCCTTGGACGTTGCCTGGACGCCGGCCTCAAGCAGGTTTCCTTGCATCTCGAACAGGTCGGCGTCGTCACGGAGCACGTCGTAGACCTTGATCCAGCGAGAGTCGTTCTTGGTCGAGCTGCTCTGGTTCTGGAACGTCTCGGTTTCAATATCGAAGACGATCTGGGCGTCTTCGTGGTTGTTGAAGATCCGGTGAAGCGAGGTGAGCCGCTGCTGGCCGTCCAGGAGATAGAGCGGAGGCATCGTCGATTCCTGCGGGGTGGCCCCGATTGCCGCTTCGCGCGTCAGCGGCGTCTCGCCCGTCTTCCACAGCAGCAGGGAGCCCGACGGATACTCGCGGTAGAGCGAGTCGATCAGCTTCGCGACCTGCGTGGGCTGCCAGACGTAGCCGCGCTGGATCTCCGGGAGCTTGATCTCCCCGGCGGAGATCTGGTCGATCAGCATCTTGACGGAGCGCTCGGTTTTCTCCACGGGCATGGGGGTGTTGCCTCGTTCCTGGTCTGTGAGGAGCGATGTGGATGAAATCAACCCTGGATACGGCTGTCGACGGGCGGGCGCCAGCCGTACCGGGTCAACGGTCTTCGAACTTGCCCTCGACCTTGAGGTGGCCGAGGTTCTCGAGCACCTTCATGACGGTGTCGTCGGAGAAGCCTTCGGTGCGTCGCGCGGTGATCTGAACCTCCACCTCGAGTTCTACGTCGTCGGGGGCGGTGAGCAGGGCGAGGAGGTCCTTCGCTAGGCTGTTGAGGTCGCGGGAGTAGCGCTCCGGGTTGACCTTGAGCGAACCCCAGAACCTGGTGTTCCGTACGGCAGGTGGTGCCGGGGGATTCGGGCCCGGTCCCGTGGAGCCGCCAGGTGTCGGCTGCTCGAAGGGGTCGGCTCCCGTCGTCTCGGGGAGGTCTGCTCCGTCCCCGCCCGGCGTCGGAGCGGGCTGGCGCTCCTGCTCCTCACGGGCGCGCTGGGCCTTGGCTCGGCCGAGTTCCACCAGGACGCTGCGGTCGGTTAGTTGGCTGAAGTATTCGCCGGTGCCAGGGATGACGAGCTCGATGTAGCGGTCGTCCTCCTCGTCGTACCTGGCGGCGACTGCGAAGCCCTCGACATCGCCGGTGAGCTCTTCGAGGACCCGGAAGATGCCCTCTTCGAGGACCTTCCGATTGCGCAAGCGGCTGAGGTAGGGGAAGCGGCAGTAGTACTGCCACAGGTCTCCGAGGGAGATGTGCCCCTTCTCCCAGACCTTGGAGAGCTTCTTCTCCAGGTCGTGGCGGATCAGCCGGGCGCCCTGGACCGCGCGAAGCTGGTCGAGGTTACGCAGCTTGGTTTCCACCCGAGCGGGAATGACATCGCCCTCGTCATCGAGTGTGACCGAGCGCAAGCCGATGCGGCCGGCCTTGTCGTCCCAGATCGGATAGATCACCGTGTTGTACGCCTGGGTGAGTCGCAGCCAAACGGTATCGTCGGCGGTCTTGCGGCGCTTCTTCGCCATCGCCGCCTGGTCAGGGACGAGGGGCAGGTCCCGGTCGTTGACGATGGAATCCCACGCGAGGTAATCGCGGGTGGCGTCCTTCAGGTAGTCGAGTAGCTCTCGGTCCGCGGCAGCGAAAACCAGCATGTTCTGATTGACCCGAGGTGTGTCGCCACGGGCCTCCAACGCCTGAGTGGCGAAGTCTCGAGCCGGACTGACCTGGTTCTGCGCAGAGAAGTGATAGCGCGGGTGAATGATGGAGAGAGCGACCTCGTTGGTCTCGGGGATGTCGCCCCGTTCCAGGCCGGGGAAGACCTTCCCGAAGAGCCCTTTGTGCCTGCTCGCGGCGTCGCGCTCTTTCAGCCGACGGACGATCTCCACGTATACGTCTTCGGGGTGGCTGCGGTACTCCTCGGCACGGTCACGGGCAAGCCGGTTAACCGACTGCTGGGTGTCGAACCAGTAGGAGCTGCCGTCCACGTAGAAGTAGAGCGCCTGCTCGCTGAGCAGGTGGATCGCCGAGGCGAAGTTGCCTACGATGTCGCCGGGCAGGGCGGTGCCGAGCCAGATCCGCTTCCGCTCGACGCCCTTCTGCTGGGCGCCGGTGCGGGCGGCGGAGGCCAGGAACGCGGCCCGGGCCAGGCGGCGGGTGATGTGCCGCTGAGCGAAGACGGCGCGGCTCTTGTCGACGCGCTCCGGGGTGGAGTTCGGGGCGTCAACGTCCGCTTCGATGACAGCCTTCCATGAGTCGGACAGGTAGTGGGTAACCTCGCCGAGCACCCATTCGTCGCCGAGCGGCAGCGACCCCGGCATGATTAGCGGAGCCGGGTCCTCGGCCTGCCAGAGTCGGTAGATCACTGCGCTCATCAGGCGGAGGACGCCGCGGGTCTTCTGGAATCGCTCCAGCGTCGACCAGTCTTCGTAGAGCCGGTGGAACAGCTCAGGGTGGATCGGGTATGCCGCCTTGATCTCGTCCTCGTACTTGGGGTCGAGCACCGTGTTCGGGAACTCGGCTCCGTGCTCGCGGTAGAACTTCACCAACGCCTTGGCGATATAGTCGCGCTCCTTCTTCGCCGCGGCAGTCGGCTCCTCGAAGAGGCGTCGCCGGACGATCTCGAACGACTCGTCAGGAGTGGCAGGCCTCCAGTGCTTCCCAAGTCGGCCGACGACATTCTGCAGTCGCTCCAGGGCCTCCTGGCCACGGACACCGCCTACCTCGGCCTCGTTGCCCCGGGCATTGCGGTCTTTCGGGTCATGAGAGGCGGGCACGGAGACAATGAGCATGACACCCGGGATGGCTTTGGCCAGCTCAGTCAAGGTCTGGGCGAAGGTGAACTGCCCCTCGAAGTTGCCTCCTGGCAGGTCCTCACGACCGTGGAGCAGGCGGGCGTACGCCACCCACTCGTCGATGAGGACCACGCAGGGCGCGTACGCTTCCAGCAGCTGACGGAGCGATGCCCCCGACGGAACCCGCCGCTGGTCGGACTCAGCGACGATTTCGAAGGCGTCCCGTCCACCAAGCTGCCAGGCTAGCTCTCCCCAGAGCGTGTTAATTCCCGGGCGACCTCCCTCGTGGGAGGGCTTGGCCGTCTCGATGTGGTTGCCGACGATGGCGACACGGCGCACGCCTGGGACGATCTGGGTGTCGTCCAGCATGTCCTGGACTGGCTGCGGGAAGTCGGCCGCCTCGTGGCCGGGTGCGTAGAGGTGCCAGACCGCGAGCATCGAGTGGGTCTTGCCGCCGCCGAAGTTCGTCTGCAGATTAAAGACCGGCTCCGCGTTGCCGTCGCCGGCGATCCGGCGGGCGGTGTTGGACAGCAGCTCCTTAAGACCGTCTGTGAGGTAGGTGCGCTGGAAGAACTGGATTGGGTCGGCGTACTCGGGGCTCTTCGCCTTGCCGTTCGCTACGTGATAGAGGTCGGCGGCAAACTCCGCCTGGGCGTATTTTCCGGTGCGGACGTCCTCATGCGGGATCATGACGTCGCGCCAACTACCCAGCTTGTCTGCTGAGACGGTGATGGACGCGGACGCGCTCTTGCGGGCGCGGTCGAGCGCCCGCTTGTTGTCGATCTGGGTGCGGTGCTCATCGCGCTGCTCGCGGACCTGGTCAGCGGCGGTCGCCGCGCCAACGGAGCGGAGCAGCCGCTCCATTGTGTCCAGGATCCGGTAGGTGTCGTCGTAGGTGATCTTTTCGTTGTGCGCCCACGCATTGCGGGCGTCACGCAGCTCGCTTGCGTAGCGCTGGCCGGAGTGGCCGATCAGATCGTGGAAGACTTTCCGATAGTCTGTAATGACCTTCAGCTGGAGCTGCGGATCGTGCTTGGACAGTTTCATCCCGCCGCCGTGTTTGCTGGCTTCATTGGCGGCGATCAGGTCGAGCCAGTCCTTTCCTGGGGGCGCGGCATCCTGCATGAGCCGGTTAACGACCGGCTCCAACTCCTCAGCGAGGATCTCGAACCCCTTGCCCACCCGCTGGGCATGCGACAGCGCCATGTCTTTCTTGCCTAACCCCTCGCCATTCATGTTCATCCACCCGGTCAGTCGTCACTCGTCACTCATCGTCGTCGGCCTCCTCATCGAAGGAGGAGAAGAGATTATCGATCTCAGGCGTAACGTAACGCTCTGGTGTGACATTTTGGGCAGCCGTCATAATGTCCGGCCAAGCGGTGCCGAGCTCGTTGAACATCGCGGCTGTCTTCTGGTACTTCCGGTCGGAAATCTTGAAGAGCCGATGGACGAGCCGATTAACCCGGTCGAGGCTGATCGCGGTGTCCGTACGGCTTCGTACCCCGGCAACCAGGCGGGCCGCGCCGTCAATACCCTGCTCATTGAAGCGCTTGGCCAGGTGCATCGCGACCTCCCAGTGTGAGATCCGATCGTCCTTGACTGGATCGTAGTTCGCTGGCAGGTCGTCGAAGTCGAGCAGGCAGACCGTGGACCGGGGGGTGTTGCTGACGATTCCCGCCTCGACGAGGTCGCGGATTGCGGTGCCGGTCTGGCGGAGCACAACGTCGGCATCCCCATACGCGCCGCGGTCGAACGCGAACTGGCGGAACCACTTCAGCGCGAATCTCGTAGGCGCATCGAACTCGGCCTCCTCGCCATCGATGATCGCGGTGGCGGCTTTGTCGATCTCAATCAGTGCCTCGCGCACGGTCATCGACCGTCCCTCGGGCTGTAGAACCTCCTTGTAGTCCGAGAAGATCCGCATGCCAGGGCCGATCGCTGCTTGCCCCATGTCCAGCGGCGAGACGCCACCTTTACGGAGTGCCTCGATCGCCTCGGGGAGCTTCTCTTGGAGCTGGAAGAGAAAGGCCGACTTGTCGGCGATTTCCGTGGCCTGTCGCGGTCGACAGATCAGGATGATATAGGAGGCAAGCGCATTGGTCCCTTGGCTGACCTGACGGGTGCTCATCGTGGACTCGATAGGCATCGTTCCCACCACACCGAGTCCGGAGGCCAGCACCGCCTGCAACATGGAAACCCACGCTGAAGACACCGCACCTCGCCCCTCTTCGTCATCCTGCTTGGCCGCGTATGCGACAACAATGGGCAAGTCTGCCCGCGATGCCTTCTGGAGAGAGGTGAAGACTTCGGTGAATCCCTCAATGAAGTACTGTTGCGCGGCCTCCTTGCTACCGCCATGGCGGAATGGATTCGCCACGAGCTCCGCGCTTTTTGGGGTTGCGATCGTTCCAAATAGATCGCTGTGAACGCCGTTCAAGGCCCGACGGAGCCACAGGTAGAAGTAGTCGCTGAGATCCGCATAATTTATCTGACCAAAGTATGGCGGATCGGTCACAATGAGCGCCGTACCGGGCTCGACGAGGTCGCCCGCACGACGTGCATCAATCTGGACAACCCGGCCCGGCTCCACACCGAACGGAAGTGATTTTAGTACTCCGATGACCGAGGTGAGCTGTGCAGACCAGCTGCCAACGGACTCCCCGAAGGGGTAAGCCTCCGCAAAGTCCCAGAGAAACGGCATCGCCTGTGTGCCGAATCCGGGTTCAGGCTTAGAAGGACCGAGACGCGTACGCCATCGAACCAGACTGGAGTTTCCCTGGGCCATTTTGCTAACACATATACCAAGCAAAGTAGTTATGGTACGTGCTTGCTCTCGGCTGGCACCGTCCTCAACGATCTGACCGTAGATCTCGGCAATCTCATCAGCGAACGCTGCGAGTACGGCCAACTGCCGAGGCGTGTAGAGATCAATGTGCCGACCCATACCATACAGCTGGTGGCGGACATTCTTCGTGTTTCCGACAAGTTCAAGCTCATCGAGGTCGTCCGGAACCTCAACTTCCACAACCTGCTGAAGCTCTTTGGATGGGCTGATGAAAGTCCGACCTGATCTCGTATCCATGCAGTATGCCATGAGCTGCAGTCCGAGTTCCCCTGCCATACCCATGGCCCGGAGTTCTTTCTCTCCCAGTGGAGTAGAGCACTTCGGGCAGACAAACTGAGCGCGCCCGCTGCTTTTGGTTGCCTTGGCTGGCCCGTTCTTGCCCTGATGGACGATGAACTGGACCTCATCTCCGTCAACAATCGGTTCGATTGTCGCTTCTCTGCCCTTTTGCTTGCTCAACCACGGCGATCCGAACAATGGAACGCGGATTGCACACATGGGGTTCGTGCAGGGCGCGGTTCTGGCCCAGAGCCAAGCCACAGGCTCACCGCCGGAAGGAACGGGATAGTAGTGGCCGATCCGCTCCTTGACTTTCTCCTGCGCAATGGCTCCATAATGGCGGAGATCGTCAGCGACTCCGTCATAAGGAAGGTCGCGCATCCGAGCAGCGTTGTTGCTTGTGGAAACAGCGGCCCTAAGAGATATGGGGGGCAAGAGTTCGCCCAGGACACGGGTCACAAGTGCTGCGACTGGATTCAAGTCGGAACTCACCGCTGGAAGTCCAAGCCGGAGCGCCTCCACAATAGTTGAGCCGCCACCGGCGAACGGATCGATGACAGTCGGCAACTCTGGGTTCGATGCTGTGATCAGGCCCTGTGCTTTGCGCAGCACGTCATCTGGAGGGGCAGTCCCATCGGTCGGTACCAGTTCCTTGATGAACTCGATCAGGTCATCACGTTCCTTGCCCGGCCCTGGATCATCAACAAGAGACGCAAAAATCAGTGCACGCAGTGCGGGCGTCGGCATCGGGGCGAACCACTTGTGCAGGTTCTTTAGGGTGCCGACCTTGCGCTCCTTGTACGCGATGCTCGCATAGCTGATCTGGGTCAGAGGCAGCGTCACATCAATCAGCTTGCGCCGGTATCTACTGTTGATTCCCTGGCTCATATCGGGGCTCCTCCTCGCTTCCACGTCTTCTTCCAGTCACCACCGAGCTCGGTGGCGTCGAACTTCCCGAAATCTACGTTCTTGAAGGGGTCAACGACATATCGGACATCGTCGTTTTCAGGCCCGTCCGGATGGACGCTTACCAGCGCCAGCCGGAAATTCTGCCCTGAATTCTTGCCGGTAAGGACCTCGGTCCGGGTGACGTGGAAGCCGTCTGCTCCGGCGACCCGGCCCTTGACCTCAATGAACACCCAGTGGTCATCCACGGTACGCGACCGGATGTCGTACCCGGGATTATTATGGGCCATCTCCTCCGGGATCCGGCCGAGCTTCCGCTCCTCTTGCAGCACCCGGTCGACCGCGCGGCGTTCCACGGTCTCGGTCTCCCGCGCGTACGCCTCCGGCGGCTGGTTGCGGAGCCCGGCCAACCGGTCGAGCAGTCCCTGAGGGATCACCAGAGCGGCTCCGCCGACCCGAGGCGGTCGAACTTGGAGGCGGGCGTCGCGGTCGAGTTCGACCATGCGCCGTTCCATCCGCTGTTCCAGGTTCCGGGCCTGGCGGTCGGCGAACTCGGATTTCATCTTGACAGACTTGCCGGACTGCTCTGCGTCGAGGAGGTCTGCATGGCGCGAGTCCCAGTAATTGATTTCCTGAAGGAGGCGCTGCCGTACCAAGCGCCGGGTTCGCTCGGCCTCACGGGTGACGCGCCCTTGCAGGTCGGCGATGTGTGCGCTCAGGCCGTTTTGCACAGCCCAGCCGATGGCGATGTCCTCGACACCACTGGCCAGCCAGGACTCTCCCAGGATGGGCTGGACCAGGGTGCATTCCTCCTCGGTCGCCGACGCGTAGTCGAGATAGGGGGCTGCTCCGGCCATGCGGGCTTCGAAACGGCCGATCTCGACGAAGTCGAAGCGTTTGCTGATGATCCGCGGCCTTTCATGCCCGTCGGCGATCTCCTGAGCGACTGCGACGAGCAACCGTGGCTCCTCACCTACGTCGCGTCGGTTGACAAGGGTAACGCCCTGCTTGAGCTGCGAGCCGTACCGATCGACGATCAGCGAGACTACCGCGTCGAGCAAAGGGTGCCCCGGGGCGAGCAGCGCTGCTTGGGGCGCGCCGGCCTGACGGGCAAGGGACCTGTCGAAGGTGACCCGCTCATAGCGGTGAACCACCGGCGCACCAATCTTGATGAGGTGCTCGTAGTGGCGGACGTCGGCCGGAACGTGGGTGATCTCGTACCGGCCTGGCTCACGTTCGGCGATCCGGCCCCCGAGCAGCTTGAAGGCAGTAAGGAAGAATGCCTTGATGTAGTGCGGTTGGAGGCGGCGGGCCTTGGCCTCCTCCATGCGCAGCCGCCATTCGGCGACGTCGGCCTCAGCAAGCTTTTGGTGCGCCAGGGCCCGCTCGACCAGCAATTTTTCCAGACCGTCGCCGACCGAGGAGTCGATGACTTCGTTGAGCCGGTTGCGTACCTCGGGCTGGTCGCCGTACTGGATAGCCTCCATGAGTAGTGCGCGGAGGGGCCGGTCCTGGAACGCCTCACCGAGGACGTCGAAGACCTTGCCCTTGTAAGCCTTCCGCTGTTCCTCGATCTTGCCCAGGAGGCGCATGAACACCGCGCCCTCGCGCGTGTCCTCGGCGACCAGATTCCACAGATGGCAGACCTCAGTCTGGCCGATACGGTGGATGCGGCCGAAACGCTGCTCGATCCGGTTGGGGTTCCACGGAAGGTCGTAGTTCACCATGAGGTTGGCGCGCTGAAGGTTGAGACCTTCGCCAGCCGCATCAGTGGCGATCAGGATGCGGCAGTCCTTGTCCTGGGTGAACAGCTCCTTAATCTTCCGGCGATTGTCGCGGGAGACACCGCCGTGGATGGTGACGACCGCCTCTTCGCTGCCGAGAAGACCGCTGATCCGATCACGAAGGTACTGCAGGGTGTCCTTGTGCTCCGTGAAGATGATCAGCTTGCGCGGGCTGCCGTCAGCGTCGCGGACCATGGGATGGCTGAGCAGCAGTTCACGGAGCTCGATCCACTTCTTGTCGGTGCCGCTGTGCCGTACCCGACGGGCGATCTCGACGAGATCGGCGAGGATCAGAATTTCCTTGTCGAGTTCGGCGAGGGTCTGCGCGGCAGTCGCGGCGTCGACGACGTCGTTCTCCAGCTCTTCGAGTTCTACACTGGGCAGGTCATCCAGGGTTGCGTCGTATTCGGACGGGTCTTTGCCGAGCATCGCGGCAAGCCGGTCTCGGAGCGTGGCCTCCATCGGACTGCGGCCGGTGAGCATCTCCTGGCGCAGGAGTTGCAGACGCTTATGACGGCGGATGAGCGACTGGAGGATCGCCTCCGGGCTGGAGGCCAGGCGCCGCTGGAGGACTGTGAGGGCGAAGCCGACGGTGTTGCCGCGTTTGCCATCTGCCATGGCTTGCGCCTTGCCCATTTGATCGCGGACGTACTCGGTCACGACCTCGTACAGCTCGCGCTCGGCGTCAGAGAGCAAGTAGGGGACAGTGTATGCGCGTCGCTCGGGGAAGAGCGGCTTGCCCTCGAAGGTGAGCAGGTCTTCCTTGACCATGCGCCGCATGAGACCGTCGGTGTCGGTGGAGCTGACACCCTCGCGGTACTTGCCCTCGAACCGGTCGGAGTCGAGCAGGCCCATAAAAAGCTGGAAGTTGGCCTCGCTGCCTGCGTGCGGGGTCGCGGTCATCAACAGCAAGTGCCGGGTGTGCTTGCCGAGGATCTCCCCGAGCTGGTAGCGCTTGGTCTTCTTCAGTTCATCGCCGAAGTAACTGGCGGACATGCGATGGGCCTCGTCGACCACGACCAGGTCATAGTCGGACTGCTTGAGCTGGTCCTGGAGCTCCTCGGAGCGGGAGAGCTGGTCCATCCGTGCGATGAGGAGCGGGTATTTCTCGAAGGCGGTCTGGTCGAGCTGCGCGTTGATCAGGTCACGGGTGAGCACGTCGAAACGGAGGCCAAACTTGTCGAGGAGCTCTTCCTGCCACTGGTCGACGAGGCCGCCTGGGGCGACGATCAGGCAGCGCTCCAGGTCACTGCGGAGCATGAGCTCTTTGATGTAGAGGCCGGCCATGATGGTCTTGCCCGCGCCTGGGTCGTCGGCCAGGACAAAGCGCAGCGGGCTGCGGTCAAGGAGCTCGCCGTAGACGGCCTGGATCTGGTGCGGCAGTGGCTCCAGGTCACTGGTCGTGACCGCGAGCATGGGGTCGAAGCGGGCGGCCATGCGGATGCGGAGGGCCTCGGCGGCCAGCTTGAAAAGCATGCCATCGCCGTTGAAGCTGTAGGCCGCCGATGCAGTCCAGATGGTGAGGTGGGCCTCCGAGTCGCGATAGAGGAGCTGGTCAGCGACGCTGCCGTCCTCAGCACGGTAAGTGAACATGACGGCGTTGTTGCCGTACCACTTGGCCGCTACCACGGTGACGTTGCCGTTCGTCACTCCGCCCACAACGGTGCCGGGCGTCAGGTCCTCCAGCCTTACCCCCGCCACGTACGCCTCCCCTTAGCCCTGGCCCCGTGCTTCACGTTATTTCGCAATCCTTCCGGTCGAGTCACGCAGAATATGGCGGCGGCCCCGTAGATCAGTTCGGAAGCCTTCGAAGTATGCGTGCGACTCTCCGTAACCTTCTCACAGCGTATGGTGGCGAAGAAGATGAGAACTCTATTTAGCCAGTACGGCATGGTGCCGAGCAAGGTATATCGCGATGCATCCGCGCCGCGTTACAGCAGGGCTGGAGCTCACGTGCAAGGCGGCTCTTCGTAACGATTTCACCGCCTCAAGTCTGGCCAACCGCGGCTAATCTGAGATCAGCTCCGGGTTAACGGCCGTCACAGCTCCTGTGTCCCGGACTCTTGCCGGTCCAGCAAGGAGTGCCGTGCGTCATCTGAGCGGAAGCCGTTCCCTCATTATGGAGTTCTGGCGCGCCTGCGAGCTTGTCAGTCCGCAGAGCATTCCGAAGCGCGCCACACGAGGTGGATGCGAACCAGTTTTCCGAATCGAGTCAGACGGGCTGCTTCCGCGGGAGAGCCCACCCATCGGCCGTTTCCTTCACCTAAACTTGGACTTGGTTGCATTTGCCCATGACAGCGGAAGCAGAATGCCGCATCTCGATACCCGACCGACGGACTAGAGCATAGCCACCAGGCAAGCACCATGATCTCATTCGATGGCAAGCGGACCCGCACCGCAGGGCCGCCAGGCCCGAGGAGCGGAAGCCGCGCGGCAGCCGATCGCCCCAACGACCTATGGCCAGAACCGAAGTGAGCGATCGTCACGGCCTTCATTGGTGGCTTCTCCTGGCCTCTTGGGTGCGTGGGCGGTGCGTGCCCGGACCGGCCGAAGAGCCGCAGCCGGGCACGCAGACCGCTCGCGCGCCGGCGGGCCGCGCAGCGGGCCGCCTTTAAAGTCGTGGAGAAAGTTCTCATCCATCGGCCCCGCAAGGTGTGTGTGCTGTCCCGGGACATGCTTGACGGATGAGTCCCAGGAGATGGGCGACAGGTGCTGTCGTCGGCCAGTCTGGCGTGCGTCGTAGCAGCGTCGTGCGTCGGGAAGCCGGGATTGGCCTCGGTGGATATGTCCGTGGTTGAGCAGCGGTATCGGGCGGTGCTGGCTGCCTCGCCGCTTTGTCGGACCGACTCAGCCGATGTGGGGACAGTTGCCCTGGAGGAAGTGGCTGATTCTCATGCGCATCGACCGGTGCATGTCGTAGTCGTCGAGCGCACCCCTCGGCACCCAACGCACCTCCGAAGACTCAGCGCTCGGAGTCAACTCGCCGCTGACGGCGCGGGCGGTGAGCACGATGGAGAACTCCTGTCGAACCTCGCCGTTGCTGGTGTAGAGGATGACGTGCTTGGGGTCGCTGTAGGTGCCCACAATGCCGGTGATCTCGCACATGATCCCCGTCTCCTCTCTCGTCTCCCGTACCGCAGCCGCGGGGATGGACTCGCCCAGGTCGATCGCCCCTCCGGGCAGGGCCCAGTGGCCGTTGTCGGTACGGCGGATCAGGAGAACGTCGCCGGCCTCGTTGGTGACGACGACGTTGACGGATGGCACCAGGCTATTGGGCTCAGGCGCGTTCAGGTCGTCGTGGAAGTCGATCCGTCTGCTCACGCTACGTAAGCCTATTAAGGGAAGACGGCGGCGTTCAGCTTCCGGCAGGTTCGGTGTTGGCCGGCGGGCTGACGAAGCTGCCGAGGTTCGGCACGGTGTAGATCAGACCCTCTTCACGCAGTTGGCGGATGGCCTTGCGGATCGTGTCGCGGGCCACGCCGAACTCCTGAACGAGGCGAACCTCCGAGACGAGATACTTCGGCGGGTATTCGCCAGCGGTGATACGGCTGCGGAGCACGTCGGCGATCTGCTGCCAGCGAGGACGGTCCGGCTCGAAGTCAATCACAAGCTCCAAGGGTAGAAAGGGGGCACGACGGGTCTTCATTCGCCTCTAGGTATCTATCGGAACCCCTAGCTATCCCTCGGTACCTATAGGGGTAGACAGGCTTCGGCTTCGCTCCTACGCTGCTTATATGGAAGCAACTGGTTACGACCTTGATGCGCTCCGTGCTCGGTTCCCCGGCTGGTCGGTCTTCTGCAGTGACGCAGGCGTGTTCTACGCGACTCGGCGCGGTGGTGTGCGGCTCCGGAACGTCGACATCTTCAGGGGTCTCCAGCAGACCGTGAGCGCGGGCGACGTGGAGACGCTCGTGTCGCTGCTGGAGGAGCAGTCCCGGATGGTGGTGAGGTCGTGAAGCCCCCGCCGCCCTCGCACTTCGATTATCACGGTGTGCACGCGGTCGCCCCGCATGACAGGGCCTTCCGGGTGCGCTGGTCCGTGGCCGATGGTCGTTCGACTCTGGTCCGGGTGCGCGAGCACACGTGCATGTGCACGTACCCGGTGTATGAGCTCTGCTCGGGGGGCGGTCTGTCGTTCATCCGGCAGTACCCCTTCGAGGGCCTCGACGAGATGCGGGAAAGCCCGTGGATGCGAGCACAGGTCACCCGGGAGCTGTGGATGCGGATCCTGACCGGTCAGGCGTGGTGACCAACAGGCATCACCTGTTGCTCGAAGAACGTGTGGGCGGTCTGCCGGGCGATCTCCGCCGGCGTGAACTGGTCAGTGCGGAGCCGCGAGGCGAACAGGTGGTCTCCGTTGGCGTCCAGGTCGGCTAGGGTCTCGTCCCATGCCTGGAGGCGGCGAACGGTGTCGCGGTCCCCGCGCTCTCGGGAGCGATGCTCGCAGACGTCTCGGGGGATCCAGAGCAGGACGACGAGCCATGGGGCTGACTGCATCAGCCGGCGGATACCAGAGATGTCGCCCAGGTGGGCGATCGGCACCCGGCCGGCGGCGGTGAGCTGGTCGACCTGGTCGCGGTCGATGGCGTACGTGTTGCCATAGCGGTGGGACTCGACCAGGAGCCGCCCCGCGGCTCGCCGTTCGGCGAGTTCTTCGACGCTGACGAAGTCGTACTCGGTGCCGCGCCGGTTCCCCGCCTTGAGTTTGCGCACCAGCGTGAACCGCGGATCGAGCTCGGCGAGTGCGAGGGTGATGGTGCTCTTGCCGCTGGCCGGCGGCCCGTACAGGACGATGCCTGTCATGTCAGGATCCGCTTCAGCGTTTCGCGTGTCTGGTCGGCCAGGCTGATAGCGGAGCCGAGCCGGTTGTCCACGGTGATATGCGCGGTCGGTGGGCAGGTCTCGGTGTCGAGGCCGCTGACGTACGTCTCCCAGTTGCCGAGCTTCCAGGCATCCCGGGCGGCGCCGCGGAACTCGATGTACTCGCGCATGGATTCGGCGTCGCAGCGCACCCAGACCACCGCGACGTCGATGCCCTTGGCCGCGCACCGGTTGGTCAGGCGGCGCACCCAATCCGGGTCGGCCAACTCGGCGATGAACGGAGCCGACAGGATCGCCGAGGTTCCGACGTGGAGGTTGTCGAAGGCCGTTTCCATCAGGCAGCGGTACTCCAGAGGGCGAACCTCGCGCAGGTAGAGCCCGGTGTGCCGGTCGTGGGGATCGCCGCCGAGCGAGACGAGCAGGCGCTCGACCATGGCGCGAGTCAGAGAGTCCTTGTCCAGGAAGGCCCAGCCGGTGATGTCGGAGAGGAACCGGGAGAACTCGGTCTTTCCAGATCCGGCATAGCCGCCGACGAGGACGAGGATGGGCCTGGGGCTACCCTGCCCGTGTCGGCGTCGCCAGGCGTCCACGACTCGGCTGAGAAGGGCGTTCTGTTCGGCGTTGGATGGGGCGCCGGAGACTTTGAGCAGCGTTTGTTCGATTACCTGGGCGGCGGCGTTATCGGTGGCGGGATCGGTGGGTTGGGGCAAATCCGAGATGGAATTTTCCACTTCGGGTATTTCGCCGGGGAGCGGGAGGCGGAAACCCAGGGCGGGTTCATTTGCCTGGTATAGGAGACAGTACGCTCTTCGGTAGTGAGGTCCGGGATATACCGATCCCTGTTCGTGTGCCCATATTGTCTGGAAATTGGCAGCCGGCGCGGTCAGGCCATGCCGATGGGCGACCCTGCGGAGCTGGTCACCTGCGGCTTCGAGGGTGAGACCGTGTGCTTCGCGGTGCTGGCGCAGGATCAGGGGCTGCCATCCGGGGCGGTGAATTGTCTTCATCGCATCCTTTTTGCGCACTTTGAGAGGTGCCCAATGTGTAAGCGCATGTGTAACCGCCGTGCAGGCAGCAATGAAGAAGCTTAGCTAACGCTCCGTGATACTCACCAGCGCCGATACGCGATGAACTAACGGCATCCCCGCCGGGATAACGACCGACCAGAAAAGGGGTGCCGGAGTGGCCGCAAATCAGCGAATTATCGACGAACTTCAGGCCATTCGGTCTGAAATGGAGGAGTTGGCCTGCCGGGTCAGCGAGATCGCTTCCGCTCTTGGAACACGGCCTTCTCCAGCTCGGCGATCCGATCGCCAAGAGTCGCCAGAGTGCTCCGCATCTGAGCGAGCTGCTCCATGATCTCCGACGCGGCCGGCTCGTCACCCGAAGCCGAAGCCGACGCCGAAGCTGCGGCGCCCTCGCGGACGAACACGCCCTTGCCCTGTTGGCCGACGATCAGGGCCTCGGTGCGAAGCACGCTGATGGCTGCTTTGACCACGCTGGCGGACACGTCGTAGCGCTGGCAGAGCTGGGCGGTCGAGGGCAGCGCGGCACCGGGAGCGAGTGAGCCCGTCCTGATCTGCGTACGAAGGTCGTCGGCTATCTGGAGGTAGCCGGGGCGACCGGTCTTCTCGACCATCAGGTGCCTTCCGCGAGGGTTGAGTGCCCCTCCAGTTCAGCACAGCCCGTACGACATGCCAACCAAGTCTTCGTGGAAGCCCTTGACAACTTAGAATTCTAAGCGTTCTATGTATACCAAGAGTCCGAACGAACGAAGGAAGCACACCATGCGCACCGTCCCCATCCCTGTGGACACCAGCAAGCTCACCATCACCTGCGTGAAGGCCCCGCGCCCTCGCGTGCTCAACCGCGACACCGGCGAGATCAAGACTGACAAGAACGGCAACACCGTCTACGAGGTCACCGTCTCCGTCGAGGACGAGTTCGGCCGGATCGAACTCGTCAAGATCGGCATCACCGGTGAACCACCCATCACCGCCGGCGACGCCGTCAACGCCGTCGGCCTGCTCGGCTACGTCTGGGAGATCGCCGGGAAGTGGGGCATCTCCTACCGGGCGACCGCGCTGCTTCCGCGGCAGGAGGCCGCCGGTGTCTGACCAGCTCTACACGGTGCTCGGAGTCCTGGCCGCCGTCGCGGCCGGGCTCTGGGCCTGGCGCCGCTGGCACTACCGCTCCTTCTGGCTCGTCATCGGGTTCCCGATCGCGGCCATCAGTATCCGGGCGTCCTGGCGCAAGGTTGCCCTCGGCTGCAACCTGACCAAGAAGCGGCAGCGCTTCTGGTTCACCACCGTCCCCGGCCTGGTCGCCTCGACCGGTGTCGTCCGGGTCCGGCGCCGCTTTCAGCGCATCGCGGTGGACACCGCACCGTTCATGTGGCTGCCCTTGCCGACCCGGCACGGGTGGCGCGTCACCCTGCACACCCTGGAAGGACAGATCCCGGCCGACTACGCCGACGTCGCCGAACGACTCGCGCACTCCTGGGGCGTGCACGCCGTACGCGTCTCCTCGGACAAGCCCGGCCGGGTACGGCTCGCCGCCACCGTCCGTGACCCGCTGGTCAAGGTGGACGAGCTACCGCCGTCCACCGAACTGCTCAAGGTCACCGTGGGACGGCTGGAGACAGGCGGGCCGTGGGTCGTCGACTTCAAGACTGTGCCGCACTGGATCAACGCGGGGGCCACCCAGTCCGGCAAGTCCAACCTCGCCAACGCGCTCATCGTCGGACTCGCACCGCAGCCGGTGGCGCTGGTCGGCTTCGACCTCAAGGGCGGGGTCGAGTTCACTCCGTACGCCTCGCGGCTGTCGGCGCTGGCCACGAGCAGGGCCGAGTGCGGTGGCCTGCTCGATGATCTGGTGGCGCTGATGACCGACCGGATGGGCGTGTGCCGGATGGCCTCGGCGCGCAACATCTGGCAGCTTCCGCCCGGTCTGCGTCCGGTCCCGGTCGTGGTCCTGGTGGACGAGCTGGCCGAGCTGTACCTGATGGCCGACAAGTCGGAGAAGGACGAGGTCGCCAAGACCTCGACCGCGCTGCTGCGGGTGGCGCAGCTCGGGCGGGCGTTCGGCATCTACCTGTTCTGCTGCGGTCAGCGCATCGGCTCCGACCTCGGCCCCGGCGTCACCGCGCTCCGGGCCCAGTGCTCGGGACGGATCTGCCACCGGGTCAACGATCCCGAGACCGCGACCATGACTCTCGGCGACCTCGACCCGGCCGCGCTCGACTCAGCACGGGCCATCGCCGCCGAGACGCCCGGCGTCGCCATCGTCGCCTCACAGGACGGCCAGTGGTACCGCGCCCGCTCCTTCTACGTCAGCGAACTCACCGCCGAACACGCCGCCCGCTCTCACGCCGACCTCGCGCCGTCCTGGGACGAGGTCATGGCGGCCCAGCCTCACCCGACACCGGACTCGCAGTCCGCCTGAGGGATCGAGAGGAGAAACGAGATGCGCCGCTTCGCCGCCTGGCTGCTCGACACGGGACCCGTTCTCGTCCTGGCCGCCATCGCGGGCGCCGGCTCCTTCACCCACATCCGCGACACCGCCACCGAGAACGGCCAGCAGGGCTGGATGGCCTGGGCCATCGCCATCTGCGTCGACCTGACCTGCGTCATGGCCGCCCGCGAACGCCAGCACGACAGGAAGACCGGCAAAGTGCGGCGTGGCCTGGTTTCCTGGCCGGTCCTCGTCCTGACCGGCGGCATCGTCCTCTCGCTGGCCGCCAACCTGCAACAAGCCGCCCCGACCGTCTGGGGCTGGATCACGGCCGCCACCCCGGCGGGCGCGTTCCTGGTCGCGGTCTCCATGCTCGAACGCCGCGCCACCGCCACCCGTACCGAACCGTCCCCGGACGTCCCGCAGACGTCCTCGTCCTGGGCGACGGCGTCCCCGTCCGTCCCGGACCGGACACCGGCCGTCCCGCAAGCGGACCGTCCCGCCCTCGTCCCCGCCGACGAGGACGGCCAGAACGACGGACCCGCGCCCGACCCGCAACTGATCGACTACGCCCGCCGCGTCGCCACCGAACACCACGCGAAGCACGGCAAGCCCATCACCCGCGACCTGCTCCGCGCCCGCCTGGGCGTGTCCGACCAACTCGCCACCAACCTGCTCCGCACCCTGCCGTGCACACCAGAGAACGCCTGAAGGAGACCCATGCACGACCACCGCAGAGCCCTCATCAACGGCCTGCTCAACCTGGCCGTCTTCCTGGAGACCCACCCGGACGTGCCCGCCTCGTCCAGCTTCACCCTCTATCACTTCCCGAAACACGACAACGACGACGACCTACGCGCGGAGGTCGACGGGATCGCCGCTCGCGTCGGCTCCGACATCGACTTCGAGGACTCCCCGTACGGCCATTACGCGACCTCCGTCTTCTTCGGACCGGTCGAGTACCGCGCCGTGGCGATCCTCGCCGCCGCCCGCGCCCGCCACGACGCCGAGAGCAGCTACCGCGGCTGCATCGAGCCCGACTCGAACTGAGGAGACAACCACTATGCGCATTCGCCTCGAAGGAAACCGCGCGGAGATCGTGCTCGGCGTGATCCACCTGCGTGAGGTCTTCACCGTCACCGCGATGTCCAGGGCGTTCCCCGACCGCGCCCATCCGCGCAAGTACCGCGTCTACGTCCGCGTCATCCCGCGCGACAACCGGTGATCACCATGGACGCCGCACTCGCTCACTTCCGCTGCTGCACCTGCAACGGAACCGGCCTCACCGACGACCAGACCTGCGCCGACTGCAACGGCAGCGGCATCGACAACCACGGCGCGTAACGCCGTAGCGCCCCCCGCCTGGCCACACATCCGCCAAGACGTCCGCCAGGCCGGGGGCCATCCACACCAGCGTCACTGGATAGGACGGAACCCATCTTGCCCCACCTTGCCCACTCCCACGCTGTAGCCGGGATGATCCACCGGCTCAACCAACCCGACTACGACCGCTGGGCCGGCCAGATCAAGCGCACCGGCGGCTGCCGTCAGCCCATCCACCTGCGCGGCAAGGTTGACCACTACGACCAGGCCACCGGCCGGCTTCTGCACCGCTACACCACCCGCACCGAGCCCAACGGCGTCCTGCGCGTCCCGTGCAAGACCCGCCGCGCGACGCGTTGCCCGGCCTGCGCCGAGGTCTACCGCGCCGACACCTACCAGCTCGTCCGCGCCGGCCTCGTCGGCGGAAAGGGCGTGCCCGAGACCGTCAGCAGTCACCCGTGTCTGTTCGTCACTCTCACCGCGCCATCGTTCGGGGCCGTCCACGTACGGCGGGAGAAGAACGGCAAGGTCCTGCCCTGCCACGCCCGCCGTGACGCCGAGACGTGCTCACACGGACAGGTCATGTCCTGCACCGAGCGGCACAACGCCGACGATCAGCGGCTCGGGGAGCCGCTGTGCCCCGACTGCTACGACTACGACGGCTCCGTCCTGTTCAACGCGGTCAGTCCTGAGCTGTGGCGGCGCTTCACGCTGGCTCTGCGCCGGCGCTTCGCCAGGCTCAACGGCCTGACCGTCAAGGCCCTGCGCGAACAGGTGATGATCTCCTTCGCCAAGGTCGCCGAGTACCAGCGGCGCGGCGTCGTCCACTTCCACGCGGTGATTCGCCTTGACGGCCCGGACGGACCGTCCTCGCCGCCACCGGCCTGGGCGCGGGCCGATGCGCTGGCGGAAGCCGCGCAGCATGCGGCGGCGGTCGTCACCGCAGAGGTCGAGCCGCTCGGCCGGGCCTTCCGCTGGGGCACCCAGTTCGACGTCCGCCGCATCACCATGGACGGCGACCTCACCGAACAGGCCGTCGCCGCCTACATCGCCAAGTACGCCACCAAGGCCGCCGAATGCGTCGGCACCCTGGACCGGCGTGTCCAGCCTCTCGACGACCTCGACGGGTTGCCCGTCCGCGAGCACGCGCGCCGGCTGATCGCGGCGTGCATGCGCTTGGGCGACAACGCGGCCCTGGCCGACCTCAGGCTCGTTCGCTGGGCTCACATGCTCGGCTTCCGCGGCCACTTCTCCACCAAGAGCCGCCGCTACTCCACCACTCTCGGAGAGCTTCGCGCTGCCCGTGAGGAACACATGCGTGCGGAGGAGGTCAGCACCGGACGGCTCCCGCTGTTCGACGAGGACACCGTCCTCGTCATCGCCCACTGGGAGTACGCCGGTCAAGGGCTCTCCATCGGGGAGCAGGTTCTCGCGGCTGCGCTCACTGGCACCCGTCTACCCGGGGCTGCCGATGAGTAGGCGCGACGAGTTGCTGACTGTCCCGGAGGTGCTCGCCGAACTGGGCGGCGTCTCCCGCCGCACCTTCTACCGCTGGCGCGAACTGGGCCGTGCGCCGGTCTGCGTCCAGTTGCCCAACCTCGAACTTCGCGTGTGGCGGAGCGACCTCACGACCTGGCTGGACTCGCGACGGGAGACGGTGTGAACGCCACGTACGACGTGAAGCTCGGCGCGATCCAGCACCGTACGGACCGCGACACGCCCTTGTTCATCGCCCGCTGGCGCGTCGCGGGCAAGCCGAAGTCCAAGAGCTTCCGGACCAAGGGCCTGGCCAACGCCTTCATGTCTGACCTGCGGCAGGCGGCGAAGACGGGGGAGGAGTTCGACACCGCCACCGGACTGCCGGTGTCGATGCTGGCGCGTGCGTCTACCGGCCCGACGTTCTTCGAGTTCGCTCAGGCGTACGTGCTCCGGCGCTGGAGCACCTCGGCGCCCCGCACCCGGGAGACGGACGCCTATGCGCTCTTGTCACTGGTCCCCGCCCTGGTGGCCGACGCGCCGCGGCGTCCTTCGACCGAGGAACTGCGGGAAGTGCTGAGGGTCTACGCGCTCATCCCGGAGAAGAGGCGCCCTGTCCTGACCGCGGCCCAAACGGCGGCATTGGGCTGGCTGGAGCGAACGTCTCTTCCGCTGTCCGCGTTGGGGGAGCCGCATGTCCTCCGTACGGGCCTGGCCGCCATCTCGGTCACCTTCGCCGGAACTCCAGCCGGAGCGAACACGGTGCGGCGCAAGCGCGCCATCCTCCATCACCTGCTGGAGCACGCGGTGGAGGAAAAGGTATTCAGCGGCAATCCGCTGGACGAGATCAAATGGACGGCCCCGAAGGCCGTCACCGTCGTTGACCCGCGTACCGTGGTCAACCCGGTCCAAGCCCGGCAACTGCTCGACGCCGTGCCCAAGGTGGGCCGCAAGCGCGGTCCCCGGCTCAAGGCGCTGTTCGCCTGTATCTACTACGCGGCGTTGCGGCCGGAGGAGGCGGCGGACCTGCGGCTGACGAACTGCACGCTGCCCGAGACGGGTTGGGGTCTGATCGTCCTGGAGAAGGCGCGACCGCAGGCCACGAAGCGCTGGACCGACTCCGGCCAGACCCACGAGTCGCGCAGTCTGAAGCACCGAGCGGACAAGGAGACACGAGAGATCCCGATCCCGCCCGCCCTGGTGGCCATGCTCCGCGAGCACGTCGCCGAGTTCGGCACTACGAAGGACGGGAGGATCTTCAGCACGAGAACCGGTGGCACCTACTCCAGTTCGGCGCACTCCTACGTCTGGCAGGAGGCGCGCAAGCTCGCGCTCACCCCGGCACAGATCGCCTCGTCGCTGGCCGCCCGCCCGTACGACCTCCGCCATGCGGCGGTGTCGCTCTGGCTGAACGCCGGCGTTCCTGCTCCGGAGGTCGCCAAGAGGGCCGGGCACAGCGTTGACGTCCTGCTGCGCGTCTATGCCAAGTGCATGGACGGCCAGCAGGAGCAGATCAACGGCAAGATCAACGACGCCCTGGACACATAGCCCGCATTCATCCACTTCCGGCCCCGCTCGTCCCCGGGGCCGGTTCGTCTTACGCCGCTGTCTTTGCCGGTTCATTCCCGCTGGATGTGAGTGTCCTGCGGCACGCTGGCAGGCACGGGCGGCGAGTAGGGAGGACCATGCACGAAGACCAGACCCACCCCACCCCCTCACCTGAAGCACTCCACCCGCCGCTGCGGGACCGGTCTCGGTCTAGTACTACATGGCTAGATCACGTTGGGTGATCTTTCGGTTTCCTGGTGTGCGAGGGCTGGAGTATGTGAACGTGATGACATGCCCCAGCCCCATGAGCATCCCGATGCGGTAACCACTGAGGACTTGGCCGCATGGAGATGGGGATTTGAGCAGGTGTGCGCGCGGTTTGAGGGCCGGTGGTCACGGCCGGAGCCGCGTGAGCACTTCCGGCAGTATCTGCGGGGATTGCTG
>NZ_SSXE01000549.1 GCF_021699195.1 Nonomuraea sp. MG754425 | reverse complement strand
GCCCGAGTCGATCGGCGAGCGGGACCGGGCCGGGGTGCGGGCCGTGCTGGAGGTGGCCGACGAGCTGGGCGCCACGGCCTCGCAGGTCGCGACCGGGTGGGCGGTGCGCCGCGGCGTGCATCCGATCCTCGGGGTGAGCAGCGCCGAGCAGCTCAAGGACAACCTGGGCGCCTCGGACGTGGCGCGGGCGCTGACCGACGAGGCGATCGCGCGGCTGGAGTCGGCGGTGCCGTTCGAGCTGGGCTTCCCCGGCGACTTCGTCGGCGAGGTGGACCGCAGCCCGGACATCTACGGCGACGCCCTCCCCCGCCTCCACGGCCGCTGACCTCCCCGGCCGCGCCCCACC
>NZ_SSXE01000548.1 GCF_021699195.1 Nonomuraea sp. MG754425 | reverse complement strand
CACCGACACCGGCCTGACCGCCAACACCGCCTACACCTACACCGTCCGCGCCCGCGACGCCGCCGGCAACCGCTCCGCCGCCAGCACCGCCGTCACCGCCACCACCAGCGGCGGCAGCGGCGGCGACACCACCGCGCCGAGCGTGCCGGGCAACCTCCGCTCGACCGGCGTCAGCAGCAGCACGGTCGCCCTGGCCTGGAACGCCTCCACCGACAACGTCGCCGTCACCGGCTACGAGGTCTACCGCGGCAGCACCCTCCTCACCACCGTCACCGGCACCACCCACACCGACACCGGCCTGACCGCCAACACCGCCTACACCTACACCGTCCGCGCCCGCGACGCC
>NZ_SSXE01000547.1 GCF_021699195.1 Nonomuraea sp. MG754425 | reverse complement strand
TCTCGACATCGGGGTGTTCGCCCCGCCAGGCCACGATCCGTTCCTGGGCGGCCTGGCACTCCTCCCGGAAGGAGTCCTCCAGAACACCGCTGAAGTCCACACCGTAGGCGGACGTGATCGCCTGCTGCCAGGCGTGCACGACGAGGATCCGCGCGCCGCGGGCGCCCGCCTGCTCGACCGCGTAACGCAGCGCCTCCGCCGCCGCCTCGGAACCGTCGTCACCGACCACAACCTGCCCATGCCCGGTACCGGCCGGTTCGCGGACCACGACCACCGGCCCCGGCGCGTGTCCCGCGACACCCAGGGTCACCGACCCGAGGAGCAGCCCGGAGAACCCGCCCACCCCA
>NZ_SSXE01000546.1 GCF_021699195.1 Nonomuraea sp. MG754425 | reverse complement strand
TGGGGTGGGCGGGTTCTCCGGGCTGCTCCTCGGGTCGGTGACCCTGGGTGTCGCGGGACACGCGCCGGGGCCGGTGGTCGTGGTCCGCGAACCGGCCGGCACCGGGCATGGCCAGGTCGTGGTCGGTGACGACGGTTCCGACGCGGCGGCGGAGGCGCTGCGTTACGCGGTCGAGCAGGCCCGCGCCCGCGGCGCGCGGATCCTCGTCGTGCACGCCTGGCAGCAGGCGATCACGTCCGCCTACGGTCTGGACTTCAGCGGTGTTCTGGAGGACTCCTTCCGGGAGGAGTGCCAGGCCGCCCAGGAACGGATCGTGGCCTGGCGGGGCGAACACCCCGATGTCGAGA
>NZ_SSXE01000545.1 GCF_021699195.1 Nonomuraea sp. MG754425 | reverse complement strand
GCCCGACCCGATCGAGACGTTCGACGCGGCCGAGCGGCTGGTGGCCGACGGCTTCGTGGTGCTGCCGTACATCGGCGACGACCCGGCGCTGGCGCGGCGTCGCTGGCCGTGCCGATGCCCGCGTCGAGGACGACCGGCACGGACGCGGCCTCCACGATGAGCTCGATGTTGTGCGGGTTGCGGATGCCCAGCCCGGAGCCGATCGGCGCGCCCAGGGGCATCACGGCCGCGCAGCCGGCCTGTTCCAGCCGCCGCGCCAGCGCCGGGTCGTCGCCGATGTACGGCAGCACCACGAAGCCGTCGGCCACCAGCCGCTCGGCCGCGTCGAACGTCTCGATCGGGTCGGGC
>NZ_SSXE01000544.1 GCF_021699195.1 Nonomuraea sp. MG754425 | reverse complement strand
TGAGCAAGGCCCAGCGGCTCACGTGACGCCGCCCCCGTCCGTGACTATCGGACCCGGCCGCGCGGCTTGAGCCGCGTGCCGGGCAGGACGGGCGCGGGCAGCGGCGCCCCGTCGAACCCCTCGACGACGCCGAACCCCGTCCCCTCCATCCACTCCTGACGGAAGGCGGCGACCTCGTCGTGGGTACGGCCCACGAAGTTCCACCACATGACGATCTCCTCGCCGAACGGCTCGCCGCCGATGAGCAGCACCCGCCCGCGCCCGTCCTGCCCGGCACGCGGCTCAAGCCGCGCGGCCGGGTCCGATAGTCACGGACGGGGGCGGCGTCACGTGAGCCGCTGGGCCTTGCTCA
>NZ_SSXE01000543.1 GCF_021699195.1 Nonomuraea sp. MG754425 | reverse complement strand
ATACTGGAGTGGCATCTGTCATTTCCTTTTCTTGTTGTTGGGTAGGACTTACAACAATACAGGATTTGCGGATGTTTTTCCATTTCTATCCGCGATTTTCTCCGTTTTAAATTTCAACCGCTAATTTTGGTTTTGAGCCGTATACTATTCTTACAATAATCTAAAGGCGGGATTGAATGCATAAAACAGGATATAGCAAAAAGGATACCTTTTATTTTGATATTGGATTTGATGAAGACCCTTTTAGATATACAAATGCAGATCAAGAGGAACGCTTAGAGGGATATTTTGTAGATCCTCCATATTATCAATCACTTTGGGGTTCCCCGCTTACTCCCGAGTCTCATGTTATTC
>NZ_SSXE01000542.1 GCF_021699195.1 Nonomuraea sp. MG754425 | reverse complement strand
CGGCAAGTCCAGAGCCGCCGGCCCACGCCCCGTCCAAGGTCGCGACAACGTCGCCAGGGTGCTCGTCGCCAGAGCCGCCGAGGCTGTCGAGGGCGGTCTCAGCATCCAGTACCGCGACGTCAACGGAGAGCCGTCCGCGGTGGTCTTCGCCAAGAACTCGCCGTACGCCGTGATGGTCGTGGACCTGTCCACGGACGGAGAGCACGTGCGGGACATCTACGTGGTCAGCAATCCCGACAAGCTCTCCCATGTACCCGAAGAAACGGAAACACCTCATGCTTGAGATCATCGGCGCGGGATTCCCGCGGACCGGAACCTTCTCCTTGAAGGCCGCACTGGAACGCCTCGGCTTCGGA
>NZ_SSXE01000541.1 GCF_021699195.1 Nonomuraea sp. MG754425 | reverse complement strand
GATCGCCTCGACGTCCTGGGTGGTCATGCGCTCGCGCACGACCCGCTCCATCCGGGCCAGGCCCAGGCGGACCTGGTTCTGGATCAGCTCGCCGACGCTACGCAGACGGCGGTTGCCGAAGTGGTCGATGTCGTCGACCTCGACGATGACCTCGCCGTTGGCGCCCGGCATCGACTCCTCGCCCGCGTGCAGGCGGACGATGTACTCGATCGTGGCGACGATGTCGTCTTCGGTCAGGGTGCCCTGCGTGATCTCCGAGTCGACGCCGAGCTTCTTGTTGATCTTGTAACGACCCACCTTGGCGAGGTCGTAGCGCTTGGCGTTGAAGTAGAGGTTCTCCAGCAGGGTCTGCGCCGA
>NZ_SSXE01000540.1 GCF_021699195.1 Nonomuraea sp. MG754425 | reverse complement strand
CCGCTGTACAAGCTGACCCGCAAATCGGGCAAGCTGGAAACTGTGCGCTATGCCTGGAGTGATGAAGAGCTGCAGAACTACCTGAAGGAGTTCGGCAAGAACTTTGAGCTGCAGCGCTATAAGGGACTCGGCGAGATGAACCCCGAGCAGCTGTGGGAGACAACGATGAACCAGGACACCCGTACGCTGCTCCAGGTGCAGATTGAGGATGCCGCCAAGGCGGAGCGCCGCGTCTCCACCCTGATGGGGGACAAGGTCGACCCGCGCAAGCGCTGGATCGTTGAGAATGTTGATTTTACGGAGATAATCGAGTAAAAGCAGCCGCTCAGCGGCTGCTCTGCTCTGCAGTTTACGGCGGG
>NZ_SSXE01000055.1 GCF_021699195.1 Nonomuraea sp. MG754425 | reverse complement strand
GCCTACAAGTACCAGGCCGCCAGCAACGTCCGCGTCACCGACGCCGCCGCCCGCCGCCAGTACCTGCCCGGCCGCCTGGAAGTCCCCACCGACAACGGCACCGACTTCTACTGCGCCTGCACCGACGTCTCCGGCGTCCGCATCAGCACCGAGAAGTTCGCACCGGGCCAGACCCGCGAGTTCTGGAACCTCTTCGCCCTGCCCGACACCCCCGACACCCTCCAGGTCAAGATCGGCCCGTTCCGCGACCTCCAGGTCCCCATCCAGTGACGGCGTCCAGGGGTGAGAGCCCGAGGTCCGGCGGCCGGCCGCAGCAGCGTCATCGGCGGCTGCCCTCCCGCGTCTCCAGGAGCGGCCGGCCCGCCGCGTACCGCCGCAGGAAGACGGCGGTCGGGGTGCCCGCGGTCGCGACGGTGTCCGGGGTGCCCTCCGCGACCACCGCACCCCCGTCCGGACCGGCCCCGGGCCCCAGGTCGATCAGCCAGTCCGCGGACGCGGCGACAGGGATGTCATGCTCGGCCACGACGACGGTGTTGCCCGAGTCGAGCAACACGTCGAACGTGTCCACCACCCGTTGAATGTCAGACGGGTGCAGGCCCGAGACGGGTTCGTCGAGAACGACGAGCCCGGCCCTGCGGCTCGCGGCACCTCGCTGGATCGCCGAAGCGAGCTTCAGCCGCTGCGCCTCTCCCCCGGACAACTCCGTGGCGCTCTGGCCGAGTTGGAGATAGCCGAGCCCGACCTGGTCCAGGGCTCCGAGGATCTCCGCGAGTTGCCGGGGCTCGGAGAACCGCTCCACCGCCTCGGCGACGGTCAGTTCCAGCACCTGATCGATGGCCAGCCCCTGATACCTGATCTCCAGTGCCTCCGGCTGGTAGCGCCGCCCCTCGCACGCGTCACAGACCACCCACACATCCGGCAGAAAGTGCATGTTGACCAGCTTGCGGCCATATCCCGTACAGGTCTCGCAGCGGCCGCCGTTCGCGGTGTTGAAGCTGAACCAGGAGGCATCGACCCCGCGCCCGCGCGCCGCGTCGGTTCCGGCGAACAGCCTGCGGACGATGTCGAACGCCTTGCTGTAGGTGGCCGGGTTGGATCGCGGCGTCCGCCCGAGCGGTTCCTGATCGACGACGGCGACCCAGGCGAACCCCTCGACGCCGGTCACCTCCCGCACCATGTCGGTCGGCGTTCCGTCCAAGGCGGCCTCCATGCTCACCGCCAGCGCACCGAGCAGGCTGCTCTTGCCGCTGCCGCTCACCCCGGTCAGGCAGGTGAGCCGACCGGCGGGGAAACGCACCCGGTCCGCGGCCACGTTGTGCGCGCGCAGGCCGTGCAGCTCCACCCAGTCGGTGTCGTGCCCGACCGGGCGGCGGGTCCGGCGTAGCCGCGGCCCCGCACCGGCCAGGTAGCGCCCGGTCAGTGACCCGGGGTGCGCGGCCGCATCGGCGGGAGGCCCCGACACCAGGACCTCACCGCCGAGGCGTCCGGCGCCGGGCCCCATGTCGATCACCCAGTCGGTCCGGGCGATCAGCTCGGGATCGTGCTCGACGAGGAGCACCGTGTTGCCGGCCGCGCGCAGCTCCAGGGCGATGTCGAGCAGGTGCGCCTTGTCCGCCGGATGCAGCCCGGTCCCGGGCTCGTCCAGAACGAAGATGATGCCGCTCAGCTCGGTGCTGAGCTGGGCGGCGAGCCGGGTCCGCTGCAACTCACCACCGGACAGCGTCGCCGCGCTCCGGGACAGTTGGAGATGGGCCAGGCCGAGCCGGTCCAGGATGCCGAGCCTGCGGCCCAGGTCCTGCAGCAGCGGCTCGCCCACCTCGCGCTGCCGGGAGCCCAGGTCGTCCGCCACCCGTCTCGCCCAGCTACGCACCTCCCGGACTTCCACCTCGATCAGGTCGGGGTAGGTCAGCCCGCCGAGCCGCACGGACCGGGCCACCTGGTCGTACCCGCTGCCGCCGCAGGTGCCGCAGGGCCGCTTGCGCATGTACGGCAGGTAGCGCTGCTTGGCGTTGGAGGTCTGGGCGTTCAGGAACACCCGCTCCACCTCGGCGAGCGCTCCCCGCAGCGGCTGGCTCGAGGTGTAGGTCACCTGAGCCGTCTCGTTCTTGTTCGTCATGTCGATGGTCGCCTCGATCTTCTCGTCGCCCGTGCCGTGCAGCACGCAGTGACGGAACTCCTCGGGCAACGACTGCCACGGCCGGCCGAGGTCCACGCCGCGCTTGTCGGCGAGTGCCGGTACGAACGCGTGCTCCCCCGATCGCCACTTCGCGTACCAAGGCGAAGCCCCTTCGAAGAGCGGAAGCTCCGGATGGGTGATGACCAGGTCCTCCTGCGCCTCCCAGCGCCCGCCCACCCCGTGGCAGTCCCCGCAGCTCCCTTCCGGCGTGGCGCGGTCGAAGTGAGCGGTCGTCAGATGTCCGTCTCCGCTGCTCGCCGCCGGGTCCGCGTCGATCCCCGGAAGGCGCGAGTACAGCAGCCCCAGGTGCCCGTCGATGCCGGTGATCGTCGCGACCGTGGAGCGCGGGTTGCGGTTCAGACGGCGCTGGTCGACCGCGAGCGTCGCGCCGAGTCCCAGGATGCGATCGACCTTGGGCCGGTTGCGCTGGGTGATGTACTGCCGGACGAACGGCGAAAGCCCTTCCAGATACCGGAGCTGGGCCTCGTTGTGCAGCGTGTCGATCGCCAGCGAGGTCTTGCCGCTGCCGCTCACCCCGGTGAAGGCGACCAGCAGCCCCTTGGGGATGCTCACGGACACGTCCCGCAGATTGTTGGTACGAGCCCCCACCACGTCGATGGTCTCGCGCACCATGCTCGCGACGTCTCGTACGAATGCAGTCAACCTTCGTCCACCTTTCACAACACAGCGGAACAGGGGCGGACAGACCCTCCGCCCCTGCCGGACGACCCGACATGCGGCCGCCGCTCACCATCGATCGGGCTGAGCGGCGCTCGTCACATGGCGACCCCGATCCGCCGACCGGTGCAGCCATGCTCGCCGCAAAACCCGACACCGCATGTCATGTTTTCGCCGCCGTCTTGCCCGCACTCGGTCAGCCGGGGCATGCCGAACAGGCCGGCGATCCGCTGGACGGTCGTGCCGGGGTGTCGTGGAGCTGACGGCCGGGCGGGCGTCCGCTCACCAGGTCACCGGCAGCGCGTTCAGGCCGTACACGGCGCTGAAGACCCGGAAGTCGGCCTGCTCGTCCGGGCCGGACAGGGCGAGGCCGGGGAAGCGGCGCAGCAGGGCGGGGAAGGCGATGCGCATCTCCATCCGCGCCAGCGGCGCCCCGAGGCAGTGGTGCACGCCGTGGCCGAAGGCGACGTGACCGGCGGCTCCGCGGGTGATGTCGAGGGTCTCGGGATCGTCGATCGAGGCCGGGTCACGGTTGGCGGCCGGAATCGAGCAGATCACGAACGATCCTGCGGGGATGGCCTGCCCGCCGATCTCCACGTCTGTCGTGGTCGTACGCGGCGGCGTCCACTGCACGATGGACAGCCAGCGCATCAGCTCCTCGATGGCGGGTTCGACCTGAGCCGGATCCTCGCGGATCATCGCGAGTTGCTCCGGGTGCCGCAGCAGGGCCAGGGTGCCCAGGCCGAGCATGTTCGAGGTCGTCTCGTGTCCGGCGAGCAGCAGCAGTCTGGCGATACCGATCAGTTCGTCGGTGCTGAGATCGTCGCCGTGCTCGCGTACCAGCATGCCCAGCATGTCCTCGCCCGGGTCCGCCTGCGCGCGGGCGACCAGGCCGGCCATGTACTCGCGGTCCTCCCTCAGCGTCGCGCCGCGCTGCTCCATCGGCAGCGACGTGTCCAGCAGGCGAGCGGAACGGTCCTGGAACTCGGCGCGGTCGGCGTAGGGCACACCCAGCAGCTCGCAGATCACCAGCGACGGCACCGGCAGCGCGAAGTGGGCCACCAGATCGGCCGGCCGGCCGGCCCGCTCCAGATCGTCCAGCGCCGCCTCGACGATCTCGATGATCCGCGGCTCGAGCCTGCGCATCCGGCGCGCCGTGAACTCCGGGGTGAGCATCCGGCGCAACCGCGTGTGCTCCGGCGGGTCGAACCCGATCAGTTGCCCGGCCCGCAACCTGGCCAGTTCGTCGGCGTCCTCCTGCCCGGATCCCGGGAAGGGCGTGAGGGCGCTGCTGAACCGGGCCGGATCCGACAGCACCCGGCGAACATCCTCATGGCGGCAGACCAGGTAGGCGGGCATACCGAACGGCGTCTCCACCCGCACGACACCCTCGCCGTCGCGAGCCTGGGCCAGTTCCTCGACCGGGTTGAACCCGTTCCGCCGCATCTGCAGCGGCAATTCCAGCGCTTTCGTCATGTTCTGTCCATCCATCCGGTGATTGTGGGAGACCGTCTGTGCGCCGCCGGGCAGGTGGGTGAAGCGGCTGACGTCCGGCGGCTGATGCGATGCCACGGCCTGCGGCGCTACCTGTCCCTCGCGGGTCGGGGGTCTTCGACCTCCGGCAGGGCGCACTCGCATCCGGGCGTGTTCCGGGCCGGCTGAGATCATCTTTCGTCGCCGGGCACGAGCTGTTCCTAGTGCCGCGGTCCTGCCGTCCACGGCCGGAGCTTGTCGGGGTTGCGTACCGCCCAGATGTGCTTGATCCGCTCGCCTGCGATCTCGAACGCGTACACCGACACGGTGACGCCGTCGTGCTGGGCGATCAGGCCGGGCCGCCCGTTGACCGTACGCTCCAGGAGCGTCAGCTCGCGGAGCCTGCCATCGAGATTGAGCAGGGAGCGCACGATCCGCTCAACACCTTCGACCGGACGGAGCATCGCGCCGGCGACGCCGCCGCCGTCGGCGATCGCCGTGGCGTCGGGGTCGAGCAGGCCGATGAGGGCGTCGATGTCCTTGGCCTCCCACGCCTGCTTGAAGTCCCGGACGATCCGGGCCTGCCGGGCCGCCGGAGCCGCAGGCGCCTGCGCGGCACGGATGCGACGGCGGGCCGAGGAGGCCAGTTGGCGACAGGCCGCCGGGGTACGCCCGACGATCTCGGCCACTTCGGCGAAGGAGTAGCGGAACACATCGTGCAGGACGAACGCGACGCGCTCGGCCGGGGTCATCGACTCGAGCACCAGGAGGAAGGCCATGTTGACCGACTCGTCCAGGGTGACCCGATCGGCCGGGTCGACGGTGATGCCGTCCGACCGCCCGTTGATCCACTCCGTGGGGTCGGGCAGCGGCTCGGGGATCCACTCGCCCACGTAGGTCTCGCGCCGGACCCGCGCCGAGGAGAGCACGTTGAGGCAGAGGCGGCTGGCGACCGTGGTCAGCCAGGCGCCGGGGGATGCGATGGCGTCCTGCTGCTGCCGGGTCAGGGCGTACCAGTGAGCGTAGGCGTCCTGGACGACATCCTCGGCATCGGCCAGGGAGCCGAGGAGCCGGTACGCGAGATTGATCAACTGACGCCGCTCGCCCGTGATCGCGGCCAGGCCCGGATCGAGCCGGCCGCCACGCGGCTCGGATGGGGTGGTCATGGGGTCCTGGCCATCGTGCACTGACTCCCTCGGTTCGGATCTGCTTCCACCAGTCCGACAAGACAGCGCGGTGAAATGTCAGGCCGGCGCATCGCCTCACATTCCGCGGTGCTGTGTTGTCGGACTAGCGAGACACCATCCGGTACGCACGAAGCTACCCCCCGGCAGGCATGCGGATCGCCGTTGCGAACCCGCGGTGGAACACGTGATCACCCCGCGGCAGCCACTTCGTGACGGAAGACCGACTCCGCCAGGTCGCAAAGCCTCAAACCGCTGAAGTCAGGAACGAAAGGCGGCGCCATGTCCACATCCGAACGCCCCACATCCCACAAGGTCGTCGTCATCGGCGGCGGTTACGCCGGTACGCTCGCGGCCAATCACCTGCGGACCCGCGCCGACGTCGACATCACGCTCGTCAATCCCCGCCCGGAGTTCGTCGAACGACTCCGGCTGCACCAGTTCGTGGCCGAAACCGGCGAGGCCACGGTGGACTACGGCACGCTGCTGGGCGAGGGCATCCGGTTGATCGTCGACAGCGCCACGCGCATCGACACCGCCGCCCGCGCGGTGCGGCTGGCGTCGGGCCCCGCGCTGGACTACGACTACGTCATCTACGCGGTCGGCAGCACCTCGGCGATACCGTCATCGGTGCCCGGCGCCGCCGAATTCGCCTTCGACATCGCTGAACTCGAACCCGCGCAGCGGCTGCGCGCCAGGCTGGGGAATGTCCCGTTCGACGCCCCGATCACCGTGGTCGGCGGCGGATTGACCGGCATCGAGACGGCCGCCGAACTGGCCGAACAAGGACGCACGGTCACACTGGTGTGCGGCCGGACCCTCGCGCCGTCACTGAGCGCCTCCGCCCGCCGATCCGTGGCCACGTGGCTGTCCCGGCACGGTGTCGCCGTCCTTGAGGCCGAGGTGGTGACCGAGGTGCGGCCGGATGCGGTCGTCCTCGCCGACGCCGCGGCGCGTGCGAGCGCGCTCACCATCTGGGCAGCCGGTTTCGGCGTGCCGGAACTGGCGGCCGCCAGTGGGCTACGCACCGACGAGCTCGGCCGGCTGCTCACCGACGAGACGCTGACCAGCGTCGACGACCGGCGCATCATCGCGGCCGGCGACGCCGCCGCACCGTCGGGCCGGCCGCTGAGGATGAGCTGCCAGGCCGCACAACCGCTCGGGGCGCAGGCCGCCGGCACCGTGCTGAGCCGTATCGCGGGCACCGAACCGGCGGTGATCGACCAGGCCTTCACGGGGTCGTGCGTCAGCCTCGGCCGGCGCGCCGGCATACGACAGCTCTCCCGCAAGGACGACACCGCGGTGAATCTCTACATCGCCGGGCGCATGGCCGCGGCGATCAAGGAGGCGACCTGCAAACTCGGGGTGTCGAGGATCCGCCGCGAGGCCCGCAGACCGGGTTCCAGCTCCTGGCTCAAGGGCGGCCCGCGTCCCGACCAGCCGGCCTCCGCGCCGTGAGGGATCACGTCGCCGTGACCGCCGTCGCGCGATCCACCACCACCTGCGGCTTCGAACCGAGGTCGCGCACCACGCACGGCGAATCCCATGAACATGCCAGATCGATTTGACGAGGAGGCCGAGATGAAGAATCAACCGACCAGAACGATCCGGCACGCGACGGACGAGAAGCCGCCAACCGGCGCACGGAGCGGCTGGACCCGGAGCCGGATCCGCCCCATCGCCTTTTGGGCCACCACGTTTGTCATCGTCTTCGAGTTGACTGCCGGATCGGTGTGGAATCTGCTGCCGATCGAATGGGTGGAAGCCCAGTTGCGCCATCTGGGGTACCCGCACTACTTCGCCGATGTTCTGGCCGTGTGGCAGGCCGCCGCAGCCATCGCGATCATCGCGCCCAGGCTCCCGCTGATCAAGGAATGGGCGTACGCGGGCGCCTTTTTCCTGTGGTCGAGTGCCGTGGTGTCGCATCTGACAGTCGGCGACCCTCCTCGGACGTGGGGGGTGCCGCTGGTGTTCGGGATGTGCGCCATCGCGTCGTGGGCGCTCAGACCCGCCGACCGCCGGCCTACGGGGACGGGGCTCCGTCGGTCTCGCCCCGCCGACGCCGGACAGGACGGGGCGGCCCCGTCGCAAACCCGTCTTCGCGACTGGGCCGTTCCGATCGGGCTCCTCGTCGTCCTGTATGCCGTCTCGTTCCTCACGCTGCCCGCCGCCGAAGCCATGACGCGCGGGTGGGCGGTCGAGCTCGGCTGGATCGACGAGTAGCCTGGGCGACTTCGGGGTCGAGGGTGAGGGGCATGGTGTTCTCCCGGAGAAGTTCGTGATCGATGAAAGAGGGGCGGCGAGGCGGGCCGGTCAGGGGATGAGGACGGTCTTGCCGGGCAGGCGTCCGGTGACGGCCTCGTCGTGGACGGTGGCCAGATCGGCCAGGGGACGGCGGGCGGCGACGTCGATCGCCAGCGCGCCGGCGTCCACCCGGTCGACGAGCTCGGCGAGCTGGGCGGCGTCGCTGCGGGCGAACATCCGCACCGCCCGCACGTCCCGCGCGGCGTCGTCGCGGCCGGGTGTGGTGGTGCTGACGAACACCCCGCCGTCGGCGACGAGGCCGGCCAGCGCCTCGGTGTCCGCCGCAGAGGTGGTCACCAGGTTGAGGACGACGTCGAACCGCTCACCGGTCCCGGTGACCGGCGTGCGCGTGTAGTCGGTGATCGCCTGCGCGCCGTGGGAGCGGACCCGCTCGACGCTGCGGGGGCTCGCGGTCGCGGTCACCGCGGTGCCCGTCCGGGCGGCGAGCTGGACGGCGTACCCGCCGACCGCACCGCCCGCCCCGTTCACCAGGACGCTCTGCCCGGCCCGCAGGCCCGCGTGCTCGACCAGCGCCTGCCATGCCGTCAGCCCCGCCGACGGCAGGGCGGCGTCGGCCAGGTCCACCGCGTCCTGCCCGGCCACGTCCGGCTCTCCCGCACCCTCCTGTTCGACCCCCTCACCGACCAGGACGTCCACCACCTCGGCGACATCATGACCCGCGTCTGCGACCACATGCGCACCCTGCCGCCCCGCTCCGCCGCACCTCGCAAACGCCCCACCCCACCACGATGACGGAGATCCTGCTGTTGCCCGGCGGTGGGGCGGACGTCCACGGACCGGCGGCTCGCCGCAGGCGGGGTCACACACGGTGGCGGTCGACCTGCCGGAGCCGTCTCGGCGGCCTGAGCTCCGGCCATCGTGCGAGCCCGTGATCCCCAGGGTTTCCTCCATGTCGCGCTGACACGGCACGCGGAAGGTCGTGAGGATGGAGGCATGAGTTCATCGCAGCCCCTCGCCGACCCTGGGTCCGAGCCGGACCACCGCTACCTGCTCGACAACGCCCGGAAGGAGGCGGGCGAGCGGTTCACCTGGCTGGCCGAGCTGTTCGACGGTGTCACACGGGGGCACTTCGACCGGCTCGGGGTGAAGGCGGGCTGGCGCTGCTGGGAAGTCGGCGCCGGAGGCCCCAGCATTCCCGAGGCACTCGCCACAGCCGTCGGACCCACCGGTTACGTGCTGGCCACGGACATCGATCCGGTCTGGTTGGACCCGCACGGCGGGTACGAGGTGCGCCGGCACGACATCGTCGGGGACCCGCCGCCGCAGCCAGGCACATTCGACCTGGTACACGCCCGGCTCGTGCTCGTCCACGTGCCCGACCGTGCCCGGGCGCTGGCGACGATGGTGGCGGCGCTGCGCCCCGGTGGCCGGCTCCTGGTCGAGGACGCCGACACCGAACTGCAGCCGCTGGCCTGCCTCGACGAGGTCGGCCCGGCGCAGCAGCGCGCCAACCGGCTGCGGCGCGCCGTCCGGGAGTTGCTGACCCGCCGCGGCGCCGACCTGCGCTACGGCCGTACGCTGCCGCGGGTGTTGCGTGCGGCCGGCCTGACCGATGTCACGGCGACCGGCTGCTTCCCGATCGGCGGGGTGGCCTGCGACCGGCTGGAGACCGCGACGGTGCGCATGGTCCGCGCCGAGTTGCTCGCCGCCGGGCTGGCCGACGACGCCGAGATCGACGCGCACCTGGCCGCCATCGATGCCGGCGAGCTCGACCTCACCCTCGCGCCGCTGATCTCGGCCTGGGGACGCCGCCCGGGATAGCCCGCGACCGGCCACAGGCCGGTGGACACGGCGCGGGCCGGCGTCACGATGGACTTCACGGTCCCGGAGGGAAGACGCCCTGGCCCGGGGTGAGGATTCCGTCGGGGTCGTAGCGTTCACGCGCCGCCTCGAAGTCGGCCCATGCGGGGCCGTAGTGGGTGCGCCACTCCTCAGGCGTGGTGGGGATGGAGCCGACCGGGTACTGGTAACCCCCGACGGCTTGGGCGCTCAGGTAGAGGGAACGGTTGGCCGCCACCATGTCCTGCGGGCTCTCGGCTCCTGGCGAGGCGGTTCTGAGCAGCGTGAAGAGGAAGACCGTCTCCTCGTCGGGCATGCGCAGCAAGGGCAGGTGCAGGCGGGCGCGGGGGAAGGGATAGAGCAGGACCGCGCCGCTGGCGCCGACCTCGGTCTCGGTCAGGTCCTTGATGGCGGCCGCCACGAAGGCGTCGGTGCGGCTCGCGGGCAGGAACATGTTCCACCAGGGGTGCGGACGGTACCACTCGCCGGTGGACTTCAGATAGGCGACGCCCGCGGCGAGCCGGTTGAGGAAGTCGAAGTAGGGCATGTCCTGGATCTGCCGGTCGCCGGGCTGGTCGCCCAGCCCGTCGAGCAGCCTGGCGTCGTCGGGCGGGGTCGTGCCGTTGAAGAAGGCGACCGCTTCAAGCTGGTAAGTCCAGCCGACGGGGCCGGTCGGCAGCCCGAGCTCGCCCTCCACGTAGGCGAAGCGGCCGTCGTTGACCACACGCCGCTGGTCGGCGGTCAGCGCGGCGACGCTCGGGTAGGAGAGCAGGTAGCGGCGGACCGTCGCGGGGGCGGGCAGCAGGCGCATGGTGGCCTTGGTGATGACGCCGCACTGCCCTCTTCCGGCCAGCACCGCGTGGAAGAGGTCGGGGCGCAGCCGCGCGGAACACCTCCTCAGACCGGCGTCCCCCGTGACGACCTCCAGCTCCACGACGCCGTCCGCCTGGGATCCGTGGTGGTGGGTCTGGCCGCCGAAACCGCCCACCGAGAGCGTGCCGCCGACCGAGAGCTCCAGGTAGTCGGTGAAGACCGGAGGGGTCAGGCCGTGGGCCAGGGTCGCCTGCGCCACACTGCTCCAGAGCGCGCCCGCCTCCACGACGGCCGTGTCCTCCCGCACCTCAACCGCGTTGAGCGGGCTCATGTCGATGATCAGACCGCCCGCGACCTGGCCCTGACCGAAGGTGGCGTGTCCCTGGCCGCGCGCGGCCACCTGCAGGCCGTGCGTCCGGCAGTACTTCATCATCAGCATGATGTCCGACGCGTCGCCGGGCTCCAGCACGGCCCCGGGGGTCCGATGGACCAGGTGCCCGAAGTCGTCGGCCGCCTGGCCGCGCGACGCGGGATCGGTCACCACCCTGCCCTTCAGCGGCGGCAGGTCGACCATCCCCTGAGACCGGTCGACGTCGGTGACCCACGTGCGCGTGGACGGCTCGAAGCCGACCACGACCGCCCCCGCCGTGAGGAACGCCCGTCTCCACGGATGCCACGTCATACGCGATCCTTTCGCCGCGCGGTCATGTCGCGTCGATACTCGCCGACGGCACCCGGCGCCGCTACCCGCACGAAACCGGATGACAGCCACAAAAGGCTTACCACGCCGCTTCGGACCCCGACGGGCGAGCCGTGGAGCAGGACAGACCGATGAGTTTCGCGTGCCTGGCCGGCCTGCAATCGGCGAGGGGCACGAGAACGCCCTGAGCCGGGTGCGGTGCGGGACGCATTCGTCGACGAGCATGCAGCCGTCAACGTCTGATACCCCGCCGAAGGCATCCGGGCGGACCGAATCGATAACGGCTGTCGGCGTCAGGCACGCTCCAGGCACCGAACGAAGATCGCCCGCCCAGGGCCGGTTCCCGCACGCGTCCTCCTCGAAGACCCGCCTTCGCGCCTGTGCACGAAACACCGCGCGAAGTAATCGATGACGCTCGCCCGGTCCCCGCGAGAAAGGACCAAGAACCCATGACAACGATGGCCGGGCGGCAATTTGGGCCTACGCCGAGGCATCGGACGGAGGAGCAATCGGGTAACGCGGCGGCCCCCGAGGTGACCGAGCCTGGAAGGTGACCGCGGCACCGGTCACGGCCGGCCTCTGTGATGGCGGTGGTGAACTCGGCGCGGCGGCTGGCGAGAATGATCTGGTCCCGGCGCCCCCTCGGGCGAGACGGTGTCAGCGCACCGACGGCGTATCTCCTGCGCTCGTTCCCGTGATCACGGCAAGCTGGCTTCAAGGAGAGACAGGGGAGCAGGATGAATCTGCGGGAGTTGCTGGACGGGTGCCGGTTCCAGGTCCTTTATGGCGACCCGGGCCAGGCCGACGTCCGCGCCGGCATCACCTACGACTCGCGGTGCGTGACCACGGGCGGTCTCTACATCGCCATGTGTGGCAGACATGCGGACGGGCACGCTTTCGTGGCCGACGCCGTGGCGCGTGGAGCGGTCGCGGTCCTGGTCGAGCGCCCACTCGTGGAGGCTCTGCCGTCGCATGTCTGCGTCGTGCGGGTGGCGGACACGCGAGCGGCCGCGCCGTTGGTCGCCGCGCGCTACTTCGGGCATCCGTCGCGGGACCTGCAGGTGATGGCGGTCACCGGCACCAACGGTAAAACCAGCATCTCCTTCATGGTGGAGGCGCTGCTGCGGGTCGGAGCGGGCGCGCGAGTCGGCGTCATCGGTACCGATGGCTGCCGTGTCGGTGACGAGCCGATCACCATTGAGAGGTCCACCCCCACCACCCCGGAGGCGGTGGAACTGCACCAGATCCTGCGCGCGATGGCGGATCGGGGGGCCGACGTCGTCGCGATGGAAGCATCCTCAAGGGCGCTGGCGTTGCACCGGGTCGACCGCACCGACATCGACGTGGGCATGTTCACCAACCTCACCCCTGATCACCTCGATGACCACGGCTCGATGAAGGCGTACAAGCAGGCCAAGCTGCTGCTTTTCAGCGGCATGTGCAGGTGGGCGGTGGCCAACGCCGACGACCCCATCAGCGCCGACATCGCCGCCCTGATGCCAGACGCGACGACGACCTACGGCTTGGACAATCCAGCCGACTTCCGAGCCGGCGATCTGCGGGTGGACGCGACCGGCACCTCCTTCGTGCTCCACCATGGCGGTCACCGGCAAGCGGCGCGCGTGCCCTTCCCGGGCCGGTTCGCCGTCTCCAACGCTCTGGCCACGCTCGCCGCCGGCCACCTGCTGGGCTACGACGTGGACGCCCTGGCCGACGCGCTTGAGGAGTTGCCATCGATCCCGGGCCGTTTCGAGACGTATCAGACCCCGGCCGGGGTGTCGGTGATAGTGGACTACGCCCACTCCCCCGACTCGCTGGAGCAGGTCCTCACCACCATCCGCGGGTTCGCCGAGCGCAAGATCGTCACCGTGTTCGGGTGCGGCGGAGACCGCGATCCCAGCAAGCGCGCGCCGATGGGGACGATCGCCGGTCATCACTCCGACGTCGTGGTGGTCACCAGCGACAACCCACGCGGAGAGGATCCCGAGGCGATCATTGACGAGATCATGCCCGGCTTGGAGGGCACGTCCGCGACGGTGGAGCGGATCACCGACCGGCGCGACGCCATCGCGCGGGCCCTGCAGGTGGCCGAATCTGGCGACAACGTGCTCGTCGCCGGCAAGGGCGCCGAGCCGTACCAGATCGTCGGCGAGCGCAAGCTGCCGTTCGACGACATGCAGGTCATCCGCGAACTGGCCGGCACCACCGCCGCCACCGAGTAGCACGGCGCAGGGCGCCTGCCGATGACCGACACCCCCTCAGCGGGCGCCCATCCGTGCGCGGATTCCGGGAGGCTGACGCGGTCACCCTGCGGGCCCTGGCTGGCAAGATCGTCGGCATTGGCGTCAAGGTAACCATCATCGACTTCGGCGCCGGCGACTCTCGTCAAAGGTATGGCGGCATCGCGTGCAGGCCGTCGGAGAACTGCTTGCGCGCCGCCTCCTGCCCGATCACGGCGGAGATCCGCCGGTCGCAGTCCTGGCGGGCGGAGGCGACCTCGGGGGTGGTGAAGCGGGCGCGTCCACCGTTCGGATGCCAGAGCCGCTGGCTGATGCCGAGCAGTCGTGCGGCGGTCGGTGGATCGCCCTCGGCGCACGTTGCGATGGCCAGCGCCTCCAGGCAGAGGGCCATGTTGGAACTGTCGTCGAGCAGTTCGAAGCCGTGAAAGGCCTCCCGTGCATGCTGCGCGGCGACGGTGTGCTCGTGCTGGGAGAGGGCGATCAGAGCCTGGATGTACAGGCCCCAGCAGCGGAACTTGTGCTCGCCGCGCCGCGCCCCGTCAGTCTTGATCTTCTCCGCCAGTTCGCCGGCGCCGGTGTAGTCGCCCATCGCGAGCAGGGCGAAGACCAGGGCGGCCCTGGCCAGCAGTCCCACCGCCTCCTGAACGCCCTCCTCCCACGCGCCGGAGACCAGGTGGACGAGCCGCTCGAGGGCCGGCTCAGGGCGGCCGCTCATGGCCCAGTCGGTGCCCTCCAGATAGTCGCCGGCCTTCATCGCGGTCGGGTCGGGCGCGGCCGAGCGGCACTCCTGGATGCACCGCTCGATCCCGTCCAGATCGTCCTGAAAGATCATGACGAGCCCGAGCGCCCAGGCGGCCCTGACCCGTAGCGGCCCGCTGCGCTGATCGTGGGCGAGAGCCCGTTCCAGGATGTCGCGGCCCTCGCGCTCGAAGTCGCAGGAGAACCAGAGGAACCACAGGGCGCCGGAGAGTTCGAGCGCCGTCGAGTCGGGTTCGTACAAGCAGGTCTCCAACGCCCGCCGCACTTCGGGATACTCGCCGGCCAGCCAGTGGTACCAGACGAGCTGCCCCTCGCCCGTCCACTGGGGGAAGGCCCGCCGGGCCATGTCGAGGTAACGGTCCCGGTGCCGGAGCCGGATCGCACGGTGCTCGCCGAGCTCCCGCAGCCACCAGGCGCCGTATTCGCGCAGGCTGTCGAGCATGCGGAAGCGTTCGCCGCGCCGGGAGACGACGGACCGGGCGACGAGACCGGCGAGCGTCCGCTCGACGTCGTCCAGCGGGCCGCCCGCGCAGATCTCCTTGGCCCCGGCCAGGGTGAAGTCGCCCGCGAAGACGGACGCGCGGGCCCACAACAACTTCTCGGCCGGGGCGCACAGATCGTGGCTGCGTCCGATGGTCGTCCACAGGCTTCCGTGGGGCGCGAGCGCCCGCAACGGCGGGGGAACCGGTGGCCGCGCGTGCAGGTCCGTACCGTCTGCCAGCTCTTCCACGGAGCGATCGCGGAGCTGCGCCGCGGCCAGTTCCAGGGCCAGCGGCAGACCGTCGAGCCTGCGGCACACCTCGGCGACCGCGTGCGCGTTCGCCTCGGTCACCGTGAAGCCGGGCTCGGCAAGGCGCGCCCGCTCGGCGAACAGCTCCACCGAGGCACACCGCGTCAGGTCGCCGACTCTGTCCTCCAGTCCCGCTGCCGGGACGGGCAGGGGCTCCAGCTCGGTCACCGTCTCCGCGTCGATGCCCAAGGGCTGTCTGCTGACGGCCAGCACCTGAACGCCCGGACACATCTGGACCAGGGCGGTCACCATCAACGCGCAGTGGTCCACGACGTGTTCACACGCGTCGAGGATGAGCAGGCAGGAGCGATCGGCGAGATGGTCGATCAGGAGGTCGATCGCGGGGCGGGAGGTCTGGTCACGTACCTTCAGCTCCATCGCGACCGTGTTCGGGATCACCGCACCGTCGCTCACCGGGGACAGCGGGATGAGCCACACACCGTCCGGAAAGCGCTGCCAGACCTGTTCGGCGACCTGCAGCGCGGTACGCGACTTGCCGACCCCTGCGGTGCCGGTCACCGTCACCACCCGGGAGAACGCCAATAACCGCTCGATCTGCGCGCATTCGCTCTCCCGGCCCAGAATGGACGGCAACTCGGGGAACAGATCACCCATCGGCCGGTCGCTGGTGCTGCTCATGCGCGCCCCTCGACGAAAGCTCGGTAGTCACTCACTTACAGTTGGTCATCATCATGAAGCACAACCACCTCTGCCGTACCGGAAATCCATGCCCTGTGTGCGTCTCGCGCCGAACGCACGGCCCGGCGCCGGCCGGACTCATCCGCTGACCGGACGGATGATCTTCAGTCGCCAGCCGTCGCCCTTCCGTACCGACATCCAGGCCAGCAGTGGGTTTCCCCCGCTGTCGATTGCCAACTGGACCCCGCGGGGGATGCCGTCGTACGTGCCGACCGAACGTGCCGTGCAGGTGCCGGCGCAGGTCGCCAGGCTGACCGTGCCGCCGGGGGTGAAGGTGGCCACCAGGGTGCGGCCTCGTCCGTCCACGGCGAGGGTGCCGCGCACGTCGTACGAGCGTGCGGCGGGAACGGGGACGCGGCGCGCGGTGGCGCAGGTCAGGTCGGTGCACTCCAGCAGCACCGGGGTGGCGCCGGCCGCGTCGTGGTAGAGGACGAGCGGACGCCCGTCCGGGCCGATCGCGACAGCCGGTCGCGTGTTCCCCCAGCGGGACCGGTCGAGGAAGATCTCCTGCCCGTCCGGGTCGATCGCGGCCTGCGGCGGCTGGTTTCCCCAGCGGGTCGGATCGGCGGCGGGCGGCTCGGAGGCGACCGGCACCGTACGGCGAGTGCCGGCGCACGCCGGACTGTCGCAGGTGAACACCGCGACCTCGCCGAGGGCCCAACTGTGCCGGACCACCACGGGCCGCCCGTCGGCCGTCACTGTCACCGCGAGCTGCTGTTCGTCCGCAAGCAGGTACGGTTCGTCCACATCCGCGATCCGGGTGCGCGTGGCGGACCCGCACCGGGGGTCTCCGCAGTGCAGCAGCCACAGGGATGAGCGGGCGCGGCGGTCGGGCGCGAGGACGGCGACCACCGGGCCGGGGCCGCCCGGCCGGGGGGCGGCCGCGACCGCCTGCGTGAACTCCGGAAGGGGCAGCCCGGAGCCGGGCTCGCAGTCGTCGGTGCGGTTCCAGCAGAGTTCCAGCGGACGCCCGGCCACCGCCGTCGCCTGGTGGGTGCCGGCGGGGACGGGGGCGGTGCCGCCCTTCGTGCACAGAGCGTCGGTGCACTCCGACAGCCACACGTCGTCGCGGATCAGTGCGGCCCGCCCGTCCACCGACACCGAGAAATGGGAGAAGGACCGCGGACTGCCGCGACCGGACAGTTCGCCCTGCTGGTAGGCGGGCCAGTTCATCGGGTTGGCCGCGGTCACCCCGGTCAGCAGCAGGCCGGGCAGTACCAGCCCCGCGAGCGCGGCCACCGGCACGACGCCGGGCCGGGCCGGGGGAGACGGCCCGGAAGGCAGCGCGTCCACCATGGCGCGGAACGCGGTCAGGGCGTCGCCGCGCCAGCCGCGCGTCAGGGCGAGCAGGAACACCAGCGTCATCACCATGGCCTGCACGGCCACCAGCAGGCTCAAGACGGCCGGCCGTCCCGGCGGCCACCAGTCGAGCGCCGCCACCGCCGGGCAGATCGCCGGTGCGAGCACGAGCAGCGGCGACCGCGCGCGGGTCAGCTCGAAAGCGCGGGACACCGCCTGCGGCGCCGTCCGGCCCTCCAGGACCACAGCCGGTACGGCGAGCGGCAGCGGCAGCAGCACGACCGCCGCCACCCCCGCGATCGCCACCTTCGGCCAGAAGGATTCCACGGACGTCAGGACGACCGTCACCCCGGCTCCGGCCGCCGCGCCCAGGCCGGCGAGTGCGAGCAGCGCCCGGCGGTACCGGAGCGCGACCCGCAGCGCCGGCAGGAACGGCACGGAGTGCGTCAACAGCGATCCGGCCGTCGTGATCACCAGGGTGGCGAGCAGGAGGGTGAGCCCGGCCGTCGCCGCGACGGCCATCACCGCGGCCCAGGCCAGGACCCCTACCGGGAGGGGCCCCACCACGGCGGGGAGGCCGTTGACGAGCGCCACGCCGCCGGGGTCCCGCATCAGCGCGAGCGTGCCCAGCGCCAGAACCCACATCAGGGCGCATCCTGCCGCCGCGGGGGCCGCCACCCGCGACATCGCCCGCACCACCGTGCGTGGCCGGCGGAGCCGCGCCGCCAGCGACAGAAGTTCGTCGTCGATCACGGACAAAGTTGACCAGCAACCGCTTTAAACTCGCTTTCCCGGCAGCGGCCGTGGTGGGCGCTGCGATCGATCCCGCTGGTCACGCGGTTGCGCACGCTCCGGTCCGCGGCAAGACCGTCCTGGTCGCCGACATCCCCAGGACGGGTGTGCGGACCGCAGGCGGGCGCCGAGCGGCTCCAGCAAGGCCGTGATCCGGCCGGACGGCATCATCGGCGGGCGCGAAGTCCTGTGTCGGACGTCAGCTCTTGACGCGTCCCCGCGCGTTTGATTACGGTCTGGGCCATAACTAAGCAGCATTGAACATTCTGGAGGTGCGGCCGTGCCGCGAACCTGTCTCGCGCTGCTCATGGTCCTGGCCGCTTTATCGATACCGACCGCCGCACAGGCGGCGGCCGCACCGCGCTGCGACACCCCGGCCGTGACCACGTACGGCCCGGCCTCCGTCACCGGCGCGATCGTCGGCGCAGCCGTCCACGAGGGCCACGCCTATGTGGTCTCCCGAGGGCCGAAGCCTCCGGTCGTGGCCGAGATCGACCTGGCCACCCGGAAGGTGACGCGTACCGCGACGCTGCCGGACGGCCCCGAGACAGGCGAGCCCGAAGGCGGCTGGGCCACCGCCGTCGCCGGCGGCAAGCTGTACATCGGCACCTACCCCGTACCCGACCTGTACAGCTACGACCTGGCCACCGGCCAGGTGGCGCGCCTGCACTCCTTCGGCGCGAACGGCGGCTTCGTCTGGAGCATGGCCGCCGCGCCGGACGGCACCCTCTACCTCGGCACCTCCTCCGACGGCCGGCTCTGGGAGTACGTCCCCTCGACCGGCGCGGTCCGCAGGTACGGCGTGCTGGTCCAGGGCGAGCACTACGTCAGGGCGGTCGCCGTCGACGAGACCACGGCCTACGCCGGCCTGCTGGAGAAGGCCAAGCTGATGGCCGTCGACCGGGTCAGCGGCGCGGTCAGGGAACTGGCCCAGGCTCCCGCGGCCATCGGCACGGTCTCGCTCCACGGCGACCGGGTGCTGGCGGCCGGCGGGAGCACGCTGATCGACGTACGCAAGGACGGCACGGACCTGCGGCAGTTCGAGGCCGGGGTCGGCACCATCGACGCGTTCGAGGTGGCCCCCGACGGCACGGTCTACCTCACCTCGCGCCCCGACGGCGCCGTCTACAGCTACCGCACCGGGCAGGACGCGGTGACCAAGGTCGCCGACCCGCCTTCGCCCGGCGAGGAGACCCGGGCGCTGAAGCTGGACGGGCAGCGGCTCATCGGCTTCGCCGGCAGCGGCGGCATGTGGTGGCTGGACCTGCCGAGCGGGACCTCCGAGTTCGTCGACCTCATCGACGCGGGCTTCCCGACCGGCGCCGAGCGGACCCAGAGCATGCTGCTGGTGCCGAACCGGGCCCTGTACATCGGCGGCCACTTCGCCGTGGAGGTGCGCGACCTGCGGACCGGGAAGGAACGCAGGATCCGCGTGGTGGGCGAGCCGAAGGCCATGGTGCGGCGGGGCGGCAAGATCTACGCCGCGCTGTACCCGAGCGGCCAGATCATCTCCATCGACGTGCGCACCGACGAGGTGCGCGGCCTCGGCTACATCGGGCACGACCAGTCCCGGCCGTGGGACATCGAGCACGACCCTGTCACCGACACCATCCTGGTGGCCTCCGCGCCCACCGGCGCCAAGCTGCAGGGCGCTCTGACGGTGCTCGACCCCGACACGGGCACGATGGACGTCTACCCGAACGTCATCCCCGACCAGAGCCTGATGAGCCTGAGCGTCGACTCCCGGCGCGGCATCGTCTACCTCGGCGGCGACGTGCTCGGCGGCGGCGGCACGCCGCCGACCAGGACGACGGCCTCGATCGCCGCCTTCGACCTGAAGCAGCGCAAGGTGGTGCGGCAGTTCGATCCGCTGCCGGACCACCGCACCTTCCAGGACCTCAAGGTCCACGACGGGCTGCTGTACGCGGTCTACAAGCGGGTGCTGGGCGCCTGGATCGCCCTGGACCCCGCCACCGGCGTCATCAAGCACCAGGGCCTGCTGTCGGGACACGGCGAGTTGCAGGTCCACCGGGGCCGGGTGTTCACCTCCACCTTCTTCGGCGGCGGCAACGCCTATGAGCTGGGATCGGAAGCCAAGCTGCTCGCGACCGGGCTGGGCGACGAATGGCACACCAATCCGCAGTTGCAGTTCGAGCCCGGCACGTACGACGCCTGGACGATCGTCGGCCGGGACCTGGCGAAGGTGCGGCTCGACCCGCGCTGCCCGCCCGTGACCATCCCGGAGGCGCAGAACTGATCTCGGTCTGCGCCGAACCCTCGACCCGTCAATACGGAACGTCACGACGGCGATGAGCCGTGCTTATCGGCCGGCGGCGGACGGTCACGGCGGGTCGCCCGGCGGGTCACCCATCGCGTCGCGGATCGCGAGGTGGGCGAACACGACGGCGGGGCCGAGGGTGATCCCCGGGCCGGGATATCCGCCCTCCATGATCGAGCGCATGTCGGCGCCCAGCGCATACAGTCTGCCGATGGGCCGTCCGCCGGCGTCGAGCACCCGCGCGTGTTCGTCGGTGGCGAACCCCGAGGCCGAGCCGATGTCGCCCGGGTAGATCCGGATGGCGTAGAACGGCGGGCGCGCGACCACTCCCAGCGACGGGTTCGGCCGCTGCCGGGCGTCCCCGAGGTTGCGCTGGTACGGGTCGGCGCCGCGCCCGAAGTCGGGATCCTCGCCGCGCTCGGCGAAGGAGTTGAACCGTTCGATCGTCTCGCTCAGGACTCCCGGAGCCATGCCCAGGAGGTCCCCGAGTTCGCCGAGGTCACGGCCGCGGGTCAGGTACCCGTCCCGCAGCCGGCGGCGCCGTCCCCACCCTCCCGGTCTCACGGCGCCGATCCCGTAGCGCCTGACCGCGCTCTCGTCGGCGATGAGGAAGCTCGGCGCGCCGGCCCGGTCCGCGTGGGCCAGCATCTTCTCGCCCAGCAGGTGGTACGGGTCGGCCTCGTTGAGATAGCGCCGCCCGAGCCGGTCCACGATGACGAAGCCCGGTTTTCCCCGGTCGAGGGCGAAATGCGGGTACGGCTCCGTGCGTCCGTCACGTCCCGGCGGCAGCGACACGGGGGCCCAGAACGCGTCGGTGCCCTGCCGCCCGAAGACGGCCCCGACGCTCTCGAGCAGGGAATGGGCCGTGCCCCGCGCGCCGTCGGCCACCGCGCTCCACTCCAGCGGCAGGCCGCCGAGCACGCTCTCCCGCCGCGGTCCCCGCGTGAACCCGCCGGTCGCGCAGATCACACCGCGTGACACCCGGATGGTGCGGGACGAGCGCCCGTCGTCGATCCTGACGGCGTCGATCCCCGCTTCGCCGCGGGTCAGCGTCACCGGCTGGGCGTTCAGCACGACGCGGGCCGTGCCGAGTCGCATCAGCGAGGCGAGCAACCGGCCGATGAGCGCGTTGCCCAGGGTCAGCCGGGACGAGCGTCGATGGATCAGCAGGTCGGCAAGGTGCCGCGCGACCCGCGGGAACGCGCGGACGGCGTTCGCCACCCCTTCCCGGCTGGCCGGCCGGGCCGCGATGACGGAGTATCGCCGGGTCTCGTCGCGGTTGGGCGCCAGTCCGCCCAGGATGGTGAAGTTCCGCAACGGCGGGCGGACGAGCCTGAGGTCCGCGCCGAGCACCCGGCCGTCGAAGTCGGCCACCTCGATCGCGCGCCCCGAGACGGCCGCGCCGCGGACGGCGCCCAGGTAGTCGGGGTGGTTGTCGCGGCGGAAGAAGGTCACGCTCGTACGCCGTTCCAGGAGCGCGATCGCGTCGGACGCCGCGTCCAGGTACCGCCCGCGCAGCGCGGCCAGCCGATCGCCGCCGGTCGCCTGCTCCAGATAGCGGCCGGCGACCAGCCGATCCTCCTCGGGTGACCTGCCGTCCACGGGGTACGCGCCCGGCAGCCAGAGCGTGCCCGCGGTCAGCGCGCTGGTGCCCCCGATGAGGCCGCTGCGTTCGACGACGAGGACGCGTGCGCCGTACAGCCCGGCGAAGACCGCGGCGGACAGTCCCGCCGCGCCCGATCCGAGCACCACGAAGTCGAACTCGCTGCCGTCGGGGATGTCGTGCAGGCCGGCGACGACGGTGGAGGGGCTGCCCCGTTTCATCGGACTCCTCTCGGACGGGCCATCCGCCATCCCATGATGGGGCGTCTCCCCCGGCTCGTCTAAGACGTACTTTCCGCACGGCGCTAAGCTCCCGTTGTGGCACTCGGCCGCCCGTCCACTGGCCACCCGCGAGTCGGTGGCGCTCCCCGACCTCTCCGAGACGGCCTGGATCGCCGCCACGGGCATTTACCGGGAGAACTTCATCGCCCTGACCGCCGCGAACTCCCTCGTCCGGCCCCGCATGCGGAGCCCGATCGTGAACGAAGCACGGACTTGTTCGGCCGGCGCCGTGGGCGCGGGCCTGACCCTGGCGGTAGCGGCAGACGAGAGGAGCATCCTGGTGATGAAGCATCTCGTCGCCGCTCTGCCGATCGCGGGCCCGGCCGATCGTCCTCGCCGGTGGCGGGAACCGTTGCCGGGGAGGTTGACACAGGTCAGGTGCCTTCGGCCGGTGGTGGGCAGCAGGCCGGGCGGGCGAGGTTGAAGGCCCGGTCGACGAGTTCGGTGCGATCGGTCCTGCCGCCCAGGCGGTGCCACTCGTGAGAGGCGGAGTCGAGGGCGGCGGCCGCGCAGGCCGTGACGAGTTCGGCGGTGAAGGCGTCGAGCCCGAATCTGCGCCGGACGATCTCGGCGAACTGCCGGCGAATGCCATCGCGCGTCTCGTGGAAGCGGGCGCGCAGCGCCGGAGTTGACGCGATCAGGCGGTGGCGTTCGTCGGTGATCTCCTGGCTCCAGTCCCGCAGGACGACGTGCAGCGCCTCCCACGGCCCTTCGCCCTCGGGCCGGGCCTCCAGTTCCTCGACGATGTCGTCGCCCAGAGCGTGGACGCCCTCGAAGACGACGTCCTCCTTGGTCGGAAAGTAGCGGAAGAAGCTCCGTTTGGAGATGCCGGCCGCCTTGGCGATGTCCTCGACCGTGGTCTCGTCGAATCCACGCGAGCTGAACAGCTCCATGGCCACGTCGGCGAGTTGCTTGGTGACCGCTCGCCTGGTGCGTTCCCTCAATCCCGTCACGCGACCGAGTGTATCCACTGGCATTCGATGTATAGTCTGGCACCGAGTGACAGAAATGGATGGAGATGCCATGAAAGCGAAGACTGCCGTGATCACGGGCAGCACCGGCGGGATCGGCAAGGAGATCGCCCGCGGCCTCGCCCTACGAGGCGCGTCCGTCGTCCTCGTCGGCCTGGACCCGGCAGCGGGCCGCCAGGCCGTGCACGAACTCAGCCGTGATGCCAGACATGACCGGATCGAGGCCCTCGCCGCGGACGTCACGACCCTGGACGGCCTGACCAAGCTGGCCTCCCAGATCGCCGAGCGCACCGACCGGCTCGACGTCCTGGTCAACAATGTCGGCCTGAACCCGCCTGCCAGGCAGCTCACCGCCGACGGCGTGGAAAGGACCTTCGCCGCCCACGTGCTGGCGCCTTTCACGCTCACCCACCTGCTGCTGCCGCACCTGCGCCAGGCGGGCGACGCCCGGGTCGTCAACGTCACCGGCGGGATACCAGGCGGCCCGATCGAGCGCGACAACCTGCAGGCGGAGAAGCGCTTCATGGGCTGGACGTTCAGCCAGTACAACCACACCAAGACGATGACGATGGCGATGACCCACCGCCTCGCCGCGGAACTGACCGGCACCGGTGTCAGTGCCAACGTGGTCTACCCGGGGCACGGCTACACACCGATGAACCGATCGACGTCGATCAAGGCGTTCCCGATGGTGTACCGGCCCATCGCCCCCCTGGTGCTGAAGGTCATCGCGCCGCTGTTCCTGGCCGACCTCACCAGGTCCGCCCGCCCGAGCGTCTACCTCGCCTCCAGCCCTGAGATGGCGGGCATCAGCGGTGCCTACTTCGACAGCAAGGGCCGCCACCAGCCGTGGCCGGCCAGCGTGCTCGACCCGCGCAACCGCAACGCCGTCTGGGACCTGTGCACCTCGTTGAGCCTGCGGGTGCTGGGAGGCAGGGCATGAGGACCGTCGTCGTCACCGGAGGCACCGACGGGATCGGCAAGGGCCTCGCCCTGCACTACCTGCGCCAGGGCGCGCGCGTGGTGGCCGTCGGCAGCACCCCCGCCAAGGGCGCGTCATTCCTGGCCGAAGCCGCGAGCCAGAACGCCACCTTTCTGCGCGCCGATCTCACCTCGATCGCGGCGACCAAGGAACTCCTCGCCACCATCCGTCGCACGTGCGCATCCCTGGACACGCTCGTCCTCTGCGCCCAGCGCTACCGGCTCTTCGGCCCTCGCACCACCACACGCGAGGGCTTCGAGCACAGCTTCGCCCTCGCCTACCTCAGCCGGCACATCCTCAGCCACGGCCTGCGCGACCTCATGACGCCCGCCCCCCGCCCCGTCATCATGAACGTCGGCACGCCCGGCGTCCCCCTGGGCCGCATTCACTGGGACGACCTGCAACTGACCCGCCGCTACAACGGCACCAGGGCCACCCTGCAGTCCTTCCGCGCCAACGACCTTCTCGGCGTGGCCTTCGGCGAGTTGTACGGCGGCGAGATCCGCTATGTCGGCTACAACCCCGGCGTCGTCTCGACCGGAATGCCCACCCATCTCCCGGCGCCGCTGCGTGCTGCGGTGCGGGCCACCTTCCCGCTGGTCGCCACCTCCGTCGCCAAAGCCGTCATGCCCATGACGACCTTGCTGGAGGATCCGCCGGCCGAAGCCTTCAGCGCCTACTTCACCAAGCGCCGGCTCTCCCTCGGCGGAGCCGCGTTCGACCGTGACGAGGCGATGCGCCTGCACCACCTCACCCAGCGCCTGATCGACGCCGGAGCCCCGACCCTGCCCAGCCGACCGTGAACCGGCGCCGGACGCGTTCACCTGAGGTTGCGGATCACCCGGCATACCGGTGGTATACCTCACGTCACTAGCGTGACGTGCATGTCCGCCCCACGACGACGGGAGAGCCGGATGAGCGAGCTCAACCGCAGGCGGGCGCTGGCGGGCCTGGGCGGTTCACTGGTCGCGGGGCTCATGCCCGCCGGAGCCGCGCAGGCCACGGCCTACGACTCCACGATGGTCGTGGACGCCGGTCGCCTCCTGGGCACGTTCTTCAACCCCGGGTGGTACGTCAACCACACCCATCCGAACTGGTACTTCTCCAGGGGCCTGCTCCCGGCCGGCACGCTCAAGCAGCTCCAGGACGACTTCAACGTCCGCTGGGCCCGCGTGGTGGTCAAGATGGAGAAGCCGCCCGCGTCGAACTTCCCCTACCTCGACCAGGCGGCGTCCTATGCCAACCGGTTGCTGCTGAGCTTCACCTCCTCCACCGGCACGGAGAAGACCCCGCAGGAGTGGGAGACCTTCATGCGGGACGCCCTGCTCGTCTACAAGGCGCGCTATCCGCAGATCGACTGCGTGATGCCGTGGATCGAGCCCAACCTCGGGATCGTCGGCGGCCATCCGGACAACACCGCGATGACCCCGGCGGAGTTCTATCCCTACTACGCCGCGGGCTATCGTGCCGTGTCGGCGGCCAACGACGGCCTGGAACCCGCGATCCCGCTGACCTTCGGCGGCCCGACGACGTCCAATCTGCCGGCCGAGTGGCTGCTGGACTTCCTCAAGCGCTACGCCGCCGACAAAGACGCCCGCAAGCGGCTGGACTTCCTGGCGGTGCAGCTCTACCACAAGAACCGCGACAACCCGCGCCAGGCGCTCAGCCAGCGCGCCACCCTCCGATCCCTGCTGAGCCAGGCCGGACTGAGCCAGTCGGTGCCGCCCTACGTCACCGAGTACGGCGTCTACGGCGGCTCCGACACCGGGACGGTCGGTGACCTCGCCCACGATCAGCTCGTCCAGGCGGCGGGTGTCGCCGCACTGGGCCGCTACTACGTCGAGAGCGGCATGAACCGCCCGTTCCACTGGGTGCTGCACCACGGCGAGAACGTCCGCAAGGACATGTTCGTCGAGGGACTCGACGGCGTGCGCCTGCCGTTCGGCCATGTCGTCGTCATGCAGGGCATGCTGAAGGACCGTTACGACGACGGCGGGCGAGTGGCCACGACCATCACCCCCGACGGGTCGGCGACCGGCGGAATCGGGCTCGGGGCGATCTCTCATCTCGACTCCCGGCAGCTCACGGTCATGTACTGGAACTACCAGGCCGAGACCGGCACCACGAACCGCTCGACCAAGCTGACCATCCGCGACATCCCGAAGAGCGTGTTCGGCGACCGGATCCGGGTGGAGAACTGGCTGGTCGATGCGACCAACAACAACTACAACCACAACAGGACCACGACGTTCGCCCGAAACGCGATCTTCAGCATGGACCGGCCCGCCGAGTTCAACCGCGTGCTCTCCCTCACCAAGAACGCGGTCGGCCTGCTACGCATCACCCCGGCCTAGCGATCTTCGATCTCGCGCTTCTGGACGCTTGACCGGCCGGCGAGTGCGCGGGCATCCCGGCCGCGGCGCCGTCAGCCCTGAGTGCCCGCGTCGAGGCCGGCGGCGGTGAGGTCCGTCAGCGCCGCGATGGCCGCGGCGACGGTGGCGCGCCCCCGGTTCAGTTCCGCGGCGATCGCCTCGGCCGCGCCCAGCACGCCGACGCAGCGGAGCCGGAGGGCCTGCTGCGTGAGCCCGGAGTACGGCCGCAGGGCGGTGGCCATCAGGTCGATGTAGCCGTCGAGCAGTTCGCGCTCGATCGCCTCCATCTCCTGGTTTCCCTTGAGCGCGGCCGAGATGGCGGTCCACTCCGGCATGTCGGTGGCGCAGGCGAAGTAGGCGGCGCTCAGCACGCGGGCGATCTCGCGGGGGACGGCCGGGGCGTCGCGCAGGGCCTCCTCCGAGGCGGCCCGGTGCCGCTCGTCGAGCCGCCGGTAGAGCGCGATCAGCAGGCCGGGGCGGGTGCCGAAGTGGTCGTAGACGACTGGTCTGCTCACTCCGGCGGCCTCCGCCAGGCTGAGCAGCGTGAGGCTGTCGGTGCCGTGGGCGCGCACGATCGTCATGGCGGTGTCGAGCAACTGCTCCCGCCTGGCCGGCTTGGACAGGCGAGTCGATCCCGTGGCCATCGTCCTCCCTTGCGTCGCGTCTCAGCTTAAGCTACAAAATGTAAGTTACAGAATGTAGGTTAGCGAGAGGACAGCACCATGGAGCACTCCGTACTGATCATGGGCGGATCCGGCCAGGCGGGCGCGGGGACCGCGACCCTCCTGCGCCGGTGGTACCCGGAGCTGCCGCTGACGATCGCGGGCCGCGATCTCGGCCGCGCCCGGCGGGTCGCCGACGAACTCGGCGGCGCGACAGCCGCGACCATCGATCTGCGGCGCGGCGACCTCGGCCTCCAGGAGACCGGCGGCTACTCGGCGGTCGTGGCGACGGTGTGGGACAGCCACCTGAACGGACTGCGTTACGCGCAGGACCGCGGCCTGCCCTACGTCAGCATCTCCAGCGGCCTGGTCGACATCGGGCCCGAGGTCGTCGCCGCCGGCCTGCGAGCCGGCGCGACGCCGATCCTGCTGGCCAGCCACTGGTACGCGGGGCTCGTCGTCCTCGCGGTGCTCGGCCTGGCCGGGGAGTTCGACCGGCTCGACACCATCGAGGTCAGCGGCGTGCTGGACGACCAGGACAGCGGCGGGCCCGCGGCCATGGTGGACATGGAACGCCTGCTGGCCGCCTCCTCGGCGGGGCACGTCCGGCGCGACGGCGTCTTCCACTGGGTCAGCGGCCCCGACGCGGAGGTGGAGGTCACCGCCGTCGACGGCGCCGTGCTGCCGGGCCAGATCGTCCCCATCCTCGACGTGCCGAGCCTGGCCCTCGCGACGGGCGCGCCCAACGTCCGCTTCGCGTTCGCGATCGGTGAATCGGCGGGCAGACGGCGCGGCGGGCCCGCGTCCACGGAGGTCAGGATCGTCCTCGAAGGCGTGGACCGCGCGGGCGCACCCCGGAGGACGAGCCGCTACCTGCTCCACCCGGAGGGGCAGCGCCCCCTGACGGCGCTCGGCATCGCCCTCGGCGTCGAGCGGCTGCTCGGCCTGCGCGGCGCCCCCGTGCCGCCCGGCCTGCACACTCCCGAGGCGTTGATCGACCCCGGTTACGCGGCCGAGCGGATGGCGGAGATCGGCACCGTCCTCACCGACGCGTAGGGCGCGTCCGTACCTGTCGGTGGACCACCGGACCGAGGACGTAAAGCCGCGACAGCGCCGTCTTCTCCGGATCGGGCCCGGTCGGCTCCCCTGCCATCCACGCGCGGAACTCCGCACGGCCGGCAACGGTCGCGCTACGTCTTGTCGGTGTAGCTGTCCTGGTGCGGGGTGGGGTCGACGACCTCGAACGGCATCAGGAGGTGTTGCCCGTCGGCCCGGTAGATGCGGTACCGGTCGTGGCGGAGCCAAGTGCCGATCGCCTCGTCGCCGCCGGTGGGCGCGATCTGCTTGGACTCCTGGTAGGTGCCGGTCCAGCTCGTCTCGGTCGACTTGACGCATCGGACGTCGAGCCCCCGCGACACGGTGGTGCTGACGCCCGCGCTGACGCCTTCGAAGGCGAAGCCGGCCTCGGCGGTGACGCTCATGTTGAGCGTCTTGTCGATCTCCGTGCTCTCGCTCTTGGTCACGCCGACGGTGGTGCTCCACTCGCGCGACTCGGTGGTGTTGTTGGCATACACCTGGAACTTCTCCAGGTGCCAGCGCGAATGCCGGTCGATGATGTAGTAGGGGGTGTTGAACGACTGCCAGTGGGAGTCGTGGGTGCCGTCGCGTTCGACAAGGAACCAGGGGACGACCGTCTTGCCGGTGAGGGGGCCCTTTTCGGGACTGGCGGGGTAGTCGTCGGCGGGCTTGTCCAGCGACGTCAGCTTCGGCGGTGACGGAATCGCGCCCGTGACGGACTTGGCCTCCTCCCACGCCTCGACGACGGCGTCGTAGGTCCCGGTCTCCTCCAGGGCGAACACGTCGTCGGAGGCCTGTTCGCGGCTGCCGGCGCGGAGCAGGGTGGCGTTGGCGTTCATGACCTGGGAGTGCAGGTAGGTGTCGGTGTCGGGATGGCGGAACAGGAAGTGCTCACCCACGGCTTCCAGCTCGAAGGTCGCCTCCTTCTCGTCCGTCACGGTGAAGTCGTCCTTGTGCTCCGGCTTGACGGGGGCGAGCGAGATGAGCAGGGACTCCCCCTCGACGGACTTCAGGCATTCGAGTTGCGCCCTGCTCCAGATGAGCACCATGTGGTAGTCGGGGTCGGCGCTCGTCGGGTAGAAGACGTACTCATCGGCTTGCCCGTCGATGAGCTGAGCGTGCGCCAGGTACCTCCCGCTCTTCACATGCTTGATCTTGTACCGCTTGCCGACGGCCGGGCCGGTGAACGCCATACCCCGGTGCCTTCCCCACATCTGGCAGGCGTAATCGAGACGTCACCCTCCGTGCTTGCCGCGATGGCGCCCGCGGAGCCCGGTAACGGGCGCCCGGGCCGGACGGATTCCTCATCGTGGGTTTCCATGTGCGCACCCGCCTCAGAGTTGGACCGTTCCGTTTCACCCTCAGCCAGGCCGGGATGGGAGTCTCGACCGGAATCCCGGGCCTTCGGGCGCGGATGGGCCCCCGCGGCAACGTCGTGCGCATGGGACTCTGCGTGGCGTTGCGTGATCGGGCGGCTCGCGCGGTGGTCGTCATGTACGACGTGACCGACGACGCCGCCCGGCGCTTCGATCACCTGGTCAGCTCGATCACCGACCTCCGGCGAGCCCACGGGTTCTGGCTGATCACCGCGTCCGGGGCGATCACCAGCACCTACCAGTTCAAGGTGAACGCCGGCGCCGCCAACCTGCTGCACCGGATGAACGCCTCGGCCCGGTTGACGGGACCGCGGATCCTGGTCACCAACGTCGCCGTCCCGACCCTGACCGCGGGCAGCCTGTCGGTGCACTTCCTCCCCGACCGGGTCCTGTTCCGGGACGGCCGCCACGTCGCCGACCTCACCTACCAGCACCTCCAGGCCGGCGTGGAACACGCCCGCTTCATCGAAACGGGCCCGGTGCCCCACGACGGCACGGTCGTGGACTCCACCTGGCGCTACGTCAACGTCAAGGGCGGCCCCGACCGCCGTTTCAAGAACAACGCCCGCCTGCCCATCCTGCTGTACGGCAGACTCGTCCTCCGCAGCCACAGCGGTCTCAACCTCGTCTGGGACGCCTCTCAGGCCCCGCTCGTCCACGCCGTGGCGAACGCACTCCACCAGTCCATCGCCGCCCGCCCACCTGTGATCACCCCTTGAGGGAGAAGTCATTCCGAATTTACCGAAAATCACGTACGTGATCGTGCCGGCGCTCATCCTGATCTGCGCGCTGGAAGGCGTCCATTTCCTGGGCGAGCGCTCCGGACGCGTGCGCGAGGTTTATGGCGGAGCCTTTCAGGTGGCGCATCCGGAATATCATGTCCTGGTGGACTCAACCGTGCGCACGGACCCCTTGTCGACGAGCGCACAAGTAGGCGCTTTCGAACTGCACCCGCGCTCCGAGGGCCGTCGAGCAGACGGCACTGTTTCGACGAACGTACTGGGCCTCGTTTCGGCCCCTGACCTGCCCGAAACAAAGATGAGCCCACTGCTCCGCTCGTTCGGGGGCGGCAGAGGGCCGGCCGAGCCGGCGAAAGCCCGAGCACGCGAAGAGATTTCCGCACTACCCGACAATGCTTTTGCCACCGCCATAGTGGAACTGGCCGCCCCCCTGAAGGAGGACGAGCTCAGCACCGCGCTGGAAGTGCGGGACATCCGATCGGACGCGCTTTACCTATTCGTCTCCGAATCGCCAGGAGCCGCTGGAAAGCCCGTCTACTGGAGAGCGTGCGCGATTTATGAACGAGAGTGCGAGAGCACGTCACCGATCGAACTCTTCCGGCGCTGGGCAGCCGAACTGGACTGGACCGACGCGCTGAATCTGAGATCCCTCGGCCTCGACCTCGATGTGCTGCGCCAGGCCGCGCGACAAGGCGAAATCTACGGGCTGCTCACCTATGGATACTCAGGAGAATCGCTCGCCGAGTGGCTAGAAAGGCCCGAGGTGCGGACTGTCAAGATCGTTGAGACGACGACCATAGGTTCGTAGCCGGCGTCCGGAAGGAAGTGCCGCGGACGCGCGCCCGCCGCCGGTCGGCAGCGGCGTTTGTGCGGGTCATCGACTGAGCGGTGGCGCATTCGCCCGGTGCGCGGAGCTTGACACGGGCGGCGCCGGCGGCCTTTCGGGAGGCGAGCGGTGGGGCCGCCCTGCCGCGACGCGGTCGGCGGGAATTTCGCGGGTGCCGCCCAGTACCAAGGAGGAGCGCCTCCGTCCTGCCGAGCGCACAAAAGCCGAGGTTGGAGACGTTGACATCGGGTCAGGACCGATTGGAGACCCTGGACCTCGGCGGCCGGTTTTTCGTGGGAAGCGCGCGATGGGCACGGCTACATACCACCTCCATACCGCAACTGCGTACATTACCGCTTGGGGAAGACGTACTAACGGCGCCGAATCGGAATGTTCTCCCCGGAAACAGGAGCGAAATCAGTTCGGAAGGGATGTGGTATGCCCATGAGCGCTACCGAGAAGGCCAATGCGCCCGTCGCGGAGACCGAGTTCTCCCTGAACGCCTCCGAGAGCGAACTGCTGGAGGAGTTCGGCGTCCTGCTGGCCGCCGAGTACAACTACCAGGCGCAGTAATCTCCGGCATCTGACGCCAGATTTTCCAGTGCTCCGGAGGCATGTCTCGACGTGCCTCCGGGGTGCTGCCGTTCGGCAACGCCACTCCGCGCGAATCGAGAGAAATGGCAATTGACGAGCAGGAACAACAGGAATACCGTCACCCGCTGCGCACTCCTGCGTTCTCCTTCATCTGGATCGGCTTCACCGTCTCGGTCCTGGGTGACCATTTTTTCCGGGTGGCGCTCACCCTGAACATGGCGGAACACGGGGTGTTCGGGCTTGCGTCGCTGGGTGTGGCCCTGGCACTGCCCACAGCCGTTGTCGGCATGTTCGCGGGTGTGTTCGTCGATCGCTACGACCGTATCCGCCTGCTCATCTCCACGGACGTCGTCCGCTGCCTGCTGGTGGCGCTGCTCGGGCTGCTGTTGCTCATCGACCGGTCCTCCCTGGCCGTGACGATCTGCCTGGCCGTTCTCCTCACCTTCGTGAGCGTGGTCGCGACGCCGGCGCTGCAGGCGACCTTGCCCCGCATCATCGGCGACAAGCGCGGTCTCATCGCGATGGACGCCTGGGTGCTCGGTGCTCTCAGCGTCTGCGGCATCGCCGGGCCGGCGCTCGCGGGTGTGCTGCTGAGCTGGGTCGAGCCGGGCACGCTGATGCTCGTGGACGCCGCGACCTTCGCGTTCTGCGCCGTGATGATCCTCTGTGCCGGGCGTCGCATGCCTGCGCCGGAGCCGGTTGCCGACTCTGCCGGTCCGCGGCCCAGCAAGTTGCGCGCCGCTGGTGAGGGCCTGCGGTTCCTGATGCGGCATCCCGTGCTCGGCCCGTGCTTCCGCACCTTTCCGGTGATGGATTTCGCCACGGGCTCCGTGCCGTTCGTCCTGCCTCTCCTGCTGTCGGCGACCGGCGAGCAGGGCAGCGAACAGTACGGCTTCATGCTGGGCGCCCTGGCCGTCGGCCGCGTCCTGGGCATGTTCCTGCTGAACCGGACCTCGCTGGCGGACCGGCGCGGTGCCGTCCTGCGGTACAACTTCCTGATCCAGGGCGGTGCGCTGGCCCTCGTCGCGTGGGCGGGCGGCGGCTGGCCGGCGCTCCTCTTCATGGCCGTCGCCGGGATACCCGCGGGCGCGGCGCAGGTGGCCATGTCCTCTTATGTGCAGCTCGAGGTCGAACCCCAGATGCGCGGCAGGGTTTTCGCCGCGCTCATCTCGATGGTGACGTGGCTCGCCCCGTTCGGCCCGCTCGTGTTCGTCTCGCTCGCGGGCGTCACCTCCGCGCCGGTCGCCCTGGCCGCCATCGGCGCCGTCGTGGTCGCCGGAGGTGTCCGCCTCCTCCTCTGTGCCCCCCTGGCCCGCGTCAAGTAACCGACCGCTAGGAGTTCGATCATGATCACTAAGGAGGCCGACGTCGTCGTCATCGGCGGCGGCCCTGCGGGATCCGCCTTCGCGACCATGGCGTCGCGGGCAGGACTGACCGTAGACGTGTTGGAGGGGAAGGAGTTCCCGCGTCACCACATCGGCGAATCCCTGCTCGCGATGAGCATGCCGCTCCTGGAGACCCTGGGACTGGTGGCCGATCTCGACGAGGCGGATTTCCTGCCCAAGACCGGTGCGGTGTTCGTGTGGGGGGAACGGCAACAGCGCGTGGACCTCGCCATGCCCCGACCTCATCGTGCTTACCAGGTGCGGCGGGCCCATTTCGATCTGCTCCTGCTCGACCACGCGCACACCTGCGGCGCGCGGGTTCACACGCGCCAGTGGGTGAAGTCCGTCGAGACCGGGGAGAACGGACGCATCACCGCCGTCGTCAGCGACGGCGAGCACGGCATGATCCGGCACCGGGCGCGGCTGACGGTGGACGCCAGCGGCCTGTTCCAGTTCCTCCCGAAGAAGCTCGGGCTGCCCGTGGACGTCAGCGGGCCACGCCGGGTCGCGCTCTCCGGCTACTACACCGGAGCCACGCGGCTGACCGACGATCAGGCGACGAACATCATCACCGAGGCCGCCCGCGACGGCTGGCTGTGGTTCATCCCCCTGGACGAGACGACCACCAGTGTCGGCTTCGTCGGTGACGAGGAGGATCTGAACGCCCGGCCCGACGCGATGCTCACCGAGCAGATCGCCACGAGCAGCCTCGTCCGGGACCTGCTCGTGGGCGCCGCCCCCGCGGAACGCACCCACCTGTTGCGCTACACCAACCACATCGCCGCCGGACCCATGTGGCGTGACGGTCGCCTCCTCATCGGTGACACCGCTCTCTTCGTCGATCCGCTGTTCTCCACCGGAGTCCACGGCGCGTTGCTCGGCGCCGTCACGGCGGCGGCCGCCGTCGTCAGCCACCTTGCCGACGGCGTGGAGGAGCAGGCCCTGGCCGACTGGTACGACGCGACGATGCGCACGCACTACCAGCGGGTGCAGACGATGGTTCACCTGCTCTACGGCATCAACGGCCGCGGCAGTCGCTTCTGGGCCTCCCGCGATCTCAGCGCCCTGTCCGCCTCCGCGGCCGACACCATGGCCGCCCAGCTCGGACCGATCAGCGTGCCGCTCTTCCTGACGGGCCATCACGCCGGAACCCTGGACATCCCCGAGACTCTCGTACCGCTGCTGGAGGAGTTCGCGACCGCGCCCGATCCCCATGTCGAGGTGACCCAGGCACGCATCGCGCTGGCCTCGGGGGTCGAGGTGCTGGAGACCTTCACGCGGAGGGGCGACCGTGTCGTCCCCGCTCTGGCCGTTCGCGATCGGCGCAACCGTCGCCCGGCCGTCACCGTGCCCGTGCAGGAGTCAGCCGCGGCCTTCATCCGCCAGTTGGCCGCCGGACCCGTCGTGCGGGGGAGCTGGAACCGTGACCCCCGCCTGCGGCGTCTGGTGTCGGTGCTGCACAGCAGCCGCCTGGTGGTCGAGGACGCCGGCCTGAACAGCGGGGCGGCCTGACCATGGAGACCTTCCTACGGATACCCGAGCCGTTCGCGGGTGCTCGGCCCGCACGTCCCATCGAGTTCCGGTTATGGCGGCCCCTCTTCGACCTCGGTGGTTTCGATGAGGCGCTACCGACCAGGTCGACCGCGGCAGCGCTGGCTCTCCGGAATCTCGACCTCCCTGAGGACGCCCAGCTTCCCGTGCAGATCCGCCCGGGCCCCGCCTTCCGTGATCGTCTGGTCGAGTCGCCGCTGCTGGCCGAGTACGCGCTGACCGACCCCGCGGAGCTACCCGAATCGCTGCGGACCGAGGCGTGGAGCCGCATGTGCCGGCTCGGCGCGCGATTCGACGACCTGAGCGTGCCGGATCGGGTGCGGCTGACCGGGCTGCTGGCCGGCGTCGGCCTCTACCGCCACCTGGCGACCCTCTCCCCCGGCCCGGCGGAGGAGGTGCCGAAGAATCCCCGGACTCTCCTGGTACGGGCGCGGATCGCGCACGCACGTTCCGTCACGGAGCGGACCGCCGCTTCGTCCGGGGCCAGCGTCGAGGCTCTGCGGGACATCCTCGCCTGCGCGGACCTGCCCGCGACCGCCCGGCTGGGCGCCGCGACCACGCTTGTCGTGCTCCATGCCCAGAGCCGGCTGCGCGACCCGGCGGCGGTCGACCGGTACCGGAACGCCGCGCATGAGCTGACCAGGCACCTGAGCCCGGACGACGACTGGCTGGATCTCGTCCACCTCAGCACGTACTGGCGTGCGGTCAGCTTCCAGCCGTTCCTCGCCGAAGATCGCCGGCGTACCCAGGAGGAGCTGGATCTGGCGGAGAGCCTGGCGCGGCGGCTCCCCGGAGACACCCCGGAGCAGCGATGGATCCGCGATCAGAACCTCCACCCGCTGCTGGAGACCCGCACCAAGGCGGCGTTGTGGGCCGGTGACGCGGACGGCGCGCTGGCCTTCGCGACCGAGCTACGCGACCACGACCCGCTGGACGGCAAGGTTCACGTGCAGCTCGGCGACGTCCACGTCCGTCGCGGCGAACCCCGTGCGGCCCTCGCCTGCTATCTCACGGCAGCGGCTCTGGGCTCGCCCTACCGTTCGCTGGCATGGTGCAAGGCCGCCGGGGTGATGGAGCCCGCCGACGCCGAACACGCGCTGATGTGCGCCCACCGCGGGGACCCGGCGGCCGTGACGCCGCTGTTGCGACTGGAACGGCTCGCCCGCCATCGGAGTGACGGGCGGCTGGCCGAGTGGGCCGGGCGAAGCGCCCGCGACCTGCGCATGGGACGTTCGGAGGAGGGCGAGCTGTGCGTGCCGAATTCCTGAGAGCCCCCGTCACGCGGTCGCGGTGGCACTCCCGCGATCTCCACCTGTTGCGCGCCTACCTCGACCTGACCTCGGACGCGGGCCCGCTGCACGCCCGCTCGGTCGCCGACCTCGGCCGGCGCCTCGTCGCCGGCGAGCAGGCGCCGACCTACCAGATCAACACGCCGAGCACGCTGCGCGCCTCCCTCGCGGCCGCCGGCTGGGGGAAGGTGGCGTGCGGCGATCCCCGCGAGGTTCCGCCGGACGAGCGCAGCCCGCGGTGGGAGCACCTGTGCGCCATGCTGGACAGGTGGCCGGCGTCGCCGACCGGCGAACGTATCGCGGTCGCGGCGACGCTCAGCAAGCTCGGCTTCTGGGCCGCCGTGGGCAGGCTCGTCCCCCCGGACCTCACGCCCGAGCGTTCCCCGCACGACGCCAGGCTCGCGATCCTGCGGTGCAACGCCGACTTCAAGCTGTCGGGACCGACGCCTGCCACCCACGCCGCGGCCCGCAAGACCTTCACCGCCGTCGCCACCTCCCAGGCGCTGCCGGTGGCCACCAGGCTCACGGCCGCGGTCAACCTCATCGTCGATCACGCGAAGTCGGATCGCTCCATGACGGAGATGGACCGCTGGAAGGACGTCGCCGATGGCCTGGTCGCCGCGGCACCCGGCGAGGTCCGACCCGTACTGCTCAGCTACTACTGGCGCGGGGTCAGCTTCCTGCCCTTCTTCGGAGGCGACCACCCGTCCGTGCGGCGGATGCTCGACGAGGCGGAGGACAGCTCCCTCGCCGCCGTCGAGCAGGCGGGGCCGGACGAGGTCCTGCTCGCCCGGGAGAACCGGCACCCGCTGCTGGAGACCCGCGGGCGAGCCGCCACGGCCGCCGGCGAATTCGACGAGGCGGAGCACTACTACCGGGCACTGGTACAGCTCGACCCCGAGGATCCCAAGGTTCACGTCCGGCTGGCGGACTACCTGCTCCGTCGCGAACGGACCGCCGAGGCTCGGGAGAGCTACCAGGACGCCGCCGCCCTCGGCCTGCCCTACACCTCCTACGCGCACACCCAGGCCGCCCGCTGTTCTCTCCGGCTCGGCGACCAGGAGCGGGCCCTGGCCGCCCTCGGTGAGGCCATCGCCGCCGATCCCGCCGCCGTCACCCCACTCGTCCTGCTGCGCGACGCGCTCTCGGACGGTCCGTTGCAGCGACTTCGCCCCTGGGCCGACCGCCAGATCCAGACTCTGGTCGAACCGCTGAAGGGAAGACGAGCCCTTGCCGACTGAAACCTCCCCACCTGCCGTTCCCCTCCTCGGCGAGTCCTTCCGAGAGGTCATGGGGTTCGCCCCGGACGCCGGTCAGCACCGGCGCGTGATGGACGAGATCGTGCGCCTGCGGCTGACGCAGTTGCGCCGGCTCGCCGACCTTCTCCGCCGTCACCGGCTCCCGCACGCGACCGGTGCGGCGGCGCTCCTGGAACGGATCCCGGAGCTACCGACGGCCGGGCGTCAGGCGCTGGGCCGCGAACCCGTCTTCCACGCGGCCTTCACGGGACTGGTGACCGCGCTGCGCGCCGGCGACTTCCAGGCGGCGGCGCGCTCGCTGGAGCGCTTGCTGGGCAGCGTACTGATCCCCGCGGCGGCGCTGCTGGAAGAGCCGATCACGCTGACCGCCGGCCCTCGTGGCACCGTGTGCTTCGGCTCGCTGGGCGAACCGCTGCTCCTCGATTCCACCCCGGACGGCACGCCGGTGCAGTTCCACCACGCGGGCGACGGACTGCTCGGCTGGCGCGCCCACGGCGCCGGGGGCATCGTGCCCTCATCCGGTTCCGGCCCCGAGGACGTCGTCTTCGGCGGGCGGGCCGAACTGCTCGCTCCGATGCTGGCCGAGCTGGCGCAGGACCCGGGCAGTTTCTCCATCGAGTCCGTCCGTCCGATCCCGGTCACGGCCGATGCCCGCGACCGGTTCGGCAACGCGCTGGCGTCGCTTCGGGCGGCATGGCCGGAGCTGCACGAGGAGATGGTGGCCACGGTCAGTCTGGTGACGCCGATCGCCAGCCGGCAGACCGCGGCGTTCTCCAACACCGCGTGGCAGGGTGCGGTGTTCCTGCGCGGCGACTTCGCCGACCCGCTCTTCCTGATCGAGCGGATGGCCCACGAGGCGGGACACCTACGGCTGAACGCGTTCGGGGTGCTCGTCCCCCTCCACGAGCACGCCTGGGACGAGCGGGTCAACAGCCCCTTCCGCACCGGGCCGCGCCCCGTCACCGGCCTGCTGCACGGCGCCTTCGTCTTCACCCGGGCCGCCTCGGCGCTGTTGCACGTCACGCGTGAGACCCCCGAGGCGACACAGGGGGCCGCGCAGGCACGTGCCCTGATCGACAAGGTGTCCACCGCTCTGGCCACGCTGACCGCGTCCGTGCGGCTCACCCCCGCCGGCCGGAGCCTGGTGGCCGAGATCGCCTCCGAGCGCGATCGGGTATCCGCTGCCTGCGGTGATGTCGCTCCCGCGGCCGAGTCCGACTATCTCAAGGGGGAAATGTGAGCGACACGAGGGAACACGCCGTGACGCCCGCCGAGCTGACCGGTGGCCCGCTGGCGATGGTCGCCAACGGTCACGACCCGGCCGCCGCACACCACACCACCCGGCTGCGGGATTCCGTGGGCCGCGTGACCAGGCGCCTCGGCGCGTTCGGGGACGCCGAGACCGTACGCGAGACAGGCGTGTGGTCCGAGCGCTTCTACGCGCTTCCCGAGGACGTGGCCATGCGGATCGTCGGGCATCCGTTCTTCGGTTACCTCTGGCTCCAGCTCATGCAGGGTTGTGCCCGCGGAGACCGGGAGTTCGTCCAGACCTGGTCACACCACCTGGCCCGGTTCCTGCTGGTGCCGCACCTGACCCGGCATCCGGACGAGCCCGTCAGCATGCGGCTCCCCGAGCCCACCCGCGAGATCCGGCTGCCCGGCAGCGCCTTCCATCTCGCCGTGGCCCATCCCGTCGACACCGTACGGGTGTCCGGGGACGGCGACGGTGTCGTCCGCGACGGAGCCGTACGTCTGCCCCGCGCCTTCCTGCTTGGCCAGGTCACCGGGCCGCTCGGGCACACCCGCCGCCACGACCACCTGTTCATCGCCGGGACGGGCATCGAGGTGGATTCCGGCGATCCCTGGATCCACCGCCACCTGAGCTCCATGAACACCAAACCGGCCGTGCCCGGCTACCCGCCTCCCGACCTCGCGCCCGCTGACCTGAGCCCGGAAGGGCCGGGGCACATCGACGCCGCCTTCCGGCTGATCGAGCGCTGCTGGCCCGAACTCGCCGTGGAGATCACCTCGTACGTGCGGCTGTTCGTCCCCTACCGCAGTTCCTTCCACTCCAGCTTCACGGAGGCGTGCCTGATGGGAGCGGTCTTCCTGTCCGAGGCCATGTGGCCGTTCTCCTCACGCCCTCACACCGCCGAGCATCTCCTCCACGAGGCGGCCCATCTGCGCCTGACGCTGATCGAAGAGCTGGATCCGCTGGTCGAGGCCGACCCCGAGGCCACGTTCAGCTCTCCCGTCCGGCTCGATCCCCGCCCGCTGCCGGGGATGCTCCAGACGGCCTTCGCGTTCGCCAGAATCGCCGCCTTCCACCGCCGTGCCCATGCGGTCACCGGCGAGGAGATCCACGCGAGCCGCCAGGCCGAGACCGCCGGTCAGCTCGCCCAGGCCCTGCGGGCGGTCGAGGCGGAGCAGTCCGTCCGGTTCACTCCCGCCGGGGAGCGGCTGTGGTCGGAGATGCGCGCCGAGGCGGCCGCATGACCGGCACGGACACCCGGCTCCGGCTACGCGGCCGGGCCCAGATGATCTGGGTCGATGACGCGCTCCTGCTGAGCCTGGGGACCACGCGGCTGCGCGTGGCGCCCTTCACGGAGAAGGAGCTGCCTCACCTGCACGAGCTGCGCGGTGGCTGCGCCGCCGACCAGGTGGCGAGCGTGCCGTGGATGAGTCGTCTGCACGGCGCGGGTTTCCTGGAAGAGTGCACGCCGGCGTCGTCCGATCCGGACCTGGCGCGGTTCGACCGCCTGCTGAACTTCCTCTCGGAGATGGAGCTGGCCGGCGAGAGCCGGTTCACCCTGCTGCGCAGGCTCCGCGAGGCGCATTGTGTCATCGTCGGGCTCGGTGGTCTGGCGAGCTGGGTGGTCTACAACCTCGTGTGCTGCGGCGTCGGCCGCTTCACCGTCATCGACGGAGACGTGGTTGAGATGTCGAATCTCAACCGGAGCATCCTTTTCACCGAGGCGGATGTGGGACGCCCCAAGGTCACCGTCGCGGCCGAGGCGATGCGGCGCTTCCATCCCCGTATCGAGGTGACCACGCGCCAGTTCGTCGTCACCTCCCAGGAGGACCTCGTCCCCGAACTCGAGAAGGCCGACGTCGTGCTCGGCCTGGCGGACCAGCCTCCCTGGGTCATCAAGGAGTGGATCACCGCGGCGGCGCAGCGGACGAAGACCCCGGTCCTGCTGGCGAGCGGCTCACGCGTGGGCCCCTTCCGCCTGGATGAGTCCGGCGCCTGCGCGATGTGCGACTGGAGCCACCAGATCGAGCGCCAGCCGCTGTACGGCGAGTTGCTGCGCCGGCAACTCCGCCTTCCGCGCGGCAGTTCGGGGGCGTTGAGCCCGCACGGCGCCATGACCGCTGCGGTCGTGGCCATGGAGGCGGTGCGCCATCTGCTGGGCCTGACGCCCGCGACGGTGAACCGGGTATGGCAACTGGCCGGTGACTTCACCGCCGGCTTCGACCCGTGCGTGAAACATCCCCGCTGTGGCGTCTGCGGGACGACCGGCGACAAGGGGCTGCCGCTGCCGAGCGAGTCGTTGGAGCGGCCGTGATCCCCTCCGGCGACTGGCAGTTGCTGAACCAGGTCTCCCGGCAGGACGCCCCGGTCTCCCTCTGGCGTCATGAGAGCGGGGCCGTTCATCTCCACTGGCAACGCGAGCGGACGACGCGGGCGTTCGGGATCAGCTTCGACACCCCCGCCGAGGATGACAGCGGTGTCGCGCACGTGCTGGAGCACTGGATCGGCGCGGGATCGGCGACGTACCCGATGAGCAGCGCCCTGCTGACCACCGCGTTCCGCTGCCGCTCCGGTTTCCTCAACGGGTTCACTGAGTGCGGGCGCACCGCGTGCACCTTCACCGCCGGCAGCGGCTCGGACTTCCGTGACGTCCTCGACGTGGTGCTCGACGCGGTCTATCGTCCGCTGCTGTCGGAACGGGAGTTCCTGCGCGAGAGCTGCCGGGCCATCGACATCCCCTCGGGGCAGGGTGCGGGAAGCCGGTCCGGATGGACGGGCATCGTCTTCAACGAGATGCTGCTCAAGCCGGAGACCGACGCTCAGTGGGTCGTCCGGCTGATGGCGCGCCACCTGCATCCCGACGGGTACGAACAGTACCGGCACGAGGGGGTGCCCTCGGCGCTCACAGCGCTGACACCGGACTCGGGACACGCCTTCCATCAGCGCTGCTACCAGCCGAGACGCGCGTTCTCCTTCGCGGTCGGGCCGGAGCTGGCGCAGACGCTGACGGCTCTCGGCGCCGCGCACCGGGAGCGCCGGGCGACCGCCGCCCCTGACGAGGCTCCGCCGGCTCGGGTCCGCCCGGCCTCGCTGCACGCGCCCGGCCACCTGCGCGACCAGCGGTGGGTGGCGGCGGACATCACGCTGCCCGGGGGCCGGCCGGAGTCCTGGCGGCTGGCCTTCGAGATCCACGACCATCTCTCCGCCACCTGGCGGCCGGCGCAGCAGCGCGGGCTGGTCTGCCGCCCGGTGGCGATCGACACGTCGGTCATCGTGGTGGCGGCAACCCGCGCGAGCGGGTCCGGGGATCCCCGGCAGGAGGCAGCCGACCTGCGGCGACGGCTCGAGGATGCGCTCGCCGGCTGGCGCGACGGCAGGACGGCCCACGATCCGCCGCCACCGCTGCTCCACCGCCTCACCGAGCCTTACCGGACGCTTCCGCCGGACATCGCCTGGGGCCTGGCACTGGCGGGGGCCCAGGCCACCGGTCTCAGTCCGCTCCAGCTCGCGAACGACGACGAGCCGCCGCACGAGAGGTACGGCAGTTGCTCGCGGGAGCGCGATCCCTCGCCCCTCGCCCAGATGCGCGTCGAGGCCCGGGTGCTCGACCCGGTGCCGCACCGCGCGGAACCGATCACCCCGCCGTCGCCGGAGCGCCGGCAGGCCGACGAGCGGGTGTGGCAAGGGCCGCGGCCCAGCCAGGACGCCTCGTGCCTGCCCCTGCGTGGCGTGGCCGAGCTGGCGATACCCGTCCCGCCACGCGTGCAGCGGCTGGACACCTCTCTGGAAGTGCTGCCGGACGGCCCGCGCGGCGTCTACGGTCACGTGCTGGTGCCGGTCACCCACGACGACGCCCGGCTGCTCTGGCCGCTCATCCGGTTGGTGCAGTCCCTTGCCGCTCCAGGAGCCGATACCGGGCCCCGCCCGGTGGTGGCCCGTCCACAGGTACGGATGGACGGCGGGCAGCCGGTTCTCGACCTGGTCCTCTCCGATTGGACTCCGGGCGGATGGCGCCGCCTGCTGGAGCGCGTGACCGATCTCCTCTCCACGGAGCAGGGCGCCGAGCGCGCGGTCCGGAGCGTCGGGAGATGCCTGGACGAGGGCTCCTGGCGGCTGGTCACCGCCCCCCACGAGCTGGCCGAGAGCGCCGCGCTCGGGAAGGTGTCAGTGCCGGGCGCGGCGCAGGACGCCGTGAACGGGCTGCCCGCCATGGTGGCGTGGCGCGGCCCGGCCGCGGCCGGCGCTTTCCACCCGGCGCTGACCCGGTTGGCGGCCGCACCGGTGCGCGTCCTCGTGGTCGGGAAGGACGTGCCGGCCGAAGCCAGGTCGTTGAGCCGCGAGTTGTCCGTCGGTGGCGAGAGGGAGCCGGACCCGCCTGCCGCCGAAGCCGTCAAGGTGGCTCGCGGCCGGGACCGCTTCGCCCACGCCGTGGCCTGGCCCGTACCGCCGGAGCTGGACCGGGCGGTGGCGGCCGTGCTCGCCTCCGACATCAGGCGCCGGATCGCCCATCAGGTCCTGCGCGAGGATGGCGGCGCCTACGGGGCTCATGCCTTCTTCGACGGCGTACGCGGCGGGTTGTGCCTGTCCACCCACGCCGACCCCACCGGCGCGTCCAGAACCGATGAGCTGCTCGAGATCATCGAGCGGCACTACGCCCCTCCAGGGGACGACGACCTGGAAACAGCACGGGTGATGGCGGCGCGGACCCATGCTTTCGGACCGCCTGGCCGGTCGGACCTCGCCGGGCTCCTGGAGCACGCCTGGTCGCCGTTCGCCGCGGACCCGCTGACCGCCGATCGCCTCCTGGCGATCAGCGCGGACGAGCTGGCGGAGGCGGCGAAACGCTGTCTGGCTCCGGATCTCGGCCGGACCGTGAGCATCAACTGACGCAGCCATGAGCACGAAAGGGAATCCGTTGTGAGCACCGCTGATCGACATCCCCTCGTCGAGCCGGAGACGGACGTGGCCACGCGGCAGCGCGAGCGCCTGGAGGCGACCGTCGCGACCGAGCTGCGAGCCGCCGCGCTCCACCTGTTCGGCACGGACGACCACGAGGTCACCGTCGCACTCGACCAGGCGCTGCACGCGGACGGCGGCCTGCCGCTCTACCCCGGCGTCTACCACCTCTACCATCACCTCCGCGGCGCCGAGGCACATCCGCGGCGCTCGCGCGAGGCCGCCATGAGACTCGCCGGCCAGGCCACCAGGTACCGGGAGCGGCGGGCAGGCGCGGGCGCACGCCGATTCATCGGGCGGCCGGACGACGAGTACGCCGCCGCGTGTGTCCGGCGGGCCCTCGCCCAGGCTCCCGCCGAACTGGACCCGGCCACGTTGACCAGCAGGCTCGTGCCCTGGCCCGAGGAGCCGACCCTCGAACGCGCCATGGAACTGCTGGCGACGGCGTGGCCCGCCGCGTACGCGGAGATCGACGCCGTGCTGGCCCAAGCCTGGTACCTGACCGGACACGGCCTGGTCGGCTTCACCGACTTCGTGGCGCACGGCGCCGCCTTCGTCAGTGACTCCCGCGCGATCAGCACCACGGGCGTCCCCGCCGAGGTGCGTCTCGCTGAGTCGCTCCTCCACGAGGCCACCCACAGCCTCTGCAACGCCGCGGCCGTCTCCGAACCCCTCGTGGCCAGCGGTCCAGAAGGCAGGGCGCCCCTGGTGGCGACGCCGCTGCGAGCCGACGACCGGCCGCTGGCCGGTCTCCTGCAGCAGCTCGTCGTGCTGGTTCGGTGTGCCTCCCTCTACCGGCGCGCCGGTGCGGTCGTCCCGGAGCAGGGGCCGCTCCACGAACGCGCGGACGCGCTCGCCGACCAGGCGGGCCAGGCCGTCACGACCCTGCGCCGCTACCACGCCCACCTCACCGAAGCCGGATCGGCGGTCGTCGAGACCGCCGCGGGGCAACTCGCGACCCGCCCGTCGGCCGTATCCCCTTCCTGAAGCACACGGTCTGGAGCCATGGCATGACGCACTTCTACGATCACTCGTTCGCGGCCATCTACGACAACCACTTCTCGGGCCCCGTGACTGACTTCGCCCGGACGATCCGCGGCTACTTCGAGAGCATCAGCGAGCCGTCGGAGCGCCGCCTCCTCGACCTGTGCTGTGGCACCGGTCAGCTCGCCGCGCACTTCGCCGAGCATGGATACCAGGTCGTCGGGGTCGACGCCTCCGCCCCCATGCTGGAGATCGCCGCCCGCCGTACGGCAGAGGTTCCGGGCGGCGGCGCCGTGCGGCTCATGGCGGCCGACGCCACCGACTTCGACGTCGAGGAGCCGGTGCACCTCGTCACCTGTACCGGTGACTCCCTCAACCACCTGCCCGACGTCGCCGCGCTGCGCAAGTGCTTCTCGGCCGTGCGACGTGCCCTCGCTCCGGGCGGCACGTTCGTCTTCGACGTCCACAGCATGACGGGGCTGCGCATGCAGAACTTCTCGACGGTACGGGACATGGAGGACTTGCTGCTCGTCGTGAAGATCACCTATGACCCCGCCGGCCGACGGGCCGTGGCGCGGGTGACCGGATGCCGGCGTCTCGACGAGACGACCCGGTGGGAGCGCTTCGAACAGGATGCGTCGATCACCGCGTGGCCCGCGGAGGAGATCATCGCCGCCCTGGTCGAGAGCGGTTTCGACCGGGCCTGGGCCTGCCGTCTCAACGATCTGGCGACTCCGCTGCCGGATCCCGACCGGGTGCCGCGGCTGTACTTCGTCGCCCGAGCCACGTGAACAGCCGTGAGCTTCGCAGGTGCCTGGCCCAGTTCGCGACGGGCGTCACGGTGGTCACCTATCTGCGGCTGGGCCGCCCGAGAGGCGTGACCGTCAACGCGTTCACCGCGGTCTCGCTCGACCCGCCACTCGTGCTGGTCTCGCTGGCGAAGACCGCGAAGTCGGGCGAGCAGCTACGGTCGCGCGGTTTCGCCGTCAACGTGCTGGCCGCGGACCAACGGGACCTGGCCCTGCGGTTCGCCGGCGGCCCGGAGACGAACGTGCCGGTCCGGTGGAGTGACGGGCTCATGGCCCCGTGCCTCGAAGGCTGTGTGGCGACCCTGCAGTGCGGGCCGTGGGATCGGCATCCGGCCGGCGACCACCTGCTGTACCTGGGCGAGGTCCAGGACCTCACGATCTACGGCGGGGAGCCCCTGGTCTTCCATGACGGTGTGCTCGGCGGTCTCGGCCTGGGGGGCCGCGAGCCGGCGTCCCGCCCCCCGCGACGGGACGCCGCCGGAATCGGACACGTATGACGGCGATCGAATTCGCCGGCCAACTGCTGGCGGCCCTCCTCGCGCTGGGCGTCGTTCTCCTCGTCGCCCGCGTGGTGGCCGGATTCCTGCGGCAGCCCGCTGTCATCGTCGAGATCACGGCGGGCCTGGCCCTGGGGCCGGTGCTCCTTCCGCACCTCGATGCCGCCGGGCCCGGCGGGTTGCTGTCGCCGGACGTCACCGAGGCGCTGAGCTTCATCGGGCACGTCGGGCTCGTGCTCTTCATCGTCGGCGTCGCCCACGATCTGGGCCGGGCGCCGGGGAACACGATCGGGAAGGACGTCGTGTGGACCGGGCTGGGCACGCTGCTCGTGCCGGCCGTGACCGGGCTTCTCGTCGGCTGGTGGCTCGTCGCGCGACCGGACGGCGCACTGCGCGGCGAGGCGCCCGCGGCTGCGTTGGTGCTGATGATCGCCACCTGTTTCGCGGTCACCGCGGTCCCCGTCCTCGCCGGCGTTCTGTCCGCGCATCGGCTCACCGGCACGGATCTGGGCAGGCTGGCCATGGCCACGGCCATGACCACCGACGTGGTGGCCTGGCTGTTGCTGGCCGTGTCGTTGAGCCTGGCAGCCAGCGCGCTGACCGGCCTGCCGGTTCTCCTCGGGCTCATCGCCGGTGGGGTGCTGGGCTGCCTGCTGCTACGGCGGTTCCTGGGCAACTGGCCGGGTCAGACCTGGATCGGCCGGCACCCGTACGTCACCGCCGGGATCGTGGCCGTGGCCGCCATGGGCGTCTCGTCGTCGATGCGGTCGTGGGGGCTCACCGAGGTCTTCGGGGCACTCCTCGTGGGCTTGGCGCTACCCGTCGGTGAGCGGTGGCAGCGGCCGGTCCAGCTCATCTCGCACCTCGGCCGGCTCCTGGTCCCCGTGTTCTTCGTGGTGGCCGGGCTCACCGCGTTGTCCGAGCCGTGGCATGCGATGCCATGGCTCATGGTCGTACTGGTCACCGTCGTCGCCGTCGGCAGCAAGACGCTCGGGTCCTATGCCGGAGCGCTGCTGGGTGGCCGGACCCCCCGGGACGCGATGCGCGCCGCCGCCTTGTTGAACACCCGCGGGCTGACCGAGTTGGTGGTGCTGCAGGCGGGACACGAGGCCGGAATCCTCACGTCGGAGCTCTACCTGGTCCTGGTGGCGATGGCGCTGTTGTCCACGGCTCTCGCCGGGCCGTTCTACGCCTTCGTCACCCGGCGCTTCCCCTGCCGGCAACCCCATCGGTGCGATGCGACCTGTAGGTGAGCACGCCCGGGTCAGGACGGCGGGTCTGCGGAGGCGGGCATCGTGAAGAATCCGCGGAACACCGGCCGCGCGCCGGGTGACGCGTCCTGCGGCGTTCGGCTGAACCTGGACAACACTTCCGTGTACGCCTCGAAGAACTCGTCGAGTCCGATCCGGCGGGATTCGTCTTCCACACCCCGGGGCCGGAGGGCGTGGCGGCGTCGCTGACCGTGACGGGCGGCAAGATCCGGCTGAGGGTCACCAACACGAGGAACTGTCAGTGGCCGCGTCCATACTCTCCGTCATGGCAGATGATGCCCTGGAGATGGGCGAGATCACGATCTCCGACTGGTACGGCCACGCCGACAAGATGGCCGAAGTGCGCTTCCTCACGATCGCCAGACGCCTGCCCTCCCTCGTCCGCCAGGCCATGGACGTGGCCTGGCGGGCCAGCCCCCGCGACACCCTGTGCGCGGTCATCCTCAACCTGCTCGGCGGCGTCTTCACCGCCTTCGGGCTGCTGGCCACCACCGGCGTGCTCACCGCGCTGTTCACCACCGGGCCGACCCTCGACCGGGTCCAGGCCGCGCTGCCGAGTCTCGCCCTCGTCGCCGCGTCCGCCGCGCTGCGCGCCGTGGTGCAGGCAGGCGCGGGGTGGGCGCAGTCCCGTCTCATGCCGCAGATCTCGCGCGTGACCGAGGAAGGGCTCTACGAGCAGACGAGCGCGGTCCCGCTCGCCGCCTTCGACGACCCCGACTTCCACGACGCTCTCGAACGCGCCACCTCGCGCGGCATGTTCATCGCCTCCACCGTGGTCACGTCCGCGATCGACGTGCTGAGCGCCGTCATCGGGCTCATCGCCGTGGCCGGGGTCCTGGGTGTGCTGCATCCTGTCCTGCTGCCGCTCCTGCTGCTGGCCGTCCTGCCCGACGCGTGGGCCGCCATCCGCGCCGCCCGCATGCGCTACACCACCGAGTACGCCCTGATCCCGGTGCGCCGCCGCAAATGGATCATCGGCAGGCTGCTGGCCGAGCGCGACTCCGCCGCCGAGGTCCGCGCGTTCACCATGCGGGGCTTCCTGCTGCGCATGTACGACGCGGTCGCCGTCGCCGAGCAGGACGTCCGCCTCGGCCTCGCCCGCCGGCAGACGATCGCGCGGCTCGTCGGAGAGGCCATCGGCGGCATCGGCGCGGGGCTCGTCTACGTCGCGCTCGGCCTGCTGCTGATGGTGGCCGCCATCCCCCTGGCCGTCGCCGGCACCGCCGTCCTGGCCATCAAATCCGCCCAAGCTTCCCTGGCCAACCTCATGTACGCCACCAACCGCCTGTACGAGGAGGGCCTGTACTTCACCGACTTCACCACGTTCCTCGACCTGTGCGCCGCCCGGCACGCCCCGACCAGCGACCGTCCCGCCGCCGCGACGCTGGCCGGCTCGCGCCGGATCGCCGCCGAGAACATCACGTTCTCCTACCCCGGCTCCGACGCCCCGGCCCTGCGCGGGGTGTCCCTGGAGATCAAACGCGGCGAGGTGATCGCGCTCGTCGGCGAGAACGGCTCCGGCAAGACCACCCTCGCCAAGATCCTGGCCGGCCTGTACGAACCCGGCACCGGCACCGTCCACTGGGACGACGTCGATCTGGCCGGCGTCCACCCCGACGCGGTCCGCCTGCGCACCGCCGTCATCGCCCAGGACCACACCCGCTGGCCGCTCACCGCCCGCTACAACATCACCATGGGCACCGATCGGGGCGAGCCCGCCCTGCACGCCGCCGCCGCCATCGCCGGCGCCGACGACGTGATCACCGGCCTCCCGCACGGCTACCGCACCCTGCTGGATCGCCGTTTCAAGGACGGCTGCGAGTTGTCCGGCGGCCAATGGCAGCGCATCGCCGTCGCCCGCGGCTTCCACCGCGACGCCGACCTGCTCATCTGCGACGAACCCACCGCCGCCCTCGACGCCC
>NZ_SSXE01000539.1 GCF_021699195.1 Nonomuraea sp. MG754425 | reverse complement strand
AGCGCACCGGCGGCCGGTACGGGCTGCAGACGATGTGCGAGGGCGGCGGCCAGGCCAACGTGACCGTCATCGAGAGACTGTGAGCTGAAAGGCGCGAGCGCCGCCTCCTGGCGTAACGGGGAGGCGGCGCTCGCTGTGACTACCCATCCAGGTAGTGGCCTCAGCGCCCCTTGGGCGGGATGCGGCGCGGCGGCGCGATGGGCCGCTGCGGCATCTTGGGCATCGGCCGGACCACTGGCAAGGTGGGGCGGCCCTTCTGCTTGTTGGCGCGAGCACGCATACGAAGGCTCCTTCACGTAATTCGGGGACGTCGTGGCGTCCGGGACCGGATGTGGTGCTGGTGCGAATTACAGGTAAAGGCGCA
>NZ_SSXE01000538.1 GCF_021699195.1 Nonomuraea sp. MG754425 | reverse complement strand
ATCCGGCGTGAGGGGCTCATCGTCGAGGTGAGCCACGCCGACGGCTCACCGCCCTATCTGGTGCGCTGGCTCGACGACGGGCACGAAAGCCTCGTCTTCCCCGGCCCGGACTCGCGGATCGTCCAGGCCGCCCGATGACCGGCCGGCCGGGCGTCTGAGGCCGTCCGGCCGGTGTCGTGCCGGGCCAAGATTCGGCAGGGAAGGTGAAAGTTCCCGGCTTGGCTCGCATGACCTGCGGTGATTTGCCAAGGGTGAGCGGGTGGGGGAGACGCTGGGTGTGGTCGTCGGTTATGACGGCTCTGATCATGCGATGCAGGCGTTGGACTGGGCGATGGACGAGGCCGAGTTCCGGCGGTTGCCGCTC
>NZ_SSXE01000537.1 GCF_021699195.1 Nonomuraea sp. MG754425 | reverse complement strand
GGGGCGCGGGTGCTGCTCAGCGACCCGTACGCCGGCGAGGAGGAGGCGGCCCGGCTGGGCGCGCGGACCGTGCCGCTGGACGAGCTGTGCCGCGCGGCCGACCTGGTCACGGTGCACGCGCCGGAACTGCCGGAGACGCGCGGGCTGCTCGACGGGCGGCGGCTGGCGCTGCTGCGCGACGGGGCCGTGCTGATCAACACCGCGCGGGGCGCGCTGATCGACACCGACGCCCTCGTCCGGCACTGCGCCGCCGGGCGGATCTCCGCCGTGCTCGACGTGACCGACCCCGAGCCGCTGCCGGCCGGTCATGCGCTGCTCGGGCTGCCGAACGTGCTGGTGACGCCGCACATCAGCGGGGCCAGGGG
>NZ_SSXE01000536.1 GCF_021699195.1 Nonomuraea sp. MG754425 | reverse complement strand
GGACGGCGGCACTCCGGCCGACGCCGTCTCCCCCGAGGCGCTCGGCCTCCCGGACGGCCTGCTCGCCGAGCGGTACACCGAACTGCTCGACCTCATCGACCCCCCGTCCCACCTGTCCCCCTGCGCCGAGCCCCCGTTCACCGGCCCGGAGGCGATGACCGTCCTGGAGCGGGACCTCCTGACCAGAGCCGTGGCGGCCGAGATCGACGCCAGGGGAACGGCCCCGGGCGGCTGGCGGCGCTGGGCCGAGGCCACGCTCCGCCCCCAGGTGGACTGGCGGACGACGCTGCGCCGCCTGGTCAGAAGAGGCCTGGCCCAGGCGGCGGGCCTGGTCGACTACAGCTACAGCCGCCCGTCCAGGCGGGCC
>NZ_SSXE01000535.1 GCF_021699195.1 Nonomuraea sp. MG754425 | reverse complement strand
CCTGATGCCAAGGCATCCACCGTGTGCCCTAAAAAACTTGGCCACAAAGATGCTCGCGTCCACTATGCAAATCTCAAACAACAAACAGCAACCACCTCCCGACCACCACAAAGATGACCGTTCAGTGACCCTGTACCGATTCCACGAACAAAACTGCCCGTTTCCTCAGGACCCAACAGTGTGTCCAACCAAACCGAACCCCCGAACGCCCCTTCCCACTCCCCTCAAACTGAGAGGCGGTACCAGAACGCCGGCAACCCGGCATGGTTGAGTAGCCAGTGCTCCACTAATGAGCTGTCACCCCACCACACATTCGGCAGTGATAGGTGAAGATGCTCCTTAGAAAGGAGGTGATCCAGCCGCACCTTCCG
>NZ_SSXE01000534.1 GCF_021699195.1 Nonomuraea sp. MG754425 | reverse complement strand
CTAGTACTACATAGCTAGATCTGCATGTGTTGGAGGCGCAGGCGCTGCCGGAAGTGGTGCCTGCGCGCTGTGGCCTGATGTCGGCGGCGGAGGGCTGACCAGTAGAGACCCAGATCAATGGTCTGATCATCGCGGTCGATCAGGTTGAACAGGTGGCGGATTTCACCGATGGACAGGGCGATCAGCCGGTGCGGAACAGGCCGGGTGTGGTGGACGACCTCCGGGGACGGTTCGGGTGGGTTCGCCGGTGTTGTGCCGGTGGTGGCCGGAGGTTGTCCACAGGGCCGGGTCCCCCTTTTTGGTGGCACGGCGCAGCACGGCGAGGAATGCCAGAGCGAGCATGGCCACGGTGATGTGCCGATACCAGGCGTGGTA
>NZ_SSXE01000533.1 GCF_021699195.1 Nonomuraea sp. MG754425 | reverse complement strand
CTTACGGTGGACTTCGAAAATTCAGTGCCGCAAAGCTCCTCGGTAATATTCGCAACTTTGCGAGTGGAGACGCCCTGAATGACCATTTCCATTAAGGATAGTAGCAGCGCTTGTTCGCTTCTTTGGTATCTGGTGAACAGCTCCGTAGAGAAGCTTCCGTCTCGATGCCGAGGCACGTTTAGCGTTAACTTGCCTACTCTTGTCGTTAAGCCCCGCTCATAGTAACCGTTGCGGAGTGCTGTACGATCTTCATTACGCTCGTACTTATCCGCCCCCAATTGTTCTGCGGACTGTGCTCTAAGTACTTGATTAAAGACCGTCTCCAGCAAAGCGGCAATACCGGCATCTCTGGAATCTCCAATAAACAACTGGTGTAAAAT
>NZ_SSXE01000532.1 GCF_021699195.1 Nonomuraea sp. MG754425 | reverse complement strand
GTGGACTCCAGCAGGGACGCCGAGGCCACCCGCAGCGTGCCGCCCCTCTTGCCGGACGGCCGTACCACGGAGGTGAGGGCGCTGCCGTAACCGGCGGGGACCCCGGGTGGGGCCGGACCGCGCCGGGGCGGCGCGGGCGGCGTGTGCTGGTGGCGGTGAGCGCGGCGGCGACGGCGGTGATCGTGGGGCTGGCGGCCTGGATGGTCGTCCGGCTCGGCGACGGCACGGCCCTGACGCCACTCTCCTCAGCCGGCCCCGCGACGAGCCCGGCCGCGGACGGCGGCCCCGCCGGTTACGGCAGCGCCCTCACCTCCGTGGTACGGCCGTCCGGCAAGAGGGGCGGCACGCTGCGGGTGGCCTCGGCGTCCCTGCTGGAGTCCAC
>NZ_SSXE01000531.1 GCF_021699195.1 Nonomuraea sp. MG754425 | reverse complement strand
ACACCCGGCGACGGTGGCGTGTACACGCTGGCGTCGGGGTCGTCCGGTAAGTGTGTTCTCGTGACGGGGTCTTCGGCTGACAACGGGGCGCTGCTGGTGCAGACGGCGTGTTCGGCGTCTGCGGGGGGTCAGCAGTTCCGGGCGGTGGCTCGGGGGAGTGTGTTCAATCTGGTGAACGTCGGCAGCGGTCGCTGTGTGGATGTTCCGGATTCTTCGTCGGTGTCGGGTACGCAGCTTCAGCAGTGGGGTTGTGGTGACGGGGCGAAGGCGAACCAGCAGTGGTCGTTCTCGGCGTCGTCGGCGGCGAGTGGGAAGTTCCTGGTGCGCAGTGTCGCGACGGGGTTGTGCGTGAGCAACAAGGACGGCTCGACCGCGGGCAACAA
>NZ_SSXE01000530.1 GCF_021699195.1 Nonomuraea sp. MG754425 | reverse complement strand
CGTCTCCCCCATGCCCTTTTCCTGCGCCTTGCCCTATGCCTTCGTCACCTGCGCTTCCTTCTCTCGACGCCCCTTCTCCCGCCGACTTCCGCCGACCCCCGCTGAGCCTGTTCCACCTGCGCGCTTCTCCCTCTTCTGCGCCAGCCACCTGCGCCTTTCATCCCCTCGTCGGTAGCCGCTCCTCGCTGCCCTCTCGGGTGGCATGCTCCCCGGGCCTTCCTCTCCCGCCACGTCTTCGTTTCCTCCGACGCCTCGCTTCCTCCCGGGCGTGCTGCTCCCCCTGCGCCCGCTTCTCCCCGGTGCCTTCTTCCTGTCTCTTATACACATCT